>JAIORB010000030.1 GCA_021108325.1 Bacteroidales bacterium | reverse complement strand
CATGCAAATCTTCAATTTTATGGATTCCTTCAGCAAACTCAAAAACTTTTATACCCTGACGAGGATCACGACCAGGTTTTGCCAATTCTTTAATAATATCATTTAAGGTTGGTAATCCTACGTCTTTTGATATGTAATTTTCTAATTTTATTTGTTTCCTGAGATCTTCATTTTTAATTATATCTATCACTTCACAGTTTAAGTCCGAAGCCATTTTTTCTACAATATGATAGCTTTCAGGATGAACAGCACTATTATCCAATGGATTTTCAGCTTTATCTATTCTTAAAAATCCTGCAGCCTGCTGAAAAGCTTTATCGCCCATTCTTTTTACTTTTTGCAATTCTTTCCTTGAGTTGAAAGCTCCATTTTCTTTCCTGTAATCAACAATATTTTTTGCTAACTGCGGACCAAGACCTGAAATATAAGTTAACAAGTGCTTACTTGAAGTATTTAAATTAACACCGATATTATTTACACTACTTTCAACAACCTGATCCAACTTGCCTTTTAGTTTATTTTGATCCACATCATGTTGATATTGCCCTACACCAATTGACTTGGGATCTATTTTAACAAGTTCTGCCAGGGGGTCCATTAACCTGCGACCAATAGACACAGCACCACGCACGGTTACATCATATTCAGGAAATTCTTCGCGTGCAACCGATGATGCCGAATAAATTGATGCTCCATCTTCACTAACAACAAAAACTCTCACATCCTTTGAAAATCTAATCCTTTTAACTAAAGCTTCAGTTTCACGACTGGCAGTTCCATTACCAATAGCAATGGCATCAATTTTAAAAGTTTCGACCATTGAATCGATCTTTTTCATAGCCATTCCTTTCTCATTTTGCGGTTGATGCGGATAGATAGTTTCGTTATGTAATAAATTACCCTGAGTATCAATACACACCATTTTACAACCGGTTCTATACCCGGGATCTATTGCCAAAATATTCTTTTGTCCAAGCGGCGGAGCTAATAAAAGCTGTCGTAAGTTATCAGCAAAAACTTTAATTGCCTCTTCATCTGCAATGTCTTTTGATGAATTCTTAAATTCTGTTTCCATTGAAGAAGACAAGAGTCGTTTATAACTATCTTTAACAGCTTCACGTACTTGTTCCGAAACATCATATACCCCACTAACAAATTGATTTTCCAATATTTCTAAAGCCTTTTCCTCATCAGGGGAAATTGTAATTTTCAGAAAACCTTCATTTTCGCCTCGGCGCATTGCTAATAATCTATGCGAAGGGCAGCGTTTTAATGGTTCCTCCCACTCAAAATAATCTTTAAACTTTATTCCTTCAAGTTCTTTCCCTTTAATTGCTTTGGATTGAATTTTTGATTCATGTTGAAATAAACGACGAATACTATTACGTGCTCTTTCGTTTTCGTTAATCCATTCAGCAACAATATCACGAGCTCCTTGCAAGGCATCATCAACAGAAGGAATTTCATCATTAATAAATTGCTCAGCTTTACTAATAATATTAAGCTCTTGCTGTTTCATTATTATTTTAGCCAAGGGCTCCAATCCTTTTTCTTTAGCTTTTGTGGCCCTGGTTTTCTTTTTTTGTTTATACGGCAAATAAATATCTTCAAGTTCTGTTAAAGTTTGGGCTTCCTCAATACGTTTTTTCAAATCATCTGTTAACTTCCCCTGCTCATCAATTGATTTTAGAATTGTCTCTCTCCTGCTATCAATTTCTAATAGTTTTGTAAACTGATCCTTTATTGCGGCAATCTGAACTTCATCTAAACTTCCTGTTGCCTCTTTTCTATACCTACTAATAAAAGGCATTGTTGCCCCCTCATCAAATAATTGAATTGTATTTTTTACCTGCCAGTCTTTTACAGAAAGGCTGGTTGATATTTTTAAGATATGATTTTCGTTCATGTTTTTTTATTTATAGGGAAGCTAAAATAATGAATTAACAAGAATTAATTGTAATAATTAAAAAAGTATTTATATTTGCTGCTGAAATGGTTTTTCAAAAACGTTTTATGTTTTTGGAATTAAAAGGGAATCAGGTGCCCTGTATAAAAACAGGAATTCCTGAACAGTACCCGCTGCTGTAATCTCTTGATAAAAGTTTCAAACATTCTTTGCCACTGCCGATTTATACGGTGGGAAGGCGTTTGAAATAAGAGTAAGTCAGAAAACCTGCCATTAAAACCACATTATATTAATGTTCGGGAGTAAACATTGAATTTGATAAAATGTTGATCAGAAAATTTTATTTATTTGTTTTATTTATTTTTTGTTCTTTTTATTCTACAGGACAAAGTATTGATACTTTATTGGTATATACGATTCCGGAAGTTACGTTTACAGGATCAAGAACAAGCTTTTTTTCAGAAGATAATCAACTTATAGAAATAGACACGCTAAGTTTGTTGATGAATTATTCATCAAACTTAGGAGAATTATTATCTGTTTTGTCTCCTGTATTTATAAAATCCTATGGCAGTACAGGTTCGCTTTCAACTATTTCGTTACGTGGAAGCGGTTCAAATCACACACAAGTAAACTGGAACGGTTTCCCTATTAATTCAATAACCCTCGGAACAATGGATTTATCGAATATTTCGGTTGATATGACTGACAATATTAACATAACAAAAGGAGCAGCAGGTTCTCTACATGGAAGCGGTACTTTTGGGGGATCAATAAATTTAATTAATACTCCTGACTGGAATAATAAAACTAATATCCGGTTTTCTTCAGAATTTGGCAGTTTTAATAACCAAAGGTACGGCCTGAAAATGAAATTCGGAAATAATAAATTCCGGTATAATATTTACGGATTTCTTCAACATGCCGAAAATGATTTTACATATTACGATTCCAGGCCGGATACAATTTTACACCGCGAACATAACAAGCTTGAAAATAAAGGAACGGTTCAGAATATTTATCTCAGGCTTCCGGGTAAAAACACAATTGCAGCAGGGATATGGTATCAGGATAAAGATAAAGAAATACCTAACATTCTTGGTGTAACTACTGAGAGCAATCAATTTCAAAACGACCGGACTTTTAAATCATACATTAAATGGACAAATGTTTTCGAGAAATCAAGCTTAAAAATAAATATTGCTTATTTTGACGATTATCAGCTATATACAGATAAAACAAATGCTGATGATAATGACTATTTTATTTATTCTGAAATAAAAACAAAATGTTCATATAATGAAATAAATTATCGTTATTATTTTTCTGATAATATTATTATTGATTGCGGAGGTAATTATGCATTTAAAGAAGCCGATGTTTCTGCTTACGAAAATATTGTTAATGAGCAGGATGTTGCTTTTATTGGTGCTGCTAAATTTAATTTTTCAAATTTAATATCCAACATCTCCTTTCGAAAAGAATATAATACAGACATAAACCCTAAACTTCTATTTTCGGCAGGACTTAGGTATGAAGTACAAAAAAACAAGCTTTTTATAAGAGCAAACTATTCCGATAAATTTCGCCGCCCGACTTTTAATGACAAATACTGGCCTAATGCCGGCAATCCCGATCTTTTACCCGAAGAAGGGTGGAGCAGTGAATTTGGATTAAAATATCTGCCATTTAACAAACTAAAAGGCCTGTCGTTTCAAACAACTGTTTATTATTCAGAAATAAATAACCTTATTCAATGGATGGGAATGTTTGGCCCGCAAAATTTTAACAAAGTATTATCAAGAGGAATAGAATCATCACTTAGTTTTGATCATAAATTTAATACTGACTTTTTAATTAAAACCAGTATAAACTATTCATATACAAAATCAACAAATAAAGATACCGACAATGAGAATCTTGAAAACAAACAATTATTTTATGTTCCGTTTAATGAAATAAAAGGAACGCTAAATATCCTTTATCGCAGGTTTTATATTGGTTATAATATAAGTTACTCGGGGAAATATTATACTACTGCTAATAATAGCAGCGAACTATCGGGTTATACAATCTCAAATTTATATTTAGGTTCAAATTTCAGGTTTAAAAAATCAGGAGGCAATATTCAATTTAAAATATTAAACATATTTAATACAGAGTACCAGGTTATGACAGAGCTTCCTATGCCCGGAAGAGCATATTATTTAAGCCTGGGAATAGATGTTTTTAATTAAATATTTTATAAATAACGTTAATCAATAACTAAAATCAAATTAATCATGAAAAAATTAAGTTTATTAAATTATTTGTTAGCTGTGTTGTTTACAGGCATAGTTATTAGTTTTACTTCCTGCGAAGATGATGATGAAGATATTAATCTTTCGCCAACTTTTGTAAGTGTTGAAATGTCGAATGATAATTTATCTGCAAAAGTTATTTTTAGTGAAGCGGTTTATGCAAATGCTGATATGACCGGTAATCTTGAAACTTCTGATTTTATTATTTCAATTACAGGAGATAGTGAAATTGATGCGGAATATACACTTAGTCATATTGCAGGAGCCGATTCTGCAATTATTACTATTACAAGCTCCTCTGTTTTTTACGGAAATGAAATTTTAACTATAAAACCTGTTGATGAGCAAAGTGTTTTTGATGTACTGGGTTTGGCAATGTTAGCATCTGAAGAAGGCATATCGAATAATTTGTCTGAACAAACCGGCTATTTGCACGGAATATTTATTACAAGCGAAGGAATTTATGGCAATAATAATGGTTCAATAAATTATTATAATCCTGAAACAAACGAATTGATATGCGGTTTGTTTGAAGAAGCAAACGGCAATTCTCCGGGCGACATTGTACAATGCTTCACGGTTATAGGAGAAGAAGGATATATTGTTGTTAATAATTCAAATAAGATTGAAGTAGTTAATATGAGAACTTTTGAATCAATTGCAACAATTGAAGTAAATTACCCGAGATATATTGTTGGCGCAAACGGAAAAGCTTATGTAAGTGCCGGAACAACAGAAGGGAAAGTACATGTAATTAATACTGAATCTTATAGCATTACAGAAACAATTGATATTGGTAAATATCCTGAAAATATAATTTCATCTGGCAATTTTGTTTATGTTTCGAACCAGGGAAACTCCTGGGCTGACATGCCCGACAGTACAGTAAGTGTTATTGATGTCAGTACCGACCAGAAAGTTAAAAATGTTACTGTTGGCCAGGCTCCTACTAATCTTGTAAAAGATACAAACGGCGATGTTTGGGTTATGTGTACCGGAACTTCTTCAATAGTTAAAATTGATGTTTCTGACAACTCTGCTGAAACGCCAATACAAATTGGAGACGGGACTGACTGGTTTCCACGTTTGGCTATCGGAGAAGATGGCACAAAATTATTTTTCACCTATGCTTATATAGTAGGTTATACTACTCAAGATGCAAAAATATTTTCTTTAGATATATCTTCAGAAGAAATTAATGAAATTGTGAATATTTACGACAAATTTAGTTCATACTCAATGTTGTACGGATTTAATGTTGACCCCGAAACAAATAATATATATATTTTACTTGATGATATGTGGACTTATTCGGGAGAAATGTTTGTGTATTCATCAACCGGTACCGAACTGGATTTCCCTGATGGCAATTTAGGAACTTATCCTGCAGGAATAACGTTTAATTAATTCTTGTTTGTAAATTATTTATTAAAAATTTACAATACTCCATCTTAAGGGGTGATATATAATAAGAGAAGGGAGATAAAAAAACAATTATCTCCCTTCATTATCTTTAAACTTATCGTGAATACACCGTAATCAATAATTTCTTATTAATTCGGCTTAAGAAATTTATGAATTTTTTGAAGTAGCTCCAAACGGTTAATTGGCTTTGAAACGTAATCATCGCATCCTGCTGCAATAATTTTGGGTTTATCATCGTCCATTGCATTAGCAGTTTGGGCAATAATTGGTAATCCCGGTTTACATTTTTTTATCTGATTCGTCGCTTCCAGACCATCTAAAATTGGTAACTGGATGTCCATTAACACCAGATCAACCTGTTCATTATTTTCACAAATATTAACGGCTTGTTCACCATCTGAAGCATAAAGAAATTTAACCTGGGTATCTTTTAAAAATTTTGTTAATAGCTTATACGATACAACAGAGTCTTCAACAATCAAAATAGTTTTTCCCGACCAAATAAATTCTTTTTGATTATTCATTTTATTAAAAAATGTATTATTACAAGATATAAGATGAAATTAAGCCCGGGACAATATAAAAAAAATAAATACATAATAAAATAAAAAGAGTAACCATATTGGTCACTCTTTATAAAATATTATTTATATGATATTTAAACGATTCCTGCAAATCCCATAAATGCAAGAGCTAATAAGCCTGCAACAATAAAAGCAATAGGAACTCCTTTCATTCCTTTTGGAATGTTAACCATATCTAAATGCTCCCGTAATCCTGCAAATATTACTAAAGCTAAACCAAAACCAATAGCATTAGAAATGGCAAAAACAACGCTTCCAAGTAAATTATAATCTTTTTGTACTGCTAAAATAGCAACACCTAATACTGCACAATTTGTTGTAATTAATGGTAAGAAAATTCCTAACGCCTGGTATAAAGCAGGACTCACTTTCTTTAATATAATTTCGACTAACTGTACTAAAGATGCAATTACAAGAATAAATGTAATGGTTTGCATAAATGCAATTCCAAATGCATCTAAAACATATTTCTGAAGTAAATATGTAACAATTGTTGCAATAACCATTACAAAGGTAACCGCCCCAGCCATTCCAATGGAAGTTTCTACTTTACTTGAAACACCTATAAATGGACAAACGCCAAGGAATTGTGCTAATAAAATATTATTAACAAATATTGCCGATATGATAATAATTATATATTCCATAGTAATTTAATTAAGCAGTTTTCTTATTGATTTTATTTATCAGAACGATTAAGTAACCCAATACAATAAATGCTCCCGGTGCTAATACAAAAACTAACATTCCATCTCCTTGAATAAACTTAAACCCGAAGATAGAACCGCTACCTAATATTTCACGAACACCTCCCAAAATGGTTAAAGCCATTGCAAAACCTAATCCCATTCCTAAACCATCAATAATTGATGAAAAAACGGTATTCTTTGATGCAAAAGCTTCGGCTCTTCCCAAAACTATACAGTTAACAACAATCAACGGAATAAATAATCCTAATTGATCAAATAATGCCGGTACATATGCTTGCATTACTAACTCAACCATTGTTACGAACGATGCAATAATCACAATAAAAGAAGGAATACGAACCTTATCAGGGATTTGTGATTTTACTATTGACACAACAAGATTTGACATAACTAAAACAAATGTTGTAGCCAGTCCCATACCCAAACCATTCATAGCAGAAGTTGTAACACCTAATGTCGGACACAATCCAAGGAATAAAACAAATACTGCATTTTCCTTGAAAAATCCTTTGCTAAAATTTTTCCATTGACTCATTTTTTACCTCCTTCCATATATGCTTTGTATGCTCTGTCTACTGCATCACAAAAAGCTCTTGAACTAATAGTAGAAGCAGTTATTGCATCAACATCACCGCCATCCTTAGTCACTTTTAATTTAAAATCAGCAGGGTTTTCCCCGTTAAACTGAACACTCCAATTCGATTTACTTTTCTGCATTTTATCTCCTAAACCAGGAGTTTCTTTATGCTCTAATACAGATATATTATGTATTGTACCATCAGATAAAAATCCTACCATGATTTCAAAATTGCCACTAAAACCATTATTTGTAAATGTACTAACCGCTGTACCAACTAATTCACCATTCTTTTTTGCTGGGAAAAACTCAAGAGTACCTCCGTCTACATCCATACTATAAACTTCTTTTCCAGGCTCATTATCAAATTCAGGAACAACCTGCATAATAGCATTATTTTGCTTTGCAAGTTTGCTTTCAGCAATAGGCCCTTTGGTTACCTCGTACAAATATCCAAGTGCTGCCGATGCTATAAATGTTACCATAAATAAGGTAAGCACCATACTTAAAAATGTAGATTCCTTTTTACTAGCCATATTTCATAATTTTTTATTTTTTAATGTCTAATGATTATTAACCTTACTAATTAAGTTTTCCTGAGCTGTTTTTCTTGATGATATAAAAATAGACGTTAACTCTTTAGATTCATTTATCAATTTTTCCATTAGTTCATTATCTTTTAATATGTTTTCATCTTTTGCAAACTCCAACCAAAAATTTGATTCATCAGCTTCCTCAATAACAATACTTAATTTTGCAACAAAACTCTTCTTTGACTGAGCTATACAGGCAGCACGATAATTTGCTGCAACAGATGTTGAACTACGTATTAATTGACCTTGTAAATGATTTCCCAGCTTATTCTTAGGAAAAAGTAATGCAATTTTAACACAATCGTGAGCAAACTTCTTAGTTCTTATTTTTAAATCTCTTTCCATCATTAATCATTAATCATTAATCATTTCTTACCTCTCCGAAACGTTTAGGTTTAATATACATATTTATTAAAGGAACAAAGGCATTCATAATAAGAATTGCAAATGAAACACCCTCAGGATATGCTCCGAATACACGAATAAGAACGGTTATTAATCCTATTCCAACACCATAAATCCATATTCCTTTTACCGACATTGGAGAAGTAACATAATCAGTTGCCATGAAAATTGCACCTAACAACACGCCTCCGGTTAGTAGATGAAATAATGGATCGGCATTTGATTCAGGATTAATCATCCATAATATTCCCGTAAAAATTGTTATTGTTGCAATAATTGAAATTGGAATATGCCATGTAATTACTTTCCGGATTAACAAGTACACAAATCCTAATAACAATGCAACTGCAGCAATTTCTCCCATTGAACCTCCCATGTGTCCATAGAACATTTCCATATGACTGGGGATTTTATCCATTATTGCTGAAACAGATTCTCCTGCTCCAATTCCTTCTTTCATAACACCAAGCGGAGTTGCTCCTGTAACAGCATCAGTATAACTATTGCTAAATCCTGTTGGTACCGGCCAGCTTGTCATCTGTACAGGAAAAGATATTAATAAAAACACACGTCCAACTAATGCCGGGTTAAATGGATTATTTCCTAATCCACCAAACGACATTTTACCAACTCCGATAGCAACTAAACTACCAACTATTATTATCCAGATTGGTAAATTTGTAGGAACGTTAAAGGCTAACAAGATACCTGTTACTAAAGCAGAGCCATCGGTAATTGAAGGTTCCTGTTTGAGCATATATTTTTGAATTAACCATTCAAAAGCTAAGCACGAAACTACAGCTGTTAATGTTACAATTATTGCACCCATTCCAAAGAAATAGATCGATATTGCCAATACAGGCAACATTGCAATAACCACATCAAACATCAGCCGTTTTACTGTTGTATCCTCATAAACATGAGGAGACGGTGATATTGTAATTTTACTCATCTGAAATAAATATTGTGTAATATGTTAATAATTTGGCAAATCGGTTTTTTCATCTCCTTTTGTATCTCTTATTTATCACAGGCATAGCCTGTCCATTACTGTTTTCTTGATCTTATGATTTGACTTACTCTGGATTTTCCTAATCTGATATAATCTAATAATGGTAATCCTGCAGGACAAGTATAACTACATGAACCACATTCAATACAATCCATTACACCACCGGCTTCCAATTTATCATTTTTCTCTAACAGAGCTAATTTATTTAAAAGATAAGGTTCTAATCCCTGAGGGCAAACAGAAACACATTTTGCACAACGTATGCAATTGCTTTCTTTTTTCCTTTTTGATAGTTCGGCAGGCATAATTAATATTCCTGATGTACCTTTAACCACAGGGATTTCCAGAGAATTAACAGCTTTACCCATCATTGGGCCACCATTAATAATTTTCCCCGTATCTTCGGGTAATCCGCCTGCTGCTTCAACTAAATTGCTTACCGGAGTACCAATACGAACCATAAAATTGGATGGCTTCTTTACTGATTTCCCGGTTAAAGTCACAACTCTCTCAAATAAAGGTTTGTTTTTTTGAACTGCTTCGTAAACAGCTAATGCTGTACCCACGTTATGTACTACAGCACCCACATCAAGTGGTAAACCACCTGAAGGTACTTCGCGATTTATTAAAGCCTTTATTAATTGCTTCTCACCACCCTGAGGATATTGAACTTTCAATGCATGAACTTCAATACCGGGATAATCTTTCACAATATTCTGAAGATTAGAAATAGCATCCGGCTTATTATTTTCTACTCCTATAAGAGCTACATTAACATTTAAAGCTTTCATTAAAATTTGAATGCCAATAAGCATTTCTTCAGCTTTTTCAAGCATTAATCGATGATCTGATGTTAAATATGGCTCACATTCAACTCCATTAATAATTAACACATCAATCTTTTTACCATCTGGAACAGAAAGTTTTACATGAGATGGAAATGTTGCTCCACCTAATCCAACTATACCTGACTCGTTTATTTTATTGATGATTTCTTTATCTGTTAAACTGATTTCTTTTTTCAAATCAGTTGATCTATCAATACTCTCATTCCACTCATCGCCCTCAACATCAATAATAACACATGGACGTTTATAACCTGTTGAATCCATAACATTGTCGATTTTAACAACTGTTCCGGAAACTGAAGAGTGAATGTTTGCAGAAACAAAGCCTGCACTTTCGGCTATTTTATCTCCTACCTTAACCTTGTCGCCTTTATCTACGACAGGTTTAGATGGAGCACCAATATGTTGAGCAATTGGTATGGATACTGTTTTTGGAAGCGGCAAAGTTTCAATGGCATTATTAGCAGAATACTTACCTTCTGCCGGATGAACGCCGCCTTTTGGAAATGTTTTTAACACTTTATCCCTCCTGATTTATTATATTATTATCATTTTCTTTCTCGCCTGTCGAACGAGCAGGCGTTTCTTTAGCTTCTGCCTCGCCTACCGGTTGGGCAGGTTTCACCTTTCGAGGTGGAAAATTAATCTCAAGAATTGAGTTTGTAGGACAAACTTCTACACATTTTCTACAAAGCTTACATTTGACAGGATCAATGTATGCAAGAAAATTTTCAACGACAATTGCATCGTAAGCACAAACTTTAACACAAGCTTTACATCCAATACAAGCAACATCACAAGCTTTCTTTGCAATTCCGCCTTTGTCCATATTAACACATGAAACAAATATCTTCCGATCTTTTTTATTCTTTTTTCTCAGTTCGATAATATCGTTAGGACATGCTTTAACACAAGCACCGCAAGCTGTACACGCATCATCAATTACTACGGGTAATTCTGTTTCTTTGTCCATGTAGATTGCTTCGAAATCACAAACCTCAACACAATCACCTAATCCATGGCATCCATACTGACAAGCAGTTTCGCCTGAGTATAAACCAGAAACAATAACACATGTTGATGCGCCATCATAAGAATTTACTTTTTTACGATGTTCCGGTGAGCCTGAACACCGAATAACTGCAACTAATGGATCTTTAGCTTCAACAGCTTTACCAAGAATTTCGGCAACTTTAGACATAGTATCGTTGCCACCTACCGGGCAATACAGATCTGAAATATCATCAGACTTTACCAATGCTTCGGCAAATCCCCGGCAACCCGGATAACCACAACCTCCACAATTTGCTGCAGGTAAATTTTCTTCTACCTGATCAATACGCGGATCCTCAAATACTTTAAACTTCTGAGCTGCAAAATACAAGATTATTGCAGCTATCGCCCCAATCGCACTGAGAGAAATAATAGTAAACAAAATTATTGTACTCATTTTTTTTAATAGATTATTAGATATTAGTATTTAGATATAAGATACAAGGCTTTACATAAAAAACACTTGCACTATTTACTAAAAATTTACTCATTACCTGATACTCAATACTCATATCTTATTTATTGTAAATGTAAATTTCTTTCGAATATTATTCCTTAAAACATATAAGATAATATAATAGGGAACAAGAACAGCTAAAGCCCCAATTCCTGATATTGCTTCATTATTTGTAATAGCAGTAAGAATTATCAGGATAAACAGAATCAAAATAAATGGTAAAACATATCCTAAAAACAAAGCCCTGAATCCGAGCGATTGTTTTAAAGTCACGTTAACTTCTTCACCTATCTTATACTGATTTGTAAAATCGAACACATCAACACTTTTCTCCTGCATATCGGCAGCGGAGCAAACACCTTTAGCAAGGCAGGAAGCACAACCTGACATGGCTAAAAAGCTAACATTGATCCTGTTACCATCAATAGAATCAACACGTCCTTTATGTTCGATCGATTTAGAATTTGACATTCGAATTATTCAAGATTTTGAAATCGGATACAAAAATAATCCTATTTGAAAATTAAAAATTGCTTTTTGTCATATTTTGAAAAGATTACACTTATTTATTTTAATTTTAAATAAGGATCTACATACTGATTAGTTCCTATGATTTTAATAAAATCAATATTTTTTAATTAGAGATTCCAGAGGATGTTTTAGTCCTTCATATCCAATAAGTCGTGCTTTAATTATACCAACAATAATAGGGCTTTCAATCCATACAGGGATTCGGTTTTCATCATCAGAAACCCAAATAGATAAATCCTCACCACCTTTAAAAACATCTCCTGCGACCAATGATCCTGTAAATTTTATGGTATTAAATTTCCCAACACCACGTACTTTTTTAACTTCTTTGCCTTTATATCGTATAAAAACTTCATGAATCTCATTATCTAAAAGAATCTTAAAAGGAATCTTTTCGTTTTTTTTGTATTTCGAAAAATCTATATTTCGAGCCTGGTAAATAACAGAAACCAGATCGTAAGTACATGGAAATATTTTAACTGTATCCTGAAAATAAGATTTGTGTGTTTTTTCCACTTCAGAATAAGCTATCATATTATCATAATCATAAGTATATTTTATATCAATTAAGTATCCACCTTCATCAACATCGCGATGATAATAAACTGGTAATAAGTTATCGGGATTAACCCACGATTGATAAACATCGCGAACCTGAAAAACCCAATTGTAAAAAGGAAAAGTTACTCCTGTCCCTTCTAAATTCAAAACTTTCTGATTAAATATAGTGTCATCACTTGCTTCAAACATAACTCCTCCTACATCAGTCCAAACAAAAAACCAGTTATATGTAATCACATAAGTTAACTTTTCGCCGGGAATGAATGCATTATTTTTAATCTCACAAGGATGAACAGTTTGTGATGATCCTATTAAAGGATTTATAATTAAAAGTAAAATATAAATGTATTTTTTCATTATTAATAATTAATTTTTCACCGCGAAGGCGCAAAGACGCTAAAAAACTCTGAACTTGAAACTTTAAACTTGTTTTTTGTTAACTTATTACACTAAAATCAACTTTTTTGTTTGAAATCTTTTTGAGCTGGCTAGCTAAAATATAATTATCTGTATTTTTTAAATCTGGATCATTATCTAAAATACTTTCAGCAATATCACGAACATATTGGATTAATTGTCCATCCTGAGCCAGATTTGCAATTTTTAGATCAAAAGCAATTCCACTTTGCTGAGTCCCTTCTACATCTCCGGGACCACGAAGTTTTAAATCAGCTTCAGAAATTTCAAAACCATCATTGGTTTTGGTCATTATATCGATTCGTTTTCGGGCTTCGTTTGATAATTTATACGATGTCATTAATACACAATATGATTGATCGGCACCACGACCTACCCTGCCTCGTAACTGATGTAGTTGTGACAATCCAAAACGCTCTGCACTTTCAATAACCATTACCGATGCGTTAGGAACATCTACTCCTACTTCAATAACTGTTGTGGCAACCATAATATGCGTTTGACCTTTAACAAAAAGATTCATCGCTGCATCTTTTTCTACAGGTTTCATCTTTCCATGAACAACACTAACTGCAAATTTAGGTGGAGAAAATGCGCGAGATATACTTTCATAGCCATCTTCCAAATCTTTATAATCCATTTTTTCTGATTCTTTAATTAATGGATATACAATATAGATTTGTCTTCCTTTCTCAATTTGTTGTTTCAGAAATCCAAACATTCGCAATCTTCGCGAATCATATAAATGAATGGTTTGAATTGGCTTACGTCCCGGAGGTAATTCATCGATAACAGAAACATCCAAATCGCCATAAATAGTCATAGCTAAAGTACGTGGAATTGGAGTAGCAGTCATTACAAGAATATGAGGTGGCTGATGATTTTTTTTCCAAAGTTTCGCGCGTTGAGCAACTCCAAACCTATGTTGTTCATCAATCACAACTAATCCAAGGTTTTTAAATTTTACAGTATCTTCAATTAAAGCATGTGTTCCAATTAATATTTGTAATTCTCCATTTAGTAAATTCTCATGTATTTCTTTTCGTGCTGCTGTTTTAGTCGATCCGGTTAATAAGTCAACACTAACAGGTAATCCATTCAGAAACTCTTTTAAAGTATCAAAATGCTGGTTAGCAAGAATTTCAGTTGGAACCATGATACACGCCTGATAACCATTGTCCAATGCAATTAACATGCTCATTACTGCAACTAAAGTTTTACCACTTCCAACATCACCTTGAAGCAAACGATTCATTTGTCTGCCGGAACCAATATCCTTTCGTATTTCTTTTAAAACTCGTTTTTGAGCATCAGTTAATTCAAAAGGAAGATTATTTTCGTAAAAGCGATTTAGAAAATCTCCAACTTTTGAAAAAACAAATCCTGTTGATTTATGAATACGATAGCTCCTTTTCTGTAAAATATTTAACTGAATGTAGAAAAGCTCTTCGAATTTCAATCTGTATATTGCCTTTTTTAATAAATCAGCATTTTGCGGAAAATGAATATTAAACAAGGCATCCTCAAGTGAAATTAAATTGTATTTTTTTAATAAATAATCCGGTAATGTCTCTTTAATCTTATCTTTTAATATAATTAAAAGATTATTCATTAATTTCGAAACTGCTTTTGAATGCAAAAAACTCTTTTTTAGCTTTTCAGTAGTATTGTAAAAAGCCTGTAATTTAGCACTAATAACATCTTGAGTTTTTAAAGCATTCTCTATTTCAGGATGAATAATATTATATTTCCCACTGAAATAACCGGGTTTACCAAAAACGATATACTCTGTATTTAACAATAAACTTTTCTGAATATAACTCAATCCTTTAAACCAAAGCAATTCAATAGTTCCTGTACCATCAGAAAAAAAAGCCACCAGTCTTTTTTTCCGGCCACCTCCTATCGTTTCAAAACCAACAATTTTTCCTTTTAATTGTACATATGGTAAATTTGGATTTAGCTCACTTATTTTATAAAATTTTGAACGATCAATATATTTATAAGGAAAGTAGTACAACAAATCTTCGAAACTATAAATATTCAACTCCTTATTGAGCAGTTCAGCTCTTTTAGGTCCAACTCCGGATAAAAATTTTATTTCTTGTTGTAAAATAGACATTTAGTTTCGAGTTCAATGTTTAAAGTTTAAAGTTCAAGATTTTTTAATACTTAGAAGCTTTAAAAGAATTACTTTTGTTTCACAATATTAAGCTTTTTTTAATAATCTAAAAATATGATTTCTCAATTAGAATATGCTTTAAAGTATATTAAATATTGGTTTTTTGCAAAGCATAAGAAAGGACATGGAATTCATTCACCATTTATTTATAAGCTTATAATAAATGTGTTAAATAATAAAAGTAATGATGAAACCCTAAATAAAGTATTTGATGTTTATAATAAACTTCGAAAGTCGAAAGAAGTTCTGGAATTTGATGAAATTGGAGCAGGAACAAGCTATAAAAAATCTGAAAAAATAACAATCGGCAAAATCGTAAAAAGATCTTCAATCAATCGAAAATATGGGAAACTAATTTATAATCTTATTAAATATTTTAATCCAACGGAGATACTTGAGCTTGGCACATCTGTAGGAATAAGCAGTGCATATATTGCACAGGCAGCTCCTCGATCAAATTTCAAAAGCATTGAAGGCATTGAAGAAAAAATAATAATTGCAAAAGAAACAGCATCAGGATTTAAGCATCATACTGAATTTATTCATGGCAATTTTGATAATACCGTGGATTCTGTTCTTGAAAAATATGATAAGCTCGATTTAGTTTTCTTCGATGGAAATCATAAAAAACAAAGCACTCTAAATTATTTCAATTCATGTTTAGAAAAAAGACATAACGAAACCATTTTTATTTTTGATGATATTCACTGGTCAGATGAAATGGAAGAAGCATGGGCTGAAATAAAAAATCACCCGAAAGTGAAAGTTTCTGTTGATATATTTCGAATGGGTTTAATCTTTTTCAGGAAAGAATTGTCATATCAACATTATGTTATTAAGTTTTAAGTAAAAAATTCAGTAATACTTTTAAAATTGATTAAATTCGTATTTTCATAATCAGACAAGTATCTAATAATGAACAAAATAATAGAAATCAATACATTAATAAAGAATTACCAGGTTGGTACCGAAATAATACGTGCATTACGATCTGTTTCGTTATCGATAAATAAAAATGAATATGTAGCCATAATGGGGCCTTCAGGTTCAGGTAAATCTACTCTAATGAATATAATTGGCTGTTTGGATACACCAACAGGAGGAGATTATATTTTAAACAGCACCAATGTAAGTCATTTGGAAGATGATCAGTTAGCTGAAATAAGAAATAAAGAAATTGGTTTTGTTTTTCAGACATTTAATTTACTTCCCAGGTATACAGCTTTGGAAAATGTTTCTCTCCCTCTAATTTACGCAGGAGTAAATAAAGAGGACAGATTGGCTAAGGCCAAAGAAGTTCTTATAAGCGTAGGGCTTGAAGATAGGATCGTTCATAAACCAAATGAATTATCGGGAGGTCAAAGGCAAAGAGTTGCTGTTGCACGTGCCATGGTAAATTCACCATCAATTATTTTAGCCGACGAACCAACGGGAAATCTTGATTCAAAAACATCCAGAGATATATTAAATTTATTTGATGACATTCATCAAAGAGGTAATACAATAATTATTGTCACGCATGAGGAAGATATTGCAAAACATGCACATAGGATTATTCGTTTAATGGATGGTATGATTGAATCAGATGAAATAAATCCTAATCCTGCATCATTTAATTAATTTTTTGTTAAAAAATCTAAACAAATTTTAAGTAGTTTCGTACTTTCATAAAACAGCATTTATGAACTCAAAAATATATACAAAAACAGGCGATAAAGGCGAAACTTCTCTTATTGGAGGAACGAGAGTTCCAAAGTATCATGACAAGATTGAGGCTTATGGCACAATTGATGAACTAATATCGTACATAGGATTAATACGAGATCAAAAAATTGATGATCATGCAATATCTGTGCTAATAGAAATTCAGGATAGGCTTATGACATGTGCATCAATTTTGGCAACAGATTGCGACAATTGCAATATCAAAATTCCTGAAATATATGATCGAGATATTGAAGCTTTAGAGAAAGAAATTGATAAAATGGAAAAAGATTTACCTCCATTAAGATCATTTATTTTACCCGGGGGGCATCCAATAGTTTCATATTGCCATATTGCAAGAAACATTTGCCGAAGAGCTGAAAGAATTTCTATAAAAGTACAAGACCAATTTAAATATAGCGAGAAAGTTATTCAATATTTAAACAGATTATCTGATTATTTATTTGTTCTTTCGCGAAAGCTTTCTATAGATTTATATGCTAAAGAAACGCCTTGGAAACCGAGAGTTTAATAAAAAAAGTTTTGTTTTTCAATTTTATTTTTATATTTGCAAAATTTTAAGGGTATAATTAAATTAATTATATATGTATTGGACATTAGAATTAGCATCAAAACTGGAAGACGCACCATGGCCAGCAAGTAAAGAAGAACTTATTGACTATGGTATTCGTTCTGGTGCGCCATTAGAGGTAATTGAAAACCTTCAGGGAATTGAAGATGAAGGTGAAATCTATGATAGTATTGAGGACATTTGGCCTGATTATCCAAGTAAAGACGATTTCTTTTTTAACGAAGATGAATATTAGAATAACAAAAGGGACTTCAATACAAGTCCCTTATATTTTTACTCCCAAAAGAATATTTCCATTTTTGATTTTGGCCTTAAGTCTTCAAGCCATTGAAATCCTTTCAGTTTAGTTTCTTCAAGTTCACCAAGAGGATATAAAGTACCGGTTGGTTGTTTTATCATATTAATTCTGCTAACCTGACCATTTTTCATATAGATTATAATATCGCTACTTTCTGAAAAATTGACACCTACAATTTCGTTTTCCTTTTCATCTACGGTAAAATAAATAGTTTGGCCATTTCCAAAAACATCAATTTTATGTAATTTATTATTACGGATATAACCTATCATCTCCTTCCCTCTTATCTGATTATATCTTGAGGTATCTTCCTGAGAAACAATAAAAGCTGTGTTTATGAGTTTAAAGAAATCTATTTTATCATCTTTTATGTGTACTTCTACCTTTTTAGCTGTCATTTGACTGCCTTCGGACCATAAAATGGGCTCAACAAACATTGTAATTACGGAGTCCTGAAAATTATAAACCATTGAATCGCACCTAGCCTGAAAATCTTCCTTAAATATTTTAACCTTATGATAGGCTTTTAAAATTCTATAACCACTTGTATCATAATTTGAAGTAAGTGTATCTGCATGTAAAAACAAGGAATCGGTATAATTAGAAACTTGTATTAACAAGGCACTGTCAGTTACAAGAAAACTTTCAGGTTCTTTGGTATAATAAGCATAATTTCCTTTCAAAATCATGTTCTCAGTAGTATCAATCATTTCAATATTTTGAACTGCAATTCCAATTCCATTTAACTCATCGTAATATAAACTATCACCTTTAAGTATTTTCTCTTTATTCTGGTATCGTGCATTTTCATTAAACTGAAATCTTTTTTCCTGGGTTTTATACCAGCCATTTTCTGCATAAAGATGATTTTCTTCGTTGTAAATATTCGTAGGACCAAGAAAATAAGCAATCTTATCTTCAGTATAATATTTTAAAGTATCGGTATAAATTATATAATCTGGTGTTATAGCAACTACACTATCTTTATAAAAAAATAAATCTTCGTTAGCATAATAATATCCTATTACACTTGTTAAAGTATTTTCCTCATTAATTGTTTTACCACCTTCAAAATAATAAGCAATATTTGTTGCATTATTAAAATTAAGCGAATCGGTATACAAAGTAGTTTCATTGTCTTCTAACCTGACATTATTTCTGAATTTACCGATATCGGTATCTCCATTATACAACATAAAATCGCCATACAAATGCAAAGTATCTCCCCTGTTGACATGCACATTGCTAAATGCATGAATTAAATTTCGCCCACTGTAGAGGTAAGCACTGTCACAATACATGGTAGCATTATTATGTTCAAATATTACATCGCCAATAAAACGTCGTATGCCTTCCCCAATATTCTTGTTATATTCTAATGAATTAGAATTTAGAATATTTATTTGTTCCTTTTTCTGAGCAAAAATACCGGGAGCACATAAAGTACTAAAGAAGAATAGTAGAATAATACGAAAAAGAGATAGTTTCATTATTAATAATTAATTTTTCACCGCGAAATCGCAAAGACGCTAATAAAAAAACTCCAAACTCAGAACTTTAAACTTTAAACTCAATTTTACTTAATCCATCCGTCTTCTAAAAATTCACATTTTAAAAATGATTCGTCAATATGAATATAGGTTTTCTTTTTCTTTTCCTGAATCCATTCTTCAATAATTCCTTGTTGTTTTCCCATGAGAGTCATTTGTTCTATTAACTCATAATCATCATTTAGATTTGCTCTATGAGATTCAATTAGGTTTTTAATCTTAATAATTTTATAAGCAATCTTCCCGTTTTCATCTATCGACTCAAATGGTTCAGATATTTCTCCAACTTTTAATTTTTTTATAACATTATACTCCTGAGATGGTAGCTCATCAAGGGCAAATCGTGTAGAGGCAGTCATAGGATTAACCATTAAACCTTCGTTTAAACGCGACTGCTCATCTTCTGAAAATCTTAATGCTGCTTGATCAATACTTATACTATCAAGCTTAATTAAGTTTGAAATACTATCAAGCTTATTTTTAGCAGCCACCTTTTGCTCAATATTAACTTCAGGAATAATTAATATATGGCGAACATTTACCTGATTACTTTCTTTTGCAATTAACTGAATAATATGAAATCCATATTCTGATTCAACAATTCTGGAAATACCTCCATCATCGCTTAACCTGAAAGCCGCCTTTGCAAATTCCGGATCAAGTTCATCTCTTGATCTAAACCCCAGTTCTCCACCTCTTCTTGCAGAACCCGGATCCTGAGAATATAAAACAGCTAATGTTGAAAATCTTTCCCCATCAATAATTCTTTGTCGCAAACTTAAAAGCTTATCCCTTGATTCATTTTTTGCATCTTCATTTTGTGATGGGTAAACTAAAATCTGATTAATTTCATACTGGGTATTAATCATTGGAATACTATCTTTAGGAAGATCTTTATAAAACTTATTAACAGTCTTTGGAGAAGCATCAATACTAGAAACAAGAGAGCTTTGCATCATTTGGGTTTTCAACTGTTCTTCGATAAGTGGTCTGAAATCTTCTTTAATCTCTATAATTGATTTGTTATAAAACTCTTCTAGTTTTTTTTCAGAGCCAACCTGTCTGACAAAGTACATTAATCTGCGATCTAACTCGGACTCAATCCGGCTTACTCCAACCTCAATACTGTCTAACTCAGCCTGAGTTAATAGTAATTTTTGAGTTAATAACTGATGTAACACTTCACAATCCATATCTGAAGAAGTTGCATATCCTTGCGACATTATTTGTAAAACCTGGTTTTCTATATCTGATTGCAAAATTATTTTATCGCCAACAGTAGCTACAATTCTATCAATCATCATTTTTTCCTGACTGTTGGCAACATTAATAGAAAAAACAAATAACAGAATAAAAAATATTTGTTTTGAAAAAGTAATCTTCATATTGTATTATTTTAATAAATTATAAATTCGTTACGATTAAGTGCATCATTATATATTGTATTCTCAAGCTCGTCAATAAAAGTAAATTTTCGTTTATTTAACAAAATACTCTCTATTTTTAACTGTGCGTATTCCAAAGGTTGAACCGTACTCTTTAAACTATATTCATTAATTTTAACAAAATAGTAAAATAAATCGTCTTCTGTTTCAATATATTTATTATACCTTAAATACCTTTCCTGATCATTAATATTTGTCGGGATTTCGATCAGTAAATTATTAAAAGGGATCCATTTATTATCAAAATCATCAAATTTTGTAGCATACTGATAACAATAATCCTCTAATCTTGACAAATTCTCCGGGTCGTTAGATTTATACCAACGTTTAACTTTATCATTTTCAGGTGCTTCTTTTGATATCTTAAGGAATAATGCTTTTACAATGTTATGATTTAGTATAAAATTACCTGAATATTCATTATAATAATTTTCTATCTCCTGATTAGTAATAATTGTATCAAGTTTTTGTTTTATCAACTCTTGTTTATACTTGAAAATTAAAAGAGACGACCGGTAATCTTCAATCTGTTTTTCAATATCTTTACTTTCCTCATTTAAATTTAATTCAGCTTTTTGCATTAATAATTGCTTTTTTATCCAATTATTTATATAGTTTCTAGCCACAACTATACTATCTTCTTTTGAAATATTTGAATTAAACAAGCTTTTAATATCAGATTCGTAAAGAAACTTATTATGCACCCTTGCCAAAGGGATATCTTCAATTTCATTATTGCTTTTGCTACACGAAAATGCAAAAACAACAAGAAAGAATACGAGTATTTTTTTTATATTAACATTTATCATGGCTATTTATTTTATAGATGATAAAACTGAATTATTGACTATTATATTGTATTTCTCGCGTAAACTTTTAATCCACTCATTATCTAAATAGTCCTGATAATCAGAAATGACTAAGCCTTTACATTCATTAAGTTCCTTTACCTCAGGAGCAATTTTATTTCCTTTATGCACTACATATTGTTTGTTAATATTTATGTGCTTTTTATCCCAAACTAAATCATCTATCACTTCATTTTCTCCCTGTTCAAAAATATCTGTAGTAATCTTTAAAACTTCCTCATCAGTATTAAATTGTTTTAATAAATCTTGGTTTGTAGTTTTTTTTCCAAAACTTTTCTTAACCACAATTTTCGACACTTTATTATGTATCTGTTCGTTTGAACAAAAATAAATAGATCCTTTCCACCTTTCATTCCACATATAACTCTTTTTATGACCATTGTAGAAATTTCTAATACCTACTGAATCATCAACAGCTTTAGACCATATTTTCTGATCGGTTATTTCAAAAAGTAACATTCCATCATGATACTCTTTTAACAAATACTTATAATCAGGATATTTTTCTTCTAACCTTGTTTCTTCAACTTCCAGAATTTCATTTTCTATAAATTCTTCATATAAAACTTTATAGTTATATGGTTTAAGTTTCTTTCTGTTTTTTTTATTTTCTACAAATTTGGAAAAATCTTTTTCCAGATAAATCTTATCTAAAAAAGAAAATAATGTTTTGTTTAAACCAGCACCCTGCATTAAATATTCTTGTTTCAAAATATAAACATTTTCAATAGTATCATATTTTACAGGAACATTTTCTTTTTCTTCAATAAAATTATATTCAAGTTTTAATTTATTTATCAACGACTTACGTGCAACATCGGCTCTTTGGTCCTTTCCCACTTTTCTCGTAATTTCAGCAACAACATCTTCAAAAGAAGGAATCTCTTTTCGATCAATTCTTTTAATTATATGCCAGCCAAAACCTGTTCGAACAGGTTGTGAAATTTCCCCTTTTGCTTTTAATTTAAAAGAAGCTTTTTCGAATTCCTCAACCATTCTCCCGGCACCAAACCAAGGTAATTCGCCTCCATTTCTTGCAGATCCCTTATCATCAGAATACTCTTTTGCAAGCTCAAAAAAATCATCACCTTGCTTAGCTCTGTGATACAACTCATTAATTATTTGTTTCTTTTGTTTTTCAACTTCAGGTATAGTTCCTCGAGGAACTGTTAACATTATATGAGCAACTTTAACCTGGCCTCGTGCTTTTCTTTTATCCGTTACTTTTACAATATGATAACCAAATCTGGTTCTGACAGGTTTTGTTATTTCTCCTATTTCAGAATTATACACCGCATTTTCAAAAGGATATATCATTTGAAATACTGTAAAATAACCTAAATCTCCACCATTGTTCTTAACTGAAGGATCGTCAGAACTGCCCTTGGCAACACTCTCAAATGGTTCTCCTTTTAAAACTCTCCTTCGGATATCAATCGCTTTTTTATAAACAGCAAGCGTATCTTCCGGTAATGCATCATAGGATAATTTAATTAAAATATGACTTGCCCTGATTTCATATTGCATTCTTTCATATGCTTCTTTAATAACCTTATCATTTGCCATATTATCGACAAGATAAGGACGTGCAAGCTGCTTCCTATATCCCTCAAATTCGTTTATGAAAGACCACGTGGTATCAAATCCTAACTTTTCCGCTTCATTAACCTTAAGCTTAAAATTGATAAAAAGATCAAGATATTCATCTACAGAAGTAACTTCACCAGTTGAAAGATTGGTTTTATTCTTATCATAAATTCTTTGAAATTCTTCTTTTGTAATTTCTTTATCATCAATTGTCAATAAGACCTCATTATTTAGCTCCTGAGAAAATAAGTTATTAATTATTAAAACAGAGCAAATTATTAAGCATATTTTTTTCATGTGCCTAAGGTTTTCGAGTAATTAAAAACATTTAAAATTATCGGCTATAATTAGGTGCTTCACGAGTAATAGCCACATCGTGAGGATGACTTTCGGCTACACCTGCATTCGTAATTCTTATAAATTTGGAATTCATTAATGTTCCAATATTGGCCGCACCACAGTAACCCATTCCTGCCCTTAATCCTCCCACTAACTGGTAAATTACTTCAGATAAGCTACCTTTAAACGGCACGCGAGCAGCAATACCTTCTGGTACTAACTTGCTAATATCATCTTCAACATCTTGGAAATATCGATCTTTTGAGCCTTGTTGCATTGCTTCAATAGATCCCATCCCGCGATATGATTTAAATTTTCTTCCGTTATAAATAATAGTTTCACCTGGAGATTCTTCAACACCGGCAAATAACGATCCTGCCATTACAGTATCTGCTCCGGCAGCAATAGCTTTAACAATATCACCAGAGTATCGTAAACCACCATCACCAATTACAGAAACTCCTGAGTCTTTTATCGCGTTAGCTACTTCGTAAATTGCTGTCAGTTGGGGTAAACCTACACCAGCTATAACCCTTGTTGTACATATTGAACCCGGCCCTATACCAACTTTCACAGCATCTGCTCCTGCTTCTGCTAAAGCTTTTGCAGCCTCACCTGTACCAATATTTCCTACTATAACATCGATTCCTGTAAATCGTTTTTTAACAACTTTTAGCATATCAATAACACCTTTGGAATGACCATGTGCTGTATCAATTACGATTGCATCAACTCCTACTTTAACAAGAGCTTCAACTCTTTCGAGCGTATCAACTGTAACGCCTACACCTGCTGCAACACGTAATCGTCCTTTATTATCTTTACAAGCAAAAGGATTATCTTTTACTTTCGTAATATCTTTGTATGTTAATAAACCTATTAACTTATTATCATCATCAACTACAGGTAATTTTTCAATTTTATGACGTTTTAAAATTTCTGTTGCTTTTTCTAAATCGGTTGATTTTTGAGTAGTAATAATATTTTCTGATGTCATTACCTCATTAATCTTTTTGTCTATATGATATTCAAATCGCAAATCACGATTTGTAACGATACCAATTAAAGTATTTTCATCATCTACTACAGGTATACCACCAATTTTATACTCTTTCATCAGGTTTAAAGCATCTGCAACCGTATTATCCTTTTTAATTGTTATAGGATCATGAATCATCCCACTTTCAGCACGTTTAACAGTCTTAACCTGTTTAGCCTGTTCTTCGATACTCATATTTTTATGAATAACTCCTATACCACCTTCGCGTGCAATTGCAATAGCTAATTGCGCCTCAGTAACTGTGTCCATTGCAGCAGAAACGATTGGAATATTTAACTTAATATTCCGTGAGAATTGCGTTGAAACATCTACATTTCGTGGTAACACTTCCGAATATTGAGGAACTAACAATACGTCATCAAATGTAAGTCCTTCTAGTTCTACTTTATCCTGTAAGAATGACATTTTAAATAATAGGTTATTTGTGTATTTTAAAATTGTGCCAAATTACAAAAAATTAGCTTAATTTCAGGTGAAAATCTGATAATATCGATACATTTTATTTTTTAATCTTCATAAAATATTTTGTATCTTCCGATAATTAATGAACAGATACGAACAAATATTAATTAAATATTGGGGCTACTCAAAGTTCAGACCATTACAAGAAGATATCATTCGTTCTGTAATGGAAGGAAAAGACACCCTTGCTCTTATGCCAACCGGTGGTGGAAAATCAATTACTTTCCAGATACCTTCAATGGCTCAAGATGGTATTTGTATTGTTATTACTCCTTTAATTGCTTTAATGAAAGATCAGGTTGAAAATCTTCATAAGAGAGATATAAAAGCAATTGCCATTTATTCAGGAATGACCAAAAACGAGATTGATATTGCCCTTGAAAACTGTATTTATGGAAATTTTAAATTCCTTTATATATCTCCGGAACGTATTGCAACAGAAATTTTCAGGGTACGAGTTAAACACATGAAAGTAAATTTAATTGCCATTGACGAAGCACATTGTATATCGGAATGGGGATACGATTTTAGACCATCATACTTAAAAATATCAGAGTTACGCGAATTAGTTTCAGATGTACCTTTTCTTGCTTTAACTGCAACGGCTATCCCCAAGGTAGTTGATGATATACAGGATAAATTACATTTTAAAGAAAAAAATGTATATCGCAAAAGTTTCGAACGTAAAAATCTTATTTACCTGGTGCGCGAAATGGATGATAAATTAAATTACTTAGTTGAAACAATTAACAAAGTTAAGGGAAGCGGAATTATTTATGTTCGCAATAGAAAGAAAACAAGAGAAACCGCTTTGTTTTTGAGTAAAAATAATATCTCTGCCGATTACTATCATGCCGGATTAAACCACGAAGCACGAAATACGAAACAAAATGAATGGAAAGTCGGAAAAATAAGAGTGATGGTTTCGACTAATGCATTCGGTATGGGTATAGACAAATCTGATGTACGTTTTGTAATTCATTTAGATTTACCAGATAGTATTGAATCATACTTTCAGGAAGCCGGTCGTGGAGGAAGAGATGAAAAAAAAGCAGTTGCTGTTTTATTATATAATAATTCTGATAAGGTTAAAGCAGAGCAAAGGGTTACAACAAGTTTTCCTGAGATAAAAGAAATCAAAGCCGTATATCAGGCCTTAGGTAATCATTTTAAAATTCCTTATGGTGGAGGAAAATATATGTCGTTTGATTTTATCATTTCTGATTTTGCAAAGAATTACAATTTTAATATAATGACAATACACAGTAGCTTAAAGTTTCTGCAAAGAGAAGGTTACATTGAGCTTACAGATGAGTTATTCAGCATGTCGAAACTTCATTTCTTAGGAGGAAGAGATGACTTATATAAGTTTCAAATTGCAAATGCAAAATTCGATGGTTTTATAAAACTTGTTCTCAGATCTTATACCGGCTTATTTTCAGATTATGTAAATATTGATGAACGCTCACTGGCTAAAAAAGCCAATATTGATATTGAAGTTGTATACAAATATCTAAACAACTTAAAATCACTAGGCATTTTAAATTATATCCCTCAAAAGAAAAACCCTTTAATTGTTTTCACAGAAGAAAGACTTGATGATAAATCGCTTCATATTTCGAAAGAAAATTACGAATTCAGGAAAAGCAGGTATATTGAACGAATAGATGCTATGTTGCATTATGCCTCGTCGAACAATAAATGCAGAAACCAAATTCTTCTCAACTATTTTGGAGATAAAAACCCTGATAGATGCGGACAATGTGATGTATGTACACGAAGGAACGAACTTGATTTAAGCAAATATGAGTTTGATTTAATTCTTGATGAGCTAAAGGAAAAACTTCAATACACTTTAGTCTCATTGGATGAATTAGTTTTAAAAAGTGGTAAAAACAAAGAGAAAAGTTTAAAAGTAATTCAATGGTTATTGGATAATAATAAAATTATTAAGGATGCACAAGATTTGTTAACCTGGAATCTTGAAAATTAAATTTGTTTTTATCGATAAATAAAAATTACTCAACCTGGAAAATAACAATTCCATAATCCCTGCTTCCATCACTATATAATGCAAACAAATGGTTATCATACAATCTCAAGCTTTCAAACTTTTTATCCTTATCAATATATTCGAACACTTTGACTGGTTTTTCAGGATCTTTAATATCGTATACCTCAATGCATTTCCCGCAAGCTAAATAAATATAATTTCCATCTATTATGATATCTGTAGCTCTTCCTTCTGTTTTAATATTATTTACTTCAAGTGGGTATAATGGCAATCCCATATTTAATACAGTTAAGCCTTTTAAATCATTTGCTAAATAACCTATAGAACCTCTAACAAGTAATTTGTTTGCATCATTACCTGTTAAATAATCTCTTGGAAATTCAGCTTGCTTAAATTTTGTAAAAGGTTCCTGGAATTTAAAAGTCCTGAGCCCCTTTTTCCCTCCCAAAATAATAATATATGGCGGAATAATCTGGATATTTTCAACAGTAAAGCCTCCTACATTATTTCTTGATACCATATTAATATTATCCAGATCGCTCAAATCAACAATTTCTAAACCCATATCAATATATCCCAACAAAGCATAATTTTCATAAATTTCAGAACAGTAAACATCCTGATACCGATAATATGTTCCCAATTGATATGGCATGGTAGGATCAGTAACATCTAAAATTTTTAATCCTAAAGGGCCATACGATAAATATGCCCTGTTATTAATTACTTTTACACAATGAGCAATTCCATATATTTTTTCTCTCGATCGTTTTTCATACTCTGTATAAACCGATAATTCACTAATATTATTTATATCCTTAATGTTTAGAATATGTAAGCCGCTTTTACCCAAAGGCAGATATAATACAGTATCGCTAATATCAAAATTGGACAGTTCGAAATTTTTCATTTCCGACGAATACTCAGAAACCGGAAAAATATACTGTGCCTTTGATAATGCTGCAACAGCAATTAAGAATATAGTTATAAGAGATAATCTTTTCATTATTTGAAGTTTTAAAATCATAAAAATAATAATATAATCTGACTTACTCTACATACACAACTAATCCTTTTAAATATTCACCCTCAGGATGATAAATATTAATCGGATGATCTACAGGCTGGCTTAACTGATGAAGAATCCTAACGTTTCGTCCGGTATTAGCAGCAGCAACAAAAATTGTTTTTCTGAAATTCTCTTTGCTTACAACTTGCGAACACGAGAAAGTAAAAAGAATTCCTCCGGGTTTGATCTTTTCAATTGCTTTAGCATTTAATCTCTTATAACCTTGCAAAGCATTAGACAACACATTACGATGCTTTGCAAAAGCAGGAGGATCAAGAATTATTACATCATATTTATTATCAATATCATTTAAAAACTCAAACGCATCAACCGCAAAAGCTTCATGCCTGCCGGTATCTTCGAAATTGAGTTTAATATTTTCATTTGTAAGATCAATAGCCTTTTTTGAGCTATCGACGGAGTGTACCAACCTGGCTCCTCCATGCATTGCATAAACAGAAAAACCTCCTGTATAACCAAATACATTTAATACCGATCTGTCTTTTGAATATTCCGCTAATAATTTTCTATTCTCACGTTGATCAATAAAAAAACCTGTTTTTTGGCCCTCTTCCCAATTTACTTTGAATTTATTACCATATTCCAAGACAATGTTTTCGTTTGAGCTACCATAAACATATTCGTTTTTTGCATTTATTCCAGATTTAAACGGAATTGTTGATTCGCTCTTATCGTAAACTGCAATTAGTCTTTCGCCGTAATTATCTTTTAAAGCCTCAATAATATGCTCTTTATTTAAATACATCCCTATTGAATGCATTTGAAGTACTGCTGTTCCATTATAAAAATCAATAATTAAGCCGGGCAAACCATCGCCTTCGGCATGAACCAGGCGATAAACATTATTATTTTCATTCTCAGCTAATCCAAAATCTCTTCTTAGTTTATATGCATTGCTTATTTTTTCTTTCCAAAATTTTTTATCAATTTCCTTTTCTTCAAATGATATTATCCTAATAGCAATCGAACCTATCTGGTAATGCCCCAAAGCCAGAAATTCATCTTTATTATCTGTTACCCTTACCAGATCACCCTCATTTACATTCCCAATGATCTTTTTAATTGCTCCTGAAAAAATCCACGGATGGTATCGTCTAACAGACTGGTCCTTTCCTGATTTTAATATTACTTTTGGATAATTCATATTCTGACTTAATTATATAGCTATGATTTAATATATTGTAGTTTATAAAAGTTATCTTTTAAATTTATTTCTTTTATGCTTGGAATAATAGAATCCCGAAAGTTTTCGGGAGGAAAAATGGAAATTACATAAATCTTTTCCAATATTCCAGTATTCCATTGTTTTTATTGAGTTAGAATAAAATTTATTTTACCACATTAGTTTATATCACAATCTTCATTATTTAATTTCTTATAAACTTGCAAACAAGCCCAGGCATCGGTTGCAGCATAAACTTGTTGTGCTTCAGAAAGCTCTTCTCTTTCCCAATTTGTAACTTGTTGCGATTTTGATATTCTTTTATCTAAAACAATGGCAGTAATTTTCTTTAAACTTTTTGCTTCAATACCAAAATCTTCAACATAATCTTGCAGGTCAATAAAACTGTTAGGTTCAAACTCACTGATATTTCTTAATATTTTAATATCATCTTTTATGGCCAAACCTATTTTTTTTACACACTTATCACTAAGTATATTCTTAATTTCGTCCGGGAATCCTATTCTGTTTATTCTTATTAAAAATGCCTGGGTTGATGATGTCAACTGCAATAATGATACCGGATTAATAATACCTTTTTTAAAAGATGGTTTTGTTTCTGTATCAAAGCCAAGAATCTTATGTTCCTGTATTAAAGGCAAAAAATTATCTAACTTATCAAAAGTGTCGATAACAAAAATGCCCCCGTTAAACTGATAAAGTGGCAAATCATTTATTTCATCGTTCGTTAAATTTTCTGCAAACATTTACTCTTCTCCTTTTCTAAAATCAGCTTGCCGCTTTGTTAATATCCAATTGCTTGTATCAATATCATCGTCCTGCTTTTCATTGTCAACATTATCACCGTCTTCGTTCTCTTCCAAATCATTATCTCCAAAAAATACACTATGAATTGCTTTTAATGCATTTAATAATTTCTGTCCCCATAATTCTTCGAAATTTAACTGACACTCCCATAATGCATCATTCATGATCTCCTCTGTTCCAATATTATAAAGAGTAACAAAATTTTTTAAATCCTGGTAAATATCTGCTAAATTATCCGAAATAGAAGTAGTGCTTTGTTCAACTTGTTCGTGACTTAACGGATCAAAAACTTCTCTATAATCATCATGAAAACCCAGTTTTTTTTGAACAGAATTATGAATAAAATCCCATTCTTCTTCTGTTACAAACTTTTCGTTTTCATCATCGAAAACAGATTCGAATTTTGGTAAAAGGGATCCCTTCAAATAAATCAATGACAGCAATTTCCTGGCTTTATCCAAAAAATCTTTTTTTGCAAACCTTGCTGTATTTTCGACAAACGAACAATATTCACTGACTACTGTAACAAATTCAGTAATATTTTGCGAGTATACTATATCTCTATTAAAATCTTCTTCCATTATTCATTCCATAAATTCAGGGCAAAGGTATAAAAGATATTTTAGATGAGGATTATTGGTAAAAGCAATCTTGAGGATTTTTTAATCGAGGAAGAAACAATTTACAGTGGGATAATAATCAATTCCTTATGACATAAAACAATCATACTGTTGGATTAAGGAAAAACTTCAGTTCTCCTCTTTTTTATCTTGTAAAGACCCATTCTTTTTCAGTAGACAAATCATGGTTAAACAGATAGCCACCCGAATCAAAAGCTTTTATTTCTTCAGGATCTTCAATCCTGTTCTGAATTATAAATCTGCTCATTAATCCACGTGCAGTTTTTGTATAAACAGTTACTACTTTATATTCATTTCCTTTATCCTCTTTGAAAACAGGTGTAATTATATCAGCTTTAATCAATTTAAATTTAACTACTTTGTAATATTCATTCGATGCCAAATTAATTAAGACTTTATGTTTATGGTTTGAAAGTTCTTTGTTTATAAGATCTGTAATTTTTATTCCCCAAAATTCATATAAATTTCTGCCTTTGGGATTTTTTAAGGAAATCTTCATTTCAAGGCGATAAGCCTGCATTAAATCTAATGGCCGCAAAATTCCATATAATCCTGATAAAATCCTTAAATGATTTTGTGCAAATAATAAATCATCTTCTGATAAAGTTTTTGCATCTAAGCCAACATAAACTTGTCCTTTAAATGCCAATAATGATTGCTTTGCATTATCAATTGAAAACGGTGTTTTCCATGATAAATTTCTCTCGAAATTAAGATTTGCAATTTCATCATTAACTTTCATCAAACGTACAATATCTTTTGGGTTTAACTTTCTTAACTCTTTAACTAATATTTTAGAATCTTCTATAAAATCAGGCATTGAAAACTTCTGTGTCTGAGCCAAAGATTTAAAATCCAAAGTCTTTGCAGGTGAGATTATCGTAATCATAAATAAATTCTTTATTATTAAAATAGTCTTTCTGTTTTAAACATTAGGAAGTGAGTTATGTTCATAAAAAAAGCGGTGCTTTTAAACACCGCCACATCTTTGAAAATTACTGCATAATTTAGCAGTATCATTATTTAGGTTAGGGTATTGAAACAAAATTTAATTAATGCAACAAACTATAGATGGTAATAAATAAAAAATGGTTGCGTGAATTTTTAAAAAAAATCTCTTCGATTAAGACACCAAATACAACAAGCCCTGCAATAGGGCTTTTAACAAGGTTTTTTTATTTTGTTTTATTGTACAGAAAATGTTTTTTGATCCTCGGTATATTTTAACTTAAAATATAAAACTACAGAAAGTATTGCATAAAGAGGGTAAGTAACAGCAGAAACCAGCGAATTCAAAACCACAGACCATATCCCTATATCATATATTTGTGTATCAAATAAATCTCTTATACTGCCAGTTTCATGCCAATTATCAAAAAACATAATTGCAAATGGGATAGCAATAATTGCACTTATTACAATTGATATTAATAACATCATAAGCACAAATAATACAACAGAACCCAATGCCGACCAAAAATCTTTATGCGCTAAAATAAAAGTCCTGCCAATAACATCAATTGCATTTTTTTCTTCAACAACAATTATAGTCCCTCCTGTTGTAAGTACAGTTCCTAAGTAAATCATTGCAAGAAATGATCCTATAATTAAAGCAATTACGCCTATAAAAATTCCCACAACGAGGATAAGGACAGATAAAATCAAGAAGAAAATCATATGGATTGAATATTTTCTAACTGATTCTCCAAGAATATCCCCAATATGAATCTTTGGATCTATGTCGCTTTTTATTAAGTAGTTAACCAAGAAACTGATTAGTGAACCATAAATCATAAAATATATAATAGATCCTATTAAAATTTCTTTTCTCATCTCAAAAATCATTTTTATCAAATCTTCAGGATCTGTTAATCTGGTCAATTCTAAAAAACCTATTTTATAAAAAGTCATCTGAATAATAAAAGCAGCTACAAAACTGTAAATGAATAATACACCAAATTTCTTAAAATAAATATTAAAAATATTTGATAATACCGAGTCAACTTCCATCGGCTTATATAAGCTGTGTTGTTTTATATCAATCATAATTAAAGTTTAAATTTACTATGCTGCGAAATTAAATAATTTAAAGGATTTTCATGGTTTGATGAATATATTTTTAACTATTAATATAAATAATAAGGTCATCAAAAACGATAAAGTCATGTAAAAAAATGCTTAAACCTTTACAAGTAATTTCTTTTTTATTAACTTAACCAACGTTTTTAATTTAATATTTTCAACTATGGACAAAAGTTCAAAAAGAAAGTCAATTTATAGGCTGCTATTTTTCAAGGTAACCTTTACTGTACTTTTACTTAATATTATACTGGCAATTATTACAGTTCAGGATACTATTAACATTCAAATAAAGAGTGAAAACGATCTTAGAGAAAAAATCAGAAACGAAATAATAGGACTTAGCGATTTTCAGACATCTGCTTTAAAAACTTTTGAGAAATCATTCTATGATGCCCAAAAAGAAGCATTAGAAGATCTCACTAATAAAACACATATCGATCTTAGAGGAGAAAACCTTAACAAACAACTGAAATCGCTGGGACTTGATTCAAGCTTTCATGATTTATATATCATTGAAGATAATATTGTGGTTAACACAACATATACTCCAGACTGGGGGTTGGATTTCTCTGCATTTGGAGAAGAAAGAATTAATCATTTGAACAGAATCTTAAAATCCAAAACTTTTTTTGCCGAAAGATTTCAGTTTGAATCTTCTACGAAAAGACTTAAGTCATATTCATATAAAGCTGCAAAAGATGGAAAAATTTTAATAGAAATAGGAAGCTATTCTGAAGTAGCTGATAAGATAATGGAAATGTTTGTAAACAGGTTAAAACAAATTACTGCAGAAAATACAACCATAGTTTCTGTTAACTATTGGTTTGGGAATACTGAGTATCAATTTCCTTTGATCGACGAGCCTTTAAATCGATATGTCCCTGACAGCTTAATAATAAATGCTTTTATTGAAAAAAGTGATCAGGAAGCAGAATTTAATATAAAAGACCAGAAATTGAATGCAGAACTTTTGTATATGGAGCAAGATCCTTCAACAAGACTTCCGGACTTTGCTTTATCAGTTATTACAGATATAACTCATAAAAACGACCCAATCATAAAAATTATTAAACGACAAGCATTGTTTGCATTAAGCTTTTTAATATTAATTATTGGATCAATTTTTATTGCAATACGGTCACTCAAGAAACATCAATAATAATAGCAAAAGAGAGATTTTGATGGCACAGGTTGTACTTGTGCCATTTTAATATAGTTCAAACATGAACCAAGTTTTTAAAAAAGATAAGCAGTATTATAAATTCTGTTTTTATGGTTTTTTAAAAAACTTACGCTTTTTTGAACCGTTTCTGATTTTATTTTTTCTTGATAAAAATATTACCTTTTTGCAAATAGGAACATTATATGCAATTCGTGAAGTTTTTATTAATATTCTGGAAATACCTTCCGGAATTATTGCCGATGTTTTTGGCCGAAAGAAATCACTCATAGTTTCATTTTTATTTTATATCATTTCCTTCTTAATATTCTTTACATCAGACTCCTATTACATCTTTATTATTGCAATAATATTTTATGCTATTGGAGATGCCTTTAGAACCGGAACTCATAAAGCAATGATATTCGATTACTTAAAAATAAAAGGGTGGAAAGATCAACGTGTTCATTATTACGGGCATACCAGATCATGGTCGCAAATGGGATCTGCAATTTCCTCATTACTAGCCGCCTCAATTGTTTTTTATACCGGGAACTTTAAATCTATTTTTATTTTTTCAACTATTCCATATTTATTAGACCTGCTACTTATTTCTACTTATCCTAAAGTATTAGATGGAAAAAATATCTATTCAAAAACTGATAGTATAAAAGAAAGATTATACAAAGTATTACGTGATTTTAAATTCTCATTTAAAAACAAACAGATTTTAAAAGCAATTGCGAATCTCTCTGTTTATAGTGGATTTCACAGAGCTATTAAGGATTATTTGCAAGCCGTAATTCAAATATTTGCTTTATCTATTCCTGTATTGCTAGCTTTTTCTGATAATCAAAGATCAGCAATACTTATTGGGATTTTATATTTCATTATTTATTTTTCAACTTCCTATGCATCACGAAAAGCAGGAAAATTAACAGACAAATTCAAATCAATAGAACTAGTTTTAAATTCTACTATGTATATAGGATTCGTATTAGCATTCTTAAGCGGAATATTTTTTCATTACGGATTTTATTTTGCCTCTATCATGTTTTACATAGGAATATACCTAATTGAAAATCTTCGAAATCCAGTTGGTGTTGCTTATGTTAGTGAATTATATCAAGATGACATTCTAGCAACTGCTCTTTCAGCTAATTCACAAGCAAAAAGTCTTTTAGCAGCTATAATTGCACCAATTATAGGATTTTTAGCTGATAGATTCGGGATAGGTATTGGATTATCTTCACTAGCACTATTAATTATTATTTCAGCTCCTTTGTATTGGGCTAAAAATAAAACTTAAAACTCTTTCTGTTTTCAGCTTTAATAAGGAAACCTGGCTAATGGAACAATATCCTGACTGGCAAATTCTTTATTCAGATATTTGTAATATCCTGTAATAGCAATCATTGCTGCATTATCGGTAGTGAATTTGAATTCAGGCATGAAGGTTTCCCATCCAAAATCTTTAGCTCTCTCCTCAAGAGCATTTCTTAAACCGGAATTTGCAGAAACACCACCAGCTACTGCTATCTGATTTATTCCCGTTTGTTTCACAGCCACTTCCAACTTATTCATTAATATTTCAATAATAGTAAACTGTATACTGGCACACAAATCCATCATATTTTCTTTCACAAAATCAGGGTTTTTCTTTATGCTATCGCGTATAAAGTATAAAAAGGAGGTTTTTAATCCACTAAAACTATAATCAAGATTCTTAATTCTTGGTTTACTAAAAGTAAAAGCATGCTTATTACCTTTTTGAGCATTTATATCAATAACAGGTCCACCCGGGTATGTTAAACCAATAACTTTAGCACATTTATCAAATGCTTCACCAGCAGCATCGTCAATAGTTTGCCCAATAATTTCCATTTCTAAATGGTTTTTTATTATAACAATCTGTGTATGCCCACCAGAAACTAACAAACACAAAAATGGAAATTCAGGTACTTTCTTCTCCTTTTCCAATTCTTTAATAAAATGTACTAAAATATGTGCCTGCAAATGGTTTACTTCAACTAAAGAAATATCCATGGCTAATGAAAACGACTTAGCAAATGAAGTTCCTACCAATAATGATCCTAATAAGCCCGGTCCACGAGTAAAAGCAACTGCATTAATATCATTTTTCGAAACTTTTGCAAGTTTTAATGCCTGATCAACAACGGGAATAATATTCTTCTGATGCGCCCTCGAAGCTAACTCTGGGACAACACCTCCATAAGCTTTATGAACGTCCTGATTAGCAATTATATTTGATAAAAGATAACCATCTTTAATAATTGCTGCTGAAGTATCATCACATGATGATTCAATCCCAAGTATTGTAACACTCATTTATTGCTTAGAATTTGAGTTATTTATAATTTTTTTTGCTTCTTTTGCGTTAGAGTTTCAAAGGGCAAAAGTATTAAAAAAATATATAAAATATTGATTGTTTTTTTGTTGGTAATAATAGCAATACCAACAATAGCATTTTTTGTTCTTCAAAGTAGTAAGGTTCAAACCTATCTTACCCAAAAAATTGCCAAAGAAATTTCTAAAAATCTTAATGCTAAGTTCGAAGTTGAATCGGTAAATTTTAAATTTTTTAATCGTGTAGTGTTAAAAAATGTATATATCGAAGATCAACTAAAAGATACATTGCTTTTTTCAGAAGAGATAATTTGCAACTTAAAAAAGTTTGATAAAAAACAGCGAATAATTAACCTAAATAATATAAACTTAGTTAATGCCAAAATCTATCTGCATAAATTTGATTCTTTACAAGCTATAAATATCAGGTTTGTCACAGAGGATACTCACAAAAAAGATACATCCGTTAATAATAAACCTAAATGGCAAATATCTTTTCGAAATATTGAAATGCACAAGTCAACTTTCCGGTTTAAATCTTTTAAGAAAATACAAAAAAAACAGGGAGTAGTCAATTTCAGTAATTTAGTCTGTCATATAGAAGATTTGGATATAAGGAACCTTACAATTGAAAACGGAGTAATAAATTTTTATACTAAAAAACTAAAATTCCAGGAAAAATCTGGCTTTGTTGTTTATAATATGAAATTCAATATGAGTATTGGAAAACAACACATGATTTTCAGAAATCTGACAATCAGGACTCCTTACTCCTATATTAATTCCGATTCTTTAGTTTTTCGCCATAACGATTATGAAGAATACCAACAATTTGCTAAAAACATATACTTGGATTTTGCTTTTCAGGAATCAAATGTAAGTTTTATTGATATAGGTTATTTTTCTCAAATATTTCAAAATATTCCTGTAAACACAGTACTCTCAGGGAGAGTATATAGTAAGCTTAGTACCTTCAAAGGGAAAAATGTAAAATTCCACATTGGCGAACAAACCGAATTAATTACTGACTTTAATTTAAGTGGGTTACCAGATCATAAGCAAATGTTTATGTATGTTGATTTTAAGAAATTAACAACTTGTGCCAAAGATTTTGAAATAATCAATAAATTCTTTAAAAAAGGAGATGGTTTTTCAATTCCCAAAAGTTTCGATAAATTAGGAATAATCAGTTACAAAGGTAATTTCGCAGGATTCTATGATGATTTTGTAACCTATGGGAAATTTACTTCTGATCTTGGCAATATTTCAACCGACCTTTCTTTACAACCCGACACTTCCAGAACTTTAGCATTCAGCGGAAATCTAAAAACAAGTAATTTCAATATTGGAGAACTGGTAAGTGGTACCGAAATAATTGACAAAATTAGTATGGATGCTCAAATTAGGGGAACCACAAGCGCCAATAAAACCATTAATGCCACAACCAAAGGAGTTATTCATAATATTGAAATTAATGATTACAATTATCAGAATATTATACTAGATGGATATTTAACGGAAAAAACATACGATGGGGATTTAAGCATTTCCGACCCTAATATTCAAGTTAATTTCAGGGGAGGAATAGATTTTTCGAAAGAAATTCCTACTTTTAATTTTAAAGCATCGGTTCCAAATACAAACCTTTATGGTTTAAATATTGATAAAAAAGATACTACCGCCAGCTTATCATTTGACGTGACTGCCAATTTCGAAGGAATTGATGTGAACAATGCAGTTGGTGAAATAAATTTTTCAAATACAAAACTTATAAAACTTAATGAAGAAATGGCTTTTGATACCTTAAAGCTCATTTCTGAACAATTTGCTGATACTCATAGAATAGAATTGAGATCAGACTATATAGATGCTTTACTAATTGGATCTTATAAATCAAGTTTACTACTTCAATCCTTAAAAAATCTATATTATAATTATCTGCCAGATTTAATAAAAGAACCAACCGATACTTTAACTTTAGATTATAATAATAATTTCACTTTGGATTTAGACTTTAAAAAAACGAATATCATAAGTAGATTTTTTATTCCAAACATTTCTTTTAGCGACAGTACAAGTTTAAGATTCAACTACAATGCAAAACAAAAAATGCTGCTCTTAAATGTTTTCGCGAAGGAATTTAAATATAACAATCACACATTCAGTAATTTGACCGTAAACACATTTTCAAATGATAGTATATTCACAATTCTTACAAAATGCAACAGTTTTTTACTGAACAATTATTTTACACTTGATAACTTCAAAACAACATCATTAACTCATAACAATAATATTGATTTAAAAATTGACTGGAACAATACCGATACGGTTAATTACGAGGGGAAAATTCTTGCTTCTACTTATATCAATCAGAAAGAACCGTTTGATAATCCATCGTTTAAAGTTACCATTTTACCATCTCAGGTAATCGTAAAAGATTCGCTCTGGTTTATCAATAAATCTCAAATTAAAATTGATACTACTTCAATTGCAATTAATAATTTTAGAATAAATCATGGAAATCAATATTTTGATGTCAATGGTAAAATTTCAAAAAACCCTGATGACACTTTGTTTTTTAACTTTGGAAGTTTAAACCTTGCACATGTTAACATTATTACAAAAGCAAAGAAACTTGAGTTCGAAGGAATAATTAATGGTAAAGCAAATTTCTCTAGTATTTTTAATAATCCTCTATTTTATGCCGATCTTGAGATTGATAATCTCATTTTAAATAAAGAAGAACTTGGGTATACCCATATTAATAGTCATTGGATTGAAAAGAATAAAGCCATTCAGGTAGAAGCTTCAACTTTACACAATGATAAAAGAACTGTTAACATATCCGGCAACTATTATCCAAATGATAAAAACATTATGTTTAACATTATATTGGATGAATTAGGTTTAAATATTTTAAATCCATTTTTAAATAGCTTTGCATCAAATATAAACGGAATTAGTGATGGTGCTGTTTTAGTAACCGGAACATTAAAACAACCTAATTTCAATGGCAGCTTATATATACAAAATACTGCTATGACAATTGATTACATTAAAACACGATACAATTTTACAACAGAAGTACAGGTAGAAAAGAATTCATTGTTATTTAAAAATGTTAACGCATTTGATACTTATGGTAATATGGGACTAGCCAATGGATTTGTTAAGTTTGGTCCCAAGAAAGATATTAGTTTCAATTTTAATATTGATGCAAATGGCATTCATGCATTGAATACTACAAGGGCAGATAATGAATCTTTTTATGGCACTGCGTTTATTTCGGGAATCGTTAAAATAAATGGAAATAAAGGAAATACATTTGTTGATATTTCGGCTAAAACTGAAAAAAATACTAAAATTAATATCCCTTTAACTCAATTGCAAGATGCTGACCAGTCAGGTTTCTTAACTTTTATAAATAAAACCGAAGAAGTTGAAACAAACACTTCAGAATATAACTACGATTATTCAGGATTTGGTTTAAATTTCGATTTGGAAATTACACCTGACGCAGAAGCCTTGTTAATTTTCGATTCTACAATTGGTGATATGATACGCGGTACAGGTGAAGGTAATTTAAAAATGGAAATTGATGCCAATAATGACTTTAAAATGTATGGTGATTTTACTATTGAAAAAGGAGATTATTTATTTACCCTTCAAGATGTGATTAACAAAAAATTTAAAATTAAGCACGGTGGTAATATTATATGGAACGGAGAACCCTACAATGCAAATATTGATTTTGAAGCAATTTATGGCTTAAAAACCTCGTTAAGCAGTCTTGTTGATTCTTCTACTACATCATATTATTCTACCGACGATTATATAAAACGTATTCCTGTTGAATGCCAGGTATATCTTACAGATAATTTAATGAATCCGAATATTAGATTTGATATTAATCTTCCTACAGCCGACGAAGAAGCCAAAACACTTTTAAAAACGGCTATAAACACTGAAGAAAAACTTAACAAACAGTTTCTTTCATTACTTGTATTAAACTCGTTTATGCGCGAACAAACATCTGGTGTAACTAATAGTTCAAGCACAGTAGGTATAGGTACAGTAACTGCTAGTGAATTGTTATCAAATCAATTAAGTCATTGGTTATCGCAAATTAGTGATGATTGGGATATTGGTGTTAATTACAGGCCCGGAGACGAAATATCACAAGACGAAGTTGAAGTAGCATTATCGACTCAAATTTTTGACGACAGAGTTAGTATTGACGGTAATGTTGGATATGGCGGACAAGCTATTGATCAGACAAGTAACATTGTTGGCGATTTTAGTGTTGATGTTAAAATTAATAAAAGTGGCAAATTACGTGTGAGAGCTTTTAATGAATCTAACGATAAACTGCAGTACGAAAACGCTCCATATACACAAGGTGTCGGGATCTTTTATCGTGAAGAATTCAATTCCTTTTCTGAACTACTTGATAAATTTTGGAACAGAATTAGCAGGAAGAAAAAAGAAACAAAAAACGATTAATGTTTTTTGTAACTTTGAAAAATAAAATTTTTAAAATAATATATCTAAATAATCGTTTTAATAATCAGACTAAAACAAAAATAATATGAATAACTTATTCATGCTTTTACAAATAAACTTAACCGATAGCATTAATACTACTGTTGCAGAAGCAGGAGAAATAAAATTATCATATTGGGAATTAGCACTTAAAGGGGGATGGATTATGATCCCTATAGCAGTACTCTCAATTATTGCGGTATATATTTTTATAGAAAGATATTTTGCTATTAAACAAGCTTCCCAAACCGATATTAATTTCATGAATAAAATTAAAGATTATATCCACGATGATAAAATTGATTCGGCTTTAGCGTTATGCCAGTCAACCAATAGTCCTGTTGCCAAGATGATTGAAAAAGGTTTGCAACGTATAGGTCGTCCGTTAAACGACATTAATGCTGCCATAGAAACAGTCGGAAATCTGGAAATCTCAACACTGGAAAAAAGTTTGCCAGCTCTCGCAACTGTTTCCGGTGCTGCTCCAATGATAGGTTTCCTTGGTACAGTTATAGGAATGATTCGTGCATTTTACGACATGGCAAATGCAGGAAATAATATTGATGTTAGCTTATTGTCAAATGGTATTTATACAGCCATGGTAACTACTGTTGCAGGATTAATGGTAGGTATTATAGCTTATCTGGCATACAATATTTTAGTAGCTAAAATCGAAAAAGTTGTGTTTCAACTGGAAGCAAACACTTCTGAATTTATGGATCTTCTTAACGAACCTGTAGAATAATGAAATTTAATCAGTTATGGCGTTAAAACGAAGAACTAAAGTAAATCCTAATTTCAGTATGTCGTCAATGACCGACATAGTATTTTTGTTACTTATATTTTTTATGGTAACATCAACTTTAATAGCACCTAATGCATTAAAATTATTGTTACCACAAAGCTCACAACAAACATCAGCTTCTGCTATAACAACTATTTCAATTACAGAAGATTTAAATTATTACATTGAGGCAACACAAATCCCTTTAGAAGATATTGAGGGAATTTTACACTATCGATTTTCAAACGAACAAATTGTAGAACCTACAATTTCTTTACACGTTCACAGAGCTGTTCCTATACAAGAAGTAGTAAAAATTATGAATATTGCCAAAAATAATAAGTGGAAATTGATTTTAGCAACACAAGCAAATTAATATGTCATCTAAGATCAGAGAACATAAAAATGGTATAATCGGTACAATAATTTTCCATATAATTATTGGTGTTATTTTTATGATTTTTGGTTACTCAACACCTCTCCCTTTGCCTGATGAAGAAGGTATCTTAATAAATTTTGGTGATAGTGATGAAGGCTTTGGTCAGGTTGAACCAAGATATTCTGAGTCGGCGCAACAAGAATCCGTCGAAGAAAGTCAGGAATCTGTTCCTGAAACTACAACATCACCTACAGATGATGGTTCTATCACACAAGATTACGAGGAAGCTCCTGCTGTAAAAGAACAGGGTGAAAAAGAAAAAACCGAAGAAACAAAAACTGAAACAAAACCAGAACCTGAAAAAGAGGAAAAGACAGAAGTTATTGAAGAGAGAGAAGTTAATGAACAAGCGTTATTTACAGGAAGAAATAGAAACAATAATAACAGTTCGAGCGAAGGGGAAACAACAGGAGAAGATAATCAAGGTTCAACAACCGGTTCTGTAGATTCTCAAAATCACGCTGGCGGAAACAGTATGGGAACAAGTGGTACAAGCTTTAGTCTTGCTGGCAGGAATCCTGAATCACTTCCTAAACCCGAATATAATTATCAAATAGAAGGAAAAGTGGTTGTTGAAATTACAGTCGATAAATATGGAAATGTAACCAATGCAGTTCCGGGAGTAAAAGGAAGCACAACTTTAGATGCTAATTTATTATCTGCAGCAAAAAAAGCTGCATTAAAAGCCAAATTTGATAAAAAACCAGATGCTCCTGCTTATCAAAAAGGAACTATTACGTATTTCTTCAAGCTACAATAGACTTTATTAAATCAAATACACCGAGAAGTTTTATAGCTGAAACCGATATAGCTATTAAAAGTATATATCGAACAAATTTTGGACCCCAGCTTACTGTTGCTTTAGCTCCAACAAACGCTCCAAGCATATTCCCAACTGCAAGTATCAATCCCAGTTTATAATCAACCTGATTATGGATTATAAAAATAACCAATGCTATTGGTGTATAAAGTAGTATAATAAATACTTTTAATGCATTTGCCCGCACTAAATCAAGACCTGCTCCTAATACCAATCCTGCCAATAAAAATAGCCCGACACCAGCCTGAATAAATCCACCATATATTCCAATGAAAAAGAAAATAATCATTTGTAATATGCCCGGCTTTGGATTAACCTCTCCTGCTTTCTCTTTTATCCATTTATCGGGTTTATATATTATTAAAAAAAACATAAATACCAGTAATCCACCGATAGTATTCCTCATGATCTCTTCGTTCAGATTAATTGCGATTTGCGCTCCAATTAGAGATCCTACAACGGCCGGAATTCCTAACCATAATCCATGTTTAACATCCAGCACCTTTTGCTTTTTAAAACTAGCCACGCCAACAACATTCTGTAAAAGAATTGCAATACGGTTTGTTCCATTGGCAACATTAGCAGGTAATCCAAGAAACATCAACAATGGCAGAGTTAATAAAGATCCACTACCAGCAAGGATATTAATAAATCCTGCAATAAAGCCAACTCCTATTACAGCTACAATAAGATACCATTCCATTTTTAAAATATTTAGTTTTTGTAAATATAGAAGTAAAATTTAAGGATAAAAAAAGCTGCCTTTTCAGGCAGCTTTAAATTATTTGAGAGATATTACTAATAAGCAAATAATGGATATTTACTCATCATTTCTTTTATATCATTTCCAACTTTGTTAATTACAGCTTCGTCTTCAATATTACTAATTACCTGATCAATAAAATCAACAATGATTGCAATTTTATCTTCTTTAATTCCACGAGTAGTAATTGCAGATGTTCCAACTCTGAAACCCGATGTCTGGAAAGGTGAACGAGAATCGAAAGGAACCATATTTTTGTTAATTGTTATATGAGCTTTAACAAGTGTATTTTCAACAACTTTACCTGTAATTTCAAGAAACTTGGTTCTTAAATCAATTAACATAGAGTGATTATCAGTACCACCGGAAATAACTTTATATCCTTTAGCAATAAATTCATCAGCCATAACAGCGGCATTCTTTTTTACCTGAGCTTGATACTCTTTAAATTCAGGAGCTAAAGCTTCACTAAAAGCAACTGCCTTAGCAGCTATAATATGTTCAAGCGGTCCACCTTGTGATCCTGGGAAGATCCCTGAATCAAGCAATGAAGACATTTTTCTGATTACTCCTTTTGGAGTTGTTTTTCCGAATGGATTATCGAAGTCTTTGCCCATTAAAATAATGCCTCCTCTTGGTCCGCGTAAGGTTTTATGAGTAGTTGAAGTTACAACATGAGCATATTCAAGTGGATTACTTAATAATCCGGCAGCGATTAATCCGGCAGGGTGCGCCATATCAATCATTAAAATTGCACCAACTTTATCAGCAATTTCTCTCATCCTTTTATAATCCCACTCGCGGGAATAAGCTGATGCACCACCAACAATCATTTTTGGTTTTTCTTTCAAAGCAACTTCTTCCATCATATCATAGTCAACCATTCCGGTTTCTTCTTTAACACCGTACGAAACAGCATGGTATAAAATACCTGATAAATTAACAGGCGAACCGTGTGATAAATGGCCACCATGTGCCAAATCCAATCCCATGAAAGTATCCCCGGGATTTAAAATTGCCATAAAAACTGCAGCATTTGCCTGTGCGCCTGAGTGCGGCTGAACATTTACCCATTCTGCATTATATAATTGCTTCAATCTTTCGCGGGCCAAATCTTCCGACTGATCAACAATTTCACAACCTCCGTAATATCTTTTCCCGGGATATCCTTCGGCATATTTATTGGTCATTACTGAACCCATAGCTTCTAAAACCTGATCGCTTACAAAATTTTCCGAAGCAATAAGCTCAATACCATTTATTTGTCTCTCTTTTTCTTTCTGAATTAAGTCAAATATTTTTGTGTCTCTAATCATGATTTATAATTTTTTAATAATTTCAAAAACAATTTCCCAAAATTAGAGAATTATGTAATGAATAAAAAATTAAATTTTATTTTGATTAAATTGATTATGAAGCAAGAAGGATTTCCTTAATTTTTGAAAACTAAATAATTCTCGACAACTTTAATGATTCTTTTGATATCAAATGGTTTTGCAATAAACTCATCACAACCTGAGTTAAAACAATCAATTATTCCCTGAGAATGAGCATACGCTGTAACAGCTATTATTGGAATAGAAGGATTAATTTTCTTTATTTGCCGTGTAGCCACATAGCCATTTACTTTTGGTAAACGAATATCCATTAACACAAGATTAAAAGCAGATTTGTCATTCTGGAAATTATCAATTGCTTCCTGACCATTAATAGCACGAACTAATTTAACAGGATACGATGATAAAATCTCATGCAAAAGCATATAACCAATATCATCATCTTCAACAACTAAAATTTTATAATTATGGTTAACGTTACTTTCAACACTTTTGTTAATAACAGTTTTATTGAAATTCATTCCCCAATTTTTTAAAAACAGGCAATTATAAATATAACTATTCTAATTTCCAATTATTTAACAAACTTTTTTTTGACGAATGTGGATTATTTATCAACAAAACGTTATTTTTTGTTGATAAACGGCAAAAGCACGTAGTTTAAATATTAAAAACTTTTTGCATCAACAATTATGTTATGTGTAATAAAATTGCTATTCATATTTTTTTCATATATTTAACATTAATTATAAACCCAAATATTTTTTATTATGGAAGAACAAAATGTACAAACAACAAATCAACGACCAACATTTTTAACTGTATTATGTATCTTAACCTTTATTGCTAGTGGCTTAGGCCTTTTATTTGGATTAATTGGATTAGTTGCTGCAGGTGCAATTGAATCATTTGCACAATATTTACCTGTCGGGGTTGATGGAGGAATAGTTAAATCAATAATAACTTTAGTATTGATTGCAGCGTCTCTTTACGGTGCTATTCAAATGTGGAAACTTCAAAAATTAGGTTTTTATATTTATGCAGCTGCCAATGTAATTTTATTAATTATAGGCTTCGGTATCTTTCCTTTAATTATTACTGCTGCATTTATAGTAATGTATTATTTGAATTTAAAAGTAATGGAATAGAATATTATTTTATATTGAAAAACCGCTTAATATTAAATTAAGCGGCTTTTTAATTTTCCAACATACTAACTAATCCTCTGCATCTTTCACAGCTTCTTCTAATTCTTTTGCTACATCTTCTGCTGCTTCTTTGTAATCATCTAACACTTTATTAATTTCTTTTTCAGAAAATTTAGAATATTTATTTACAGCAGATCTTGTTCCTAATCCAATAATAAAAAATAATGCCAACAAACCTCCTAAAACATAAGAAACTATTTTTGCAGGCTTATCAGTACCTTTAAGCGTAATAGTAACAGCAATATATAATAAATACAATACATACAAGTTAATTGCAAGACTAATAACAGAACTAAGAAGATGAATACCACCTAAGAAACCGAAGAATGCGCTTATTGGCATAATTACCATTAACGCAGCGGCAACCCTCATACTAGGTTCAAACTCTGAATTTCCTTTACAAATTGATGAAATAATTAAAACTATTACTCCTCCAATAAATACACCAATAACAGCAGCAACAATTGACCATATGAGAGCAAGAAAACCAACAGCTCCTCCAAATAAACCTGAAACCCCTGATAAGTTTAACAGGCTCCAAAGCAATGCAAAAACACCTGCTATTGCACCATATATTAATGCTTTAATGATAGGCTCTCCCATCCCTCCAGTAATTTCCATCGTAGAAAAATATTCCTTAGGAGATAATAGTACTTTTTTTGAATCTTGGAAAAATTTGTTAAAATTAAAACTCTTGTTATCCATAACATTTAATTTTTAAGGTTATATTAATAAAGATAATGTTTGTAATTTAAATTTAATTCAAATAATTATTATGTTATTTTAAATTAAGATAAATCTACAAAAATTTATGATTCAAAAAAACAACTATTTATGTTTTTGATTATTAACCTTAGAACTGCTTGATAACCATTTACATTATTCATCTGAAATTTCAAGTAGTAAATTCCGATATGCAGAAAATAATTTCGATTTAGATACCATACCAATATATTTTGCATTTTCAATTACAGGTAAGTTCCACGCCCCGGTGGTTTCAAATTTTTCAATAACATCTTTCATAGTATCTTTATAAGCAATATAAGCAGGTGGTAAAATCATTAAATTACTAACCATAGTTGTATCATACATATCTTTCTCAAACATAATTTCACGAATATGATCCATCAGAATAATACCTATCAGTATTCCTTCGTCATCAATAACCGGAAACATATTTCTTTTCGATTTTGAGATTTCTTTTACCAGATTGCCCAAAGTCGAATCAACGTGAACAGTTACAAAATCTGTTTCAATAACCGATTTAAGTTTCATAAAATTCAGGACAGCCTTGTCTTTATGATGTGTAATCAACTCACCACGTTTTGCTAATTGAAGAGTAAATATTGAATTAGGTTCAAAGAACTTAACTGTTACGAAGGAAACTATTGTTGTAAGCATTAATGGAACAATTAACTCGTATCCTTTAGTAGTTTCAGCAATAAGAAATATTGCCGTTAAGGGAGCATGTAAAACACCGCTTAACACACCGGCCATCCCTACCAAAGCAAAATTGCTTTCTGAAATATTGAGTCCGAGCAAATTTAAACTATGCGAAAATAGCATTCCTGCGATTGCTCCTGTAAATAACGAAGGAGCAATTATTCCGCCAACACCACCACTGGTAATAGTTATTGAAGTAGCAAATGCTTTTAATAAAAGAAGCGATATAAAAAAGATATAAAAAAACCACTGAGAACTCGCTAATCCAAAGCTAATATTGGATTCCATAACTGAAGAAAAGTTCTCGGCAAAAATTGCTTTAATAATGTGATAACCCTCACCATATAATGGAGGAAATGAAAATATTAACACACCTAATACTAATCCTCCAATAAACAATCTTCGTATATCAGGAATTTTATTTGCAATGCTTTCAACCTTAAAAAATACTTTTGAAAAATAAACCGAAACTAATCCTGTAAAAATACCAAGCAAAAGATAAAATATAGTATGATGAACTTCGTATGGATCTTTCAGAATAAATTCAAATAAGATTTCATCATGAAAAAAAACATTTGTAACTATTGCTCCACTCACCGAAGCAATTAATAAAGGAATTAAACTAAACCGGGTCAAATCAATTAACAATACTTCAATTGCAAAAATAATTGCAGCCAATGGAGTGTGAAATATTGCTGATATTGCTCCGGCAGCACCGCATGATAATAACAAAGTTACTTCTTTATAACTTAACCTCAATAAACGTCCGATATTTGATCCTATTGAAGATCCGGAAGAAATAATCGGAGACTCTAATCCTATTGATCCGCCAAAACCTGCAGTTAGTATTCCACCAATTATGGATGAAAAAATTTTATGTGCACGCATTAAACTGTTTCGTTTAGAAATAGCATATAAAATTGAAGCAATATTATGTTTAACACTATCGCGAAGGATGTATTTGGTAAAAAAAAGAGTTAAAGCAATTCCAATAAACGGATATATAAATATTAAAAAATTATACTCATCAAATCCTTTATCTTCAAGTAATACCTCGTGTAAATAAAAAACACAGGTTTTCAGGGTAAGAGCAACAATACCACCTGCTAAGCCAACAATAAAACTTAATATAAGTATAAAGTTACGTTGACTTATCTTCTGTTTTCTCCAAATAAGAAATCTAATTAAAGCTGTTCTTTTTGTCATCAAATGTATCAGATTAAGATTTTATCTCTTAACTCAATAAATTTAATGATTTTTTTGATTAAAGTAAATAGGTATTAATATTCGGAAACCTGAACTAAAACGTCGCGATAGGTATTAAAGATTTTAGATTTTGAAACAAAACCAACATATTTCCCCTCTTTCATAACAGGTAAATTCCATGCACCACTGGAATTAAACTTCTTCATTACAATGTCCATATTGTCAGTCACATCAACAATTTCGGGTGGCGAAATCATAACATCCGAAACTAATGTTTCTTCATATTTCTCGCGCTGGAACATAACTTCTCTAATATTATCCAAAAGTACAATGCCAACTAATTCATCTTCGTTATTCAATACCGGGAAAATATTTCTTTTCGATTTTGATACAGCTTTTATTAATTGACCAAGAGAATCATCAATACAAACAGTTACAAAATCTTTTTCGATAACACTATCCAGTTTCATTAAGGTAAGTACAACTTCATCTTTATGATGTGTAAGAAGCTCACCCCGCTCAGCTAACCTGTGCGTATAAATTGAATGTTTGGTAAACCATAGAATTGTAATATATGCAATTGTTGAAGTAATCATTAAAGGAATAAACAAACTATAACCGCCTGTTATTTCTGCTATAAGGAATATTGCTGTCAAAGGAGCATGCATAACTCCTGCCATTAAACCAGCCATTCCAACCAGAGCAAAATTACCTTCGGGTAGTTTTACAAAACCAAAAGAGTTAATAAAATGCGACAACCAATAACCTGTAACTCCACCAACAAATAGTGTAGGGCCAAATATTCCACCAACTCCACCGCTACCATTGGTAAATGCCATTGCTACTACTTTAAGCAAAAGCAACATTCCGAGATAAATTAATATATACCAGTTATTTTGTAATACAAACGAAAAGATTTTATCTATTGGTAAACCTTCTGTATTTCCATTCAATAATGATTGTAAAGTCTGTGTTCCCTCACCATAAAGTGATGGAAATACAAATATTAATCCTGCCAAAACAGTTCCTCCAATCAAAATCTTTACAAAAGTATTTTTAACTTTTTTTAAAGCTGATTCAATTTCCATGGTTGTTTTCGTGAAATAAAAAGAAATCAAACCGGAAAATAATCCGAGTAAAATATAAAAGGGTATAAAATTTAATTCAAAATTCTGTGTGTTTGCAACTGATAAAACAACGCCTTCGCCCATCAGAAAATATGCTACAGTGGCACCTGTTACCGAAGAAATCAATAATGGAACTATAGAAGTTAAGGTTAAATCCAACATAAGAACTTCCAAAGTGAAAATCATACCTGCTATCGGAGCTTTGAAAATACCTCCAATGGCTCCAGCAGCACCACAGGCTACTAATAATGCAATAGATTTAAAATTTAACCGAAAATATCGTCCCAAAGTTGATCCAATTGATGCTCCGGTTAATACAATTGGCGCCTCAACTCCCACCGATCCTCCAAAACCAATAGTAAGTGTACTTGCAACTATAGATGAGTAATTATTATGCGCTTTTATTCGTCCGTTATTTTTTGAAAGGGCATATAAAATCCGCGAAACTCCGTGACCAATTTTATCTTTGACAAAGAATTTTACATATAATACGGTTAAGGTAATTCCTATAAGCGGAAAAATTAAAAAAGTATAATTAAATCCTTCGGCAAAGCCTTTTGTCAGAAAATGATGCGTATAGTGCACTGTTGATTTTAAAAGTACTGCAGCAAGGCCACTCAAAATACCAACAATAAAACTTAAAACAAGGACCAACTTTCGTTCGCTTATTTTCTTATTACGCCAGATTAGTATTCGTCGTGAAAACCGTTGCCTTTTTACATTTATGAAAGAGAACATTTTGATATTTTAAAAACTTTGCAAAAGTAATCAAATGATGTGTTTAATATTCTGTTTTTAAATATTTTTTTAAGACTATCCGCTACTATAACATAAACAAATAACCATACTCTGTCATTCCGGGCTTGACCCGGAATCTAATTTATAGGTATTAGATTCCTGCATTACTCGCTTTACTCATGAGAAAAGTTCGCAGGAACGTTCATCTTCATGACTGAAAGGAATAATGACAAATAATTTGACTGGAGATTGGTTAAAAAAGCGGAAAATCATTTATTTTTTATTCTTCGGAAAATTCTTTTAACAAATTACGGTAAGCTGAAAATACATTTGCGCGGCTGACAAAACCAACATATTTACCCTTATCAACAACAGGGAGATTATAATTATTGGTTATTTTGAATTTTTTCGCTACATCTTCCATCGATTCATCGGGAGAAACCATTGGCGATGGCATATACATCAGTTCATTAACATAAACCGAATCGTACATTTCACGTTTAAACATTATTTCGCGAATATCATTAATAAAAACAATACCTAAAAGAATGTTTTCTTTATCAATTACCGGAACAATATTTCTTTTCGATTTGGCAATTACTTTAACCAAATCTCCTAATGTTGCTTCTTCACAAATTGTTAAAAAGTCTGTTTCAATAAGTTTTGTAACCTTAAGGATCGAAAGAACAACCTTATCTTTATCATGAGTAAATAACTCGCCTCTTCGGGCTAGTTGGTAAGTATAAACTGAATATTTTTCGAACAATCTTGTTGTAGCAAAGGAAACGCTGGCACCAATCATTAATGGCAAAATTAAACTATAGCCACCAGTTATTTCAGCTATTAAAAATATAGCAGTAAGCGGCGCATGTAAAACGCCTGCTATTAATCCAACCATTCCTACTAATGCAAAATTACTGTACGGCAATTCTTTAAATCCAAAATAGTTAAGTACCTGTGCAAATAGCAAACCTGTATTTGCTCCAATAAATAAAGTTGGGGCAAAAATACCACCAACACCACCCGCACCAAATGTAACAGAAGTTGCAACTGCTTTAAAAATAATTACCAAAGCAAAAATGATAAAAACCCAAAGCATATTATCTTGTAGATTATAAAATAAACTATTATTAAATAAGTGATCATTTGTACCATGCAAACATCCGTTTATGGCCTCGTAGCCCTCACCATATAACGAAGGAAATAAGAATATCAACAATCCTAAAGTTGAACCCCCGATAAGCCATTTATAAAAACTATTATTTTGTTTATCGAACCAGTCCTGTAAGAATTTATAAATCCTTGTAAAATAAACTGAAACTAAACCAGCAAGAATTCCTAATAAAATATAATATAAAATCTCACTAATATTAAACCTTTCAGTTATTTCGACCGGATACAATACATCCATTCCTAAAAAAAGATACGAAGTAATAGCCGCTGTGACAGAAGCAAATAATAAAGGTAAAAGTGAGGCAATAGTTAAATCAAGCATTAATACTTCCAAAACAAAAACAATTGCTGCAATAGGTGCTTTAAAAATAGCAGACATAGCTCCGGCTCCGGCACAAGACAGAAGCAATAATACTTGTCTGTAATTTAAATGAAAAAAACGCCCAATATTTGAACCCCACGCTGCACCCGTAGCAACTGTCGGGCCTTCAAGTCCAACCGAACCTCCAAAACCTATAGTTAAAGCACTCGTAATAATGGAAGAAAACATGTTGTGTTGTTTTATTTTTCCGTTATTCTTCGAAATAGCATGAAGTGTTGTTGGAATACCATGACCTACAGATGCCTTTAAAATATATTTTGTAAAAATAAATACAAGCAGAATACCAATGGCAGGATATGCAAAGTATAAATAGTTGTGGTACTGAGTTCCAAAATCACTGGTAAGTAAACTTTTAATTATATGAACTAAATTTTTAAGAATAACAGCTGCTAATCCGGAAAAAATCCCAACAACAACACTAAGGAACATCATAAATTTTCTATCATCGATTTTCTTTACACGCCAAATAAGGAAACGTTTTATCAATGATGAAATTACAGCCATGTTTTATATTAATTCTTAATTTTTTAACAAGAATGTAAAAAAACAGATTTTTTTTCAATATCCTATAAATAATTAACATTTATACTTAGAAACTGTTTTGATTTTGTTTTTGGAAGATATTATGATGTATCAAGCAGGAAGACAAGGCGGATTTGACGCGAATAGTGGTTACTATTTAAGGAGAATTCAACGCAGGATTACTGTTTGAAACGCATAATAGACCCGAAGGATAAAATTAAAACAGTTTCTAATAAGTCATATCATATAAGTTAATATATTTATGTTTGCAATAGTTTATAAAATTTACTGATGATAAAATTCGAAAAGTTTACGCTAAAAAACGGTTTAACAGTTATTGTACATCATGATCCATCAACAACTTTAGTTGCATTTAATGTTTTGTATAATGTTGGCGCCAGAGACGAAAATTCTGAAAAAACAGGATTTGCTCATTTATTCGAACATTTAATGTTTGAAGGAAGTATTAATATTCCCTCTTACGACAAGCCCTTGCAACTAGCTGGTGGAGAAAACAATGCTTTTACTACAAACGATATAACAAATTATTACATTACGCTACCCAAAGAAAATATCGAAACCGCTTTTTGGCTGGAATCAGACCGAATGTCGGGTCTGGATTTTTCAGAGCAAAAACTTGAAATACAAAAAAATGTTGTTATTGAAGAGTTTAACCAAAGATATTTAAACCAGCCTTACGGAGATACATCGTTATTATTAAAACCTTTGGCATATAAAGTACATCCTTACCGCTGGCCAACTATAGGTAAAGAAATTTCACATATTAAGAATGCAAGTTTAGATGATGTAAAAGATTTTTTTAATCATCACTATGCGCCTAATAATGCGATTTTGAGTATTGCCGGAAATGTTACTACAAATGAAATTGAGCAACTGGCAGAAAAATGGTTTGGACCAATAGGAAAACAGAAAATTGCTAAAAGAAATATTCCTGAGGAGCCAAAGCAAAATGAATCCCGAACACAGACAGTTGAAAGAAATGTGCCTTTTGATGCTATTTATAAAGCATTCCACATGAGTTCCAAAATGGAAAAGGAATATTATGTGACGGATTTAATTTCTGATGTCTTGTCAAATGGTAAATCATCGAGATTATACCAGAACCTGGTTAAAAATAAAAAGTTGTTTAGCGATATTAACGCATACATTACCGGCGATATTGATGCAGGTCTTTTCATTGTTACCGGTAAACTAATGAACCATGTAAAAATGGAGGATGCAGAAAAAGCCATTAATGAAGAACTTAATCAAATTACAACCAACAATATAGATGATTACGAAATAGAAAAAGTAAAGAATAAGTTTGAATCAGTATACCAATTCGGACAGCTAAGTGCTTTGAACAAAGCTATGGATTTGGCTTATCATGAGCTTCTAGGCGATGCTGGTCGTATAAATCACGAAGTTGAAAAATACAGGAGTGTTACTAAAAAGGAAATTATAACAGTCGCATCGAGTATATTCAGAGAAAAAAACTCATCTACACTTTACTATTTATCTAAAAAATAATAGAATGAAGTTGAATAGAAAGCAACAGCCTGAATTTAAAAATATAGAGAATATAAATATTCCTGTTCCTGAAAAAATAAATCTTGACAATGGAATTAAAACCTATATTATAAATGCAGGAACACAGGAGATTATTAAAATAGATATAATATTTAACGCCGGAAGCTGGTATCAGGAGAAACCTCTGATTGCAACTATCGTAAATGAGATGCTCATTGAAGGAACTAAAAGCCTGACATCCCAACAAATTGCTGAAAAGCTGGATTATTATGGAGCCTTCATTCATCCCAACCCAACTAAGGATTTTGGAAACATCACATTATACACATTAAAAAAATATCTACCCGAAACAATAAAGATCCTTGATGATATTATTAAAAATCCAATATTCCCTGAAAATGAACTGAAAACTTTTCTGAGCAAAAGGAAGCAACAGTTTCAGATTGAGTTAGAAAAAGTTACAAATATTGCACGTCGCGAATTCAACGAACAACTTTTTGGCGAAAATCATCCTTATGGAAAAAAAACAAAACTTAAAGATTATGACTTAGTTAATCGTAAAGATGTTATTCAGTTTCATAAAAGGCTTTACCATTCAGAAAACTGTAAAATAATTCTATCAGGCAAAATTGATGATTCTGACATTAAGCTTCTTAATCAGTATTTGGGAAGTAAGGACTGGAGCATAAAAACTGAAGCTAAATCATTAAATTTTGATATAACATACCAGCCTAAGATGGAATCGTTTGTTGAAAAAGAAAATGTAACACAATCTGCCATACGTTTGGGGAAAATAATTATCAACAAAGCTCATCCCGATTATCATAAATTAAATGTGGTTAATACCATTTTAGGCGGATATTTTGGCTCACGTTTAATGAAAACCATTCGCGAGGAAAAAGGATATACTTATGGAATTAGTTCGGTTTTGGTTTCATTAAAACATGCCGGATATCTTGTAATTTTATCTGAAGTCGGAGCCAATGTTGCTAAAAATGCTATTACTGATGTTATAACTGAAATTAAAAAATTAAGAGAAGAACAAGTTAGTCAAAAGGAACTCGATCTGGTTAAAAATTATATGCTTGGCGATCTGCTAAGATCTTTCGACGGCCCATTTGAAATATCAGCCAGCTTTATAAACATAATAGATTTAGGACTCGATACTAATTATTATGATAAAGCCATTGAGGCCATAAGAACAATAACACCTAATGAAATAATTCTTATTGCAAATAAATATCTACAAGAAGATACTTTAATTAAAACTATAGCCGGGAAATACAATTAATATTCTTATTTTCGTTTATAGAATTGTATTACTAATTATGCAAAAATTATTATTTTCAATATTAATTATACTTTCTTTTATCCTGATTAATAAAAAAGGAAGAACACAAACATTAACTATTAAAAACGTTAGTGTCATTAACGATCAGGGACATGTAAGAATATCGTGGGAATATTCCGGAACTGATACCATTGTTATTTTTCGAGATGAATTAGAATTTGTTAATGCTTTAGAACTTATACATACTATTACAAATTCTTCTATTAATTCTTATATTGATGAAACTGCTGAAGCTAATAAAAAGCCAAGGTCTTATCAAGTTAAATCTAAAACATCCGGATATATAACAAATTCCACTAAAATAGTTTCAACATACCATTTAACTTTTAACTACGATTCCTGCCTGCAACAAATAAATCTGAACTGGAACGATTTAGAAGCTGATTTTACTACAAATGAATGGACTCCCTCACAATTCATAATTAATATGATAGAAGATGGAATATTGCAACAAACACCTGTAAGTGCTTCATTAAATGAATATACCGTCGACAATATATTAGAAAACATAAGCTACTCCTTTTCAATTGAAACACAATGGAATGATACAGATTCAATAAGTTTTTCCAATGCAATTAATAAATTCACCCAAATGCCTTTGAGTCCTGATTATATTAATGCTATTTCTGCATCAGTTGAAGGTAATAATACCAATCTAAAATTTGAAATTGACCCAAATGAATTGAATAAATACAAACTTTTAAAATCTGATTCATATACAGGTATTTTTGATACTTTAGAAACAATTACTACAACCGAAACCGAAATTACTCTTACAGATTACGATTCAGAACCTGACAGCAAAGTAAATTATTATAAATTAATTTCGGTTAATGCATGCGGAAACGAAACTACCAGTTCAGATATAATCAATAACATAGTTTTAGAAGTTGAACAAGAAGAATTCAATAATACTTTAACCTGGAATAGTTTTAAAGAAGGTAATTTGGTAGATTATGATATCTATAGAATCGTAAGCAATTCAGAACCTGAGTTGATAGGATCTCGTAACTTTATTTTTTTTGACGACAACATTGAGTCATTACAAAGTTACAGCCAGTTTTGCTATTTTGTCAGAGGAACCGAGGAAGGTGCTTCCGAAAGTGATTACAGTCAATCAAATACTGTTTGTGTTTATCTAAAACCCCGGGTTTTTATTCCGGAAGCATTTACTCCCAACGACGATGGCATAAATGATTTATTTCAACCTGTATTTACTTTCATACCTAAGGATTATGAATTAAGAATTTACAATAGATGGGGAAATGTAATTTTTGAAACAGGTGATTATACAAAAGCCTGGAATGGGAAGGAACCAAATGGCAACCCGGCTCCTGCCGGAGTATATATTTATTATCTTAGAATTAAATCTCCCAACGATCAAATTATAGAAGAAAGAGGGAACATTACGGTTATCTATCCGTAATATCACTGCAATACTGATTCTTAATTATTATTGAGTCCAATCTAAAAATTAAAATAATTGCACTCCTGTCTGCCAACAGGCAGGTTAGGTGCTTAGCGCCTGCTTGCCGCGGGCAGGGATTTACTAACAAGCTGACTAAACGTTATTCTGAACCTGTCGAAGAATAAAATAAGTCGCTTAGCACCTTTTTAAACTAAACTCATCTTTTTTTCATTAAATTTGTAGTTTGCGTATTGATCTAAAACTTATGAGTAGTAAAGATTCCATAGTCAAAATGAATATTACCGATGAAGATGCTTATGCCGAAGAATTGTATAAAGATCTTATTTTGAGCTGCTCAAAACATGTTAAAGTTAAAGACATTAAACTTATAAGAAAAGCTTTTGATCTGGCAAAAGAATCACACAGAGGGATAAAACGAAAATCAGGAGAACCTTATATTGTACATCCTGTAGCTGTAGCAAAAATTGTTACTTCAGAAATAGGATTAGGAGGCACCTCTATTACATGTGCTTTATTGCATGATGTTGTTGAAGATACTGAATATACTTTAGAAGATATCGAACACTTTTTTGGTGAAAAAATCACTTCTATTATCGATGGTTTAACTAAAATTTCCGGTGTATTTGATAAACGCTCATCATTGCAGGCCGAAAATTTCAGAAAAATGCTCTTGACATTATCTGATGATGTACGTGTTATACTCATAAAACTTGCTGACCGATTACATAATATGCGTACGCTTGACTCAATGCCTCCGAATAAACAATTAAAAATAGCCGGCGAAACCATTTATTTATATGCTCCCCTGGCACATCGTTTGGGTTTATATGCCATAAAAACCGAACTCGAAGATTTAAGTTTAAAATATCGCCATCCAAACGTTTTCGATGAAATTACTAATAAAATAAAATATAACGAGAAAAAACGCCAGCAGGAAATTAATAAATTCTCATTACCATTAATCGAAAAACTTGAGAAAAACAATATAGAATTTGATATTAATGGTCGCCCAAAATCAATATGCTCGATCTGGAATAAAATGCAGAAAAAAAATATACTGTTCGAAGAAGTATATGATTTAATGGCTATCCGTATTGTTTTTAAATCACTTAACAGAGAAACAGAAAAAGCGCAATGTTGGCAGATTTATTCTCTTATTACAGATACTTACACTCCTAAACCTGACAGAATACGCGATTGGATAAGCTCTCCAAAAGTTAATGGTTACGAAGCACTGCATACAACAGTTATGGGGCCTAATGGTAAGTGGGTCGAAATTCAGATTCGATCAGAACGAATGGACGCAATTGCAGAACGTGGGTTTGCTGCTCATTGGAAATATAAAGGAGAAAAATCGAGCGAAAGCGAATTAGATAAATGGATTAAGAAAATTCGTGAGATGCTCGAAAATCCCAATTCCGATGCTCTGGAATTCCTCGATGAATTTAAAATGAATCTTTTTTCGGCCGAAATTATAGTTTTTACACCTAAAGGCGATTTAAAAACTTTACCTAAATATTCAACAAGTCTTGATTTTGCTTACGAAATACATAGCGAGATTGGAAATAAAGCCATCGGAGCCAAGGTAAACCATAAACTTGTTCCATTAAATCATGTTTTAAGAAGTGGAGATCAGGTTGAGATCATCACATCAAACAAACAAAAAATTCAGAAAGAATGGTTCGATCATGTGCAAACAGCTAAAGCTAAAACCAGCATAACCGATGCCATTAAAGCCGAAACTAAAGATCGTATACAAAAAGGGAAATCAATACTTGAATCCAAATTAAAAGAACTTAAGGTTCATCCAAGTGGACGAGTATTAAGAAAAGTATTACCTGAATATGAAGTCGTTAACAAAGACGAACTATATAGTAAAATTGGTAGCGGAATCGTAAAACTTGATAATCTTAAAAAAATTCTTAAAAAGAATACTAAAAATAAAATCATTCGATATTGGGGCTTGCAAATTTCAAAAACTACATCGTCAAATAAAACTAGAAAAGATAGTAAAGCTTCCAAACAAAAACAAAAATTTAATTATAAGGATCATTTAATTATTAACGACAATTCTGATCAGGAAAGTAATAAAATACAAATTGCTAAATGTTGTAATCCTATCCCCGGCGATGATGTTGTCGGATATAAAAATCCTAATGATGATTTTGTGATTATTCACAAAGCAAAGTGTCCTACTGCTATTCGTATAATGTCAAGCGAAGGTAATTATATTGTTCCTGCAAAATGGACATCACAAAAATTTCTTTCATCACTTGCAAAATTAACCTTAAACGGTATCGACCGAATTGGTGTTACCTCTGATATTACCGCAATAATCTCCAATGAACTTACCGTAAACATTCGTAAAATATTTATTGAAACACACGATGGAATTTTCGAAGGCGAAATTGAGTTGTACGTTCATAATGTAAAAGACCTCAATAATCTAATTATGAATATAAGTAAATTAAAAGGCGTTAATTCAGTAAAACGTAACGAAGAGATAACAAAATAATTTTTCTTTAAATTAATTCTAAATAACAAAAATAATTCATACTTTTAGCAGTCGTTAATAAATGGTTGTTTATGATTTGTAGTAATACAAAAGATACCGTAAAAATAATTTTTATTGAATATCTGGAAAAACGAGGTCATAGAAAAACTCCAGAACGTTTCGCTATTCTTGATGAAATATATTCACGAGATAATCATTTTGATATCGAATCCTTATATATTTCGATGAAAAATAAAAACTACAGAGTAAGCCGTGCCACTTTATATAATACCATTGAATTATTGCTTGAAAGTAACCTGGTAATTAAACACCAGTTCGGTAAAAATATCGCTCAATTCGAAAAAGCACATAATTGTAGTCAGCATGACCATTTAATTTGCCAGGAATGTGGTAAAGTTCTTGAATTTTGTGATCCACGTATTCAGGAAATACAGGAAACAGCTGCTGAAATGATGGAATTTAAAATTGGATATCACTCCTTATATTTTTATGGAACATGTAAAGATTGTGTAGCAAAAAAACAAAACAAAAAAAGTTAATAACTAATTTATAAAACATTTAAAAATCTCCACTCTTAACGTGGGGATTTTTTTATTTTTAAGCTTTTGTTGTAATTTGCAAACGCATTTTTAAATCAGATTAATATATGAAATTAAATGTATTGTTAGGCCTTCAGTGGGGTGACGAAGGTAAAGGAAAAATTGTAGATGTTTTGGCTCCCAAATTTGATGTTATAGCTCGTTTTCAGGGAGGCCCGAATGCCGGGCACACATTGGAATTTAACGAAATAAAACATGTATTGCATACTATACCATCAGGAGTTTTTCGACCTGAAACTATAAATATTATTGGAAACGGTGTTGTTATAGACCCTGTAATATTTATGAAAGAAATTGAAGAACTTCAGGAACTAAATGTTGATTTAACTAAAAATCTCTTCATATCAAAACGGGCACATCTGATATTACCATCGCATCGGATTCTTGATGCTGCTTCGGAAGCTGCTAAAGGAAAAACAAAAATCGGTTCTACCTTAAAAGGTATTGGACCAACATATATGGACAAAACCGGCCGAAACGGATTACGAATTGGAGATATCATAAACCCTGAGTTTAAAGAAAAATACGTTTCTCTGACTAATAAGCACAAAGGTCTGCTAAAACAATACAATTTTGAGTATGATCTTAAAGAATATGAGGAAAACTGGTTCAAAGGCATTGAATTAATAAAATCGTTCAGAATTATTGAAAGTGAACATGAAATAAATAATTATATTGAAGAAGGGAAATCTATTCTAGCTGAAGGTGCACAAGGCACTTTACTCGATATTGATTTTGGCTCGTATCCTTTTGTAACATCATCGAATACCATTTGCGCGGGAGCTTGCACAGGATTAGGTGTAGCTCCTAATAAAATCGGGAATGTCATTGGTATTTTTAAAGCTTATTGTACCCGTGTTGGCAGCGGTCCTTTTCCAACTGAACTGGAAAACGAAGAAGGTGAAACATTGCGCAAACAAGGACACGAATTTGGTGCTACAACCGGCCGGCCACGCCGTTGCGGATGGCTCGATTTACCTGCACTTAAATATGCAGTAATGCTTAATGGTGTTACCGAGCTTATTATTACCAAAGCCGATGTTTTAACAAGTTTTGACACCATAAAAGTATGTACACATTATAAGTTAAATGGTAAAGAAATTAATTATTTACCTTATGAAATAAACGAGCCATTAGAACCGGTATTCAAAGAATTTAAAGGCTGGAAAGAAGATATTTCTAAAATTGACGTTTACGATCAACTTCCTACTGAATTTAAAGATTATTTAAATTACATTGAAAACGAAGTAAAAGTACCAATTAAAATTATTTC
>JAIORB010000133.1 GCA_021108325.1 Bacteroidales bacterium | reverse complement strand
GAAACATTGGTTTTGGATGCAAATTCAACATCTTGCAGTGCCGATTATGATAACTATTCATACTTATGGAGTACAGATGAAACTACTGAAACAATAACGGTGAGCGCAACAACACTGGGTGTCGGGTCTTATACTTATAGTGTAAGTGTTACAAATAATTCAACTACAAGTAATTGTATTACAAGTGATATGATAAATGTAAATGTCAGCAGTGCTAATGCAATTGAGACTTTGGTAATGGATGATATTTCCATATATCCCAACCCGACAGATGGTATCCTCAAACTTGAGTTTAGCAATACAATTGAAAACACATGGATTAGAATTATTAATGTAACAGGCCAGGTAGTATATTCTGAATATCTGGAAAACTTAACAGGTATTAAAACATTAGATTTATCAGGATTAGATAAAGGTGTTTATATTTTATCGATACAAAATAAAAATACAATCCTGACCAATAAGATAACTTTATATTAATATATTTAAAAAAGAGGGTGTCCAAAGAGATCTGAGAGTTGTCATTCTGAGCGAAGTCGAAGAATCTATTCATTTAAAAATGAGATATTTCGACATGCTCAATATAACATTTAAAGATTACTTTTTGGACACCCTCTTTTTTGTTTATTGAATAAATACCTTTATTCCCGGATTTATTGACTTTATGACCTATTAATGAATTAGCTTTAAATTTGTTTATAATGAATATTGAGTTTGAACAAATAAACCGGCAAATTAAAAATTGCTCATATTGCAGATTGCATGAAACCAGAATAAATGCAGTTTGTGGCGAAGGTCTTATCCCTTCAAAATTTATGTTCATTGCACAGGCTCCCGGGAGAACAGAAGATAAAAAAGGCAAGATGTTCATCGGTCCTTCAGGTAAGGTTTTTGATAATTTACTTTCGCATGTTGATTTAAAAAGAGATTCTATTTATTTGTCGAATATAATTAAATGTTTTTTGCCTAAATGCCGAAAACCTCATCAAGATGAGATAGAAACCTGTTACAAGCTTTATCTGAAAAAAGAAATCGAATTAGTAAAACCGGAAATAATAGTTACTTTAGGTTATCATGTAACTAAATTCATATTTAAGTTATATGATTTAAAAGTTCCCAACAGAATTGGTTTAAAATCAGCCTTTGGAAAATTATTTGTTGCAAAAAATAAAAAGATTCTTCCTTTACGACATCCTGCTACTGTGGTACATAATAGTTCGAACATTGACAAACTTAAAAAGGAATATGAAATATTGAAGACCTTACAATCGAAATGTGCTTTTATTGAAAAATGCCCTAAATTCAAAGAATATACTAAGGGACTAACTCCGGTTGATTTTATAAATTTAAATTGCTTTGGTGACTGGAGTAAATGTGAATACTATTCTCAAACAAAATAGCATTTCTTACATAAAATTAATTCTCTTTTAATAATATTTAATTACATCTTGTAAGTCAATGCATTAATATTCATTCCTGCTCCAACGGATGCGAAAACGAAAGTATCTCCTTTGTTTATTTTGTATGGTTCCAACTTACCTTTTAATACGAGATCTAATAAAGTAGGTATGGTTGCTACAGATGAATTGCCTAACCATGAAACTGTCATCGGCATAATATTTTCGGGCAGATCAGCTATATCGTATAGTTTGTAAAGCCTTGCCAGCATTGCATCATCCATTTTTCCGTTAGCCTGATGAATTAGTACTTTTTTAATTTCGCTAAGATGAGTATTACTCTTCTCAAGACAGTCTTTTATTGCTTGAGGTACATTTTCAAGTGCATATTGATATAGCTTTCGACCATTCATCTTTAAAAAAGAGTCATCCTTGTTTTCAATATCAGGATTATATGATTTACCCATAAATAACATTTTGGAATATAAAAATGTATCGGAACGTGTTTTATGCGCAAGTATTCCAATAGGAGTATCACTCTTCTTAGCTTCCAAAATGGTTGCTCCTGCACCATCGGCGTACAACATACTGTCTCTGTCATGCGGATCAGAAATCCTTGATAATATATCAGTTCCGATAACCAGTATTTTTTTGGCATCTCCTGATTTTATGAAATAATCAGCCTGAATAATGCCCTGTAACCAGCCCGGACAGCCAAAAGGTAAATCATAAGCTACGGTATAGGGATTTTTTATTTCTAATTTGTGTTTTACCCGGGCAGCTAAACTGGGTACAATATCTAACTGCTTATTGCCAGCTTTTACATCACCAAAATTATGTGCAACAATTATGTAATCTAATTCTTCTTTATCAATATTTGCAGACTTAATAGCATCAACAGCAGAATAATAAGCAATATCAGAGGTTGTTAAATCGTCCGTAACATACCGCCTTTCTGCAATAGTAGTAATTTCCAAGAACTTATCAATTATTTCCTGATTCGATTTATCGAGCTTCTTTCCGTCTATCTCATAAAATTCATTGTTAAGAAAATCTTCGTTTCTCACACATTTTGTTGGGATATAACTTCCCGTTCCTGTAATCACACTGTAGATAGTACCGTTCATATTTATAGTTCAAATTTGTATGTATGCTGCCAACGATTGGTATAACAGACCTGCGACTTAAAATGTTCATAAAGTTGACTAAAGTAGTTAAAAATTATAGAATTGGAAACTAAAAAATGCTACCGATTGTAAATACTTATCAAACCTGATGGAACACGCGTTATAACTTAGCGAAGCGTTCTCACGAGCTTGCGAGTAAACGCGCGCTAGCGGAGTATGCATTGTTAATCTTTATTATTTCTTAATTATTTTTTTTGATTTTAACAATTTTCCATCTTTACTTTTTATTAATATTATATAAGTTTCAGGATTTAATCCTGAAATATTGGTTTGTTTAAAATTTGATGTTAATACTTTTTTTCCTGTAATATTATATATTTCCATAATAAACTCTTTGTTGTATTCAACATTTAAAATATTGTTTGCAGGATTTGGATAAATATTTATATTAATAATATTGTGTTCCGTTTGAATAACAGCAGTTTGCATACAAACTGTATCCATCATTTGCAAGTATGTATTATACGCTGGTTTCGGATTGCCCAAAGTATCCATTAGCCCGAGAGTTTCCGTATAAGCCCTGAATTCCGGTGTGTATATTTGTTGAAAGTTAACCCAATAATCTACACTTGCTTTATCGAAATCAGCAAGAAAATCCCAACCGACAATTTCAATCTGATTTATGTTCATTGTTTGATGAAATAATTCTTCAACAAATTGAGCCTGTATTGTTTCAGAACTATTTAGTACTGTTGATGATGGCAAACCTGATTCTTTAATTATAACCGGTTTACTATCTGCTGCAATTAACAAATCTGCAATATTATTTTCAACATCATTAACTGCTGTTGGAATAATAGTAAAATCACTGTTTAGTGGCCAGTAGGTAATAGCAAGCATATCTGAAAAACCCTTTGTTAATTGCCATAAAGTATCGTTAGTTTGGATGCCATGTTCAAAAGTAAGAACAGTAGCAAATTTTATTGAAGGGTAATTGCTGTGCACATAACTTGCTATATCGGAAAGGAGATTAACATATTCATCTATTTCATTCGGGTAAGCATAGAAATAGATATCCGATTCACCACCAATCGTAAGGTAATCCAATACTACAGCAAAAGAATCTATGATTTCAGTTGCAAAATCATAAAAAGCATTTGTTAATATAGTATCTTCAAAATTTAACCCGGTATAGGCAGCAGGAACAGGGTTTACTGTTGTACTCGGATTTCTGATTAATAAGTGATATTTTAAATCATAATCATTTTTCAGATTAGCAATAGAATTTACAAAGGCAGATAATTGTCCGTTACTTTGAATATCCTCTAATTCAGGCCAGGTAAGAATAGAGTGAGAATAACCCGCTCCTTTGTCATTCATCATTTGATACCAATTTGCTTTATCAGTATATGACCATTCTTGTGGCCACACAGGGACAATTCCATACTTGCTTGTTGGACATTGTGCTTTTACATCAATTATAGAATTGATAATCAGGCAAATAATTATAAATATTTTTATTTTTCTCATAATCTTTTTGTTTTTCATTTAAGGAAACGTAATAGTATTCTATCAACTGTTTCAATAAAGGTATTCTATATTAAACAATATTACAAAATTTGTAATTAAAAGACTATTCTATTCATTCTATTGACAATCCGCAAGTCACGGGGTGACTAAATGACATAAAGGTTGTTATGCACATCTTTTCTTGTCAAGTCACCTCGTGACTATCAGTCTATTAGGTGATTTACTTAAAAAGGCCCCAACATATTGTCAGGGCCTGCGAGGAAATTTCACTGATTAGAAATAATACCGTTTATTATTCAAATTGCCATATTTGTGAAAAACAAATATGGATTGAATATATAACGGCATTAACCATTCTAAATCTTCAAAACACCATTTGAAGAAGAATTGGTATAATGCTATTTTTTTGTAAACAGAACTGAATTGGGAACGATTTCCCAATTTGTGTTTTCGTTAAAAACAGGAGGAATATCACTAAAGTGTGTTCCATTATACGGAATAATTGATTCTCCCATTTCCGGTTTTAACCAGTATAGTATTATACCATCGTAACTACCACCTTCAAAAAATCGCACAGATATTTTGTGATAACCGGCATCTAATATTAGCGAAGGAAAAGTTTCGCCCTGATTATCACCTTCACTTATATTATCTTCCCAATCATACCATTGATATTCATAATTTGCTACAATTAAATCATCATCAATCCATACTTCAGAACCATCATCGGAAATAGTTCCAAATCCATATTGACCGGGCTCTTCAATATAAATATATCCATTCCAAACAACAGTATAATCATTCGTACTTTCTTTTACGGGGTTCCATGCATGATTTGCGCTTCCATTCCAAAAATCTATAAGACTATCAGTTCGTTCAAAAACTTTTTCAAGACCTGATATATCAATATTACCGGATGCATTAATAGTATGTCCTTTATAATAACTACCTATTAAACCGTGATTTTCATTACTGCTGCTACAAGCCCATATTAAAACAGTTAAAATAATAATTAAAAATGGTAATGTTAATTTTTTCATTTTAAGTCCTCCTTGTTATTAGTTAATAATTTTGTTATTTAATATTATTGCCAAGCTTTAATGGAATACACTATAAGCCTGCCGGTAAATTTATTCTTTTGCATAATTTTCTTTAATCCATTTCTTAAAGATAAAGCCGACAATAGCGCCATAAGCCAAAAAGCCGCCAAGTGTATAAATATTCCAGAATAATTGGTTTATAGTTGCGATAGATTCATACATCAAAGGATGAGAAATGTCCCAAAGCGAAATAATTAACCACAGTAGAAAACCAAATAATAAACCTTTAAGAATGCCTGCAAAATTCATATACCTTACTAATCTCGAGTATATTAAAGTAAATATAATACCAAAAAAACCACCAATTACTAATTTGGTCCAAAAGAAATAAAAAGCATTGATCTGATCAGGTTCAAATTTACCTTCAGGAACCATTTGTGGACCATAGACTATCCTTGATGCAATAGCACCGCTTAAAAACAATGCAATGCCCATGATAAGTCCTGAAATTAAACCTGCAAAAAGAACTTTTTTTACATTCATAATTTACTCCTTGTTTAATTGATACTTGTATTGTATTATCTGAATTTTATTCTTAAGTAAATATTTCGATTAACTAGTAAATAGAAGCAAAAAGCTCCTTCTATTCAATTAAGTAGTGAATCTACAAATTATTTTAATAACTATCAAACATGCTGATAATTACTAAAGTATTGTTTGGGCAATAATTTTGGATTTGATAAACAAAAAAAGCGAAAGACATTTATCTGCTGACCAAGCAGGCTTGCCAATGTGTTTGTAATAGGGTTTTGGAATTAGTACCATAAAGCACTGGTAAATAAGAATAAACAATCATTTTGTTTGATGTTTTCATTAAATAGTTGTACATTAAGCAGTTCAAAATCCCTGAATATGAAAAAAATATACCTATTTTTAGCACTATTCATTGTTCCTTGTTCTTTATTCATTGTTAATGCCCAAAACCCTGAAATTGACAGCCTCGAAAACCTGTTGGCGCAACACCCAGAAAAGGATATCGTTAGGGTAAATCTTTTAAACAAAGTTGCCGATAAATTATATATAATTGATAATGATAAAACCCTGCAATATTCTGAGAAGGCTGGTAAGCTAGCCGATGATTTGAATTTCCCGAAAGGTAAAGCTGAAAGTTTGCTATTAACGGGTGCTTATTACGGCAAAAAATCCGATTACTCCAAATCATTGGAATGTTTCCAAAAGGCTTTAATAATTAATGAGGAGATCGGCGATAAAATCGGAATTGCAAATTGTTACAAAAGTATTGGAGTAATTTATCATGTTCGATGTGATTATCCTAATGCTATGGGATACTACCAAAAATCGTTGAGAATCATGGATGAATTAGGTGATAAAATTGGGATTGCAAAGTGCTACAATAATATTGGAGCAATTTACAAAAAACGTGGCGATTATCATAAAGCTTTAGAATACTACCAAAAATCATTAGTTATCAAAGAAGAATTAAGCGATAAAATCGGAATTACACGGTCTTACAATAATATTGGAGGAATTTACAGTACACAAGGTGATTATCCAACGGCCTTGAAATACTACCAAAAATCACTAAAAATTAAAGAGGAGATCGGCGATAAAATCGGAATTGCAAATTGTTACAATAGTATTGGAGTAATTTACAAATTACAGGGTGATTATTCCAAAGCATTGGAATATATTAAAAAATCATTGAAAATAAGGGAAGAAATCGGAGATAAAAGCGGAATTTCAGTATGTTTGGCAGAAATTGGATATACATACAAAGAACAAGGCAATTATCTCAAATCCCTTGAATGCTATCAAAAATCATTAAAAATAAAAGAGGAATTAGGAGATAAAAGAGGGATTGCAGTTTGTTTTAACTATTTCGGAGTAATATTTTATGAAATGCAGTATTACAATAAAGCTCTTGAATACTATCAAAAATCTTTGAAAATTTATAGTGAACTGAAACAAAAATCGGGCATTTCAAATGAATTAAATAATATAGCTTTAATATATGAAAAACAAAATAAATTAGATCAGGCACTTGATTATTACGACCGGTGCATAAGCATAGGCGAAGAAATTAACTTCACTCATGTACTAGGATGGGCATATAACGGTAAAGGAATTGTTTTTATGAAGCAGCAAAAATACGAAGAAGCCCTTGAGTATTTTTTAAAAGGCCTTAAAAAACGTGAAAGTATTAATGAAAGTAAAGAAATTGCACAATCATGTAACAGTATAGGAAACTTATATATAAAAACAAAGCAATATGAAAAAGCCAAAGAATATTTGTTGCGAGGCTATAAAATTGCAGATGAAATTGATAATCCTCTCAATCTGAAAGATGCAGCCGAAGGTTTGGCAACTGTATATGAACAAGCCGGGCAATACAAAAAATCGCTTGAATATTTTAAACTATTCAAACAAATGAGCGACAACATTTTTAACGAAGAAAACATCAAAAAAACAACAGGCCTGGAATACGAAAAAGAAAAACAGGCAGCTGAATTAGAACAACAAAAAAAAGATGCTGTGCACGCAGAAGAAGTAAAACGGCAAAAAATTGTACGTAATTCCTTTATTGCAGGTTTTGTATTAATGCTTATGCTTATTCTTGTTGTGCTTCGCAGTTTTATACAAAAACGTAAAGCAAACCGCATTCTTTCGGCACAAAAGGAAGAAATTGAAGAAATAAACGCTGAACTGCAAAGTATGAATGAAGAAGTTCAGACCCAGGCAGAACAACTTGAAAATACAAATCACGAACTCGAAAAACTATCAATAGTTGCTAGTAAAACTGACAATGCAGTGAGTATTATGGATGCTCAAGGTAATTTTGAATGGATAAATGAAGGATTTACACGAATGTATGATTTAACATTTGATGAATTTATTGTAAAAAGAGGTAAAAACATTTTAGAATGTTCCAAAGATCTTGAAATTAACAAAAAGTTAGCTACATGTATTAGTGAAAAAATTACAGTAAACTATGAATTTTTATTCACAAAAGAATCAAATGAAAATATATGGATGCAAACAACTATTACTCCAATTATTAATGATAAAGGTACATTATCAAAACTAATTGCAATTGATTCAGATATTACTGAATCAAAAAAAGCTGAAGCAGCAATAGAAACTAAAAAACAGGAAATCGAAAAATCATATCAAAATGTTCAGTTATTGAGCCAAATAGGACAACAAATAATTGCAAATTTATCGGTAGAAAAAATTATAATTACAACTTATAAAAATGTAAGTAACTTAATGGAAACACCAATATTTTCTATCGGTATTCATAATCCTGAGAAAAAATGCTTAGACTTTTTTGGTATTGAAAGGCTGGATGGAGATATACTTAAAAGTTCTGATTTATTAGAAAATAAAAACCTTTTATCAGTATGGTGTTTTAAAAATCAAAAAGAGATTCTATTAAACAATTATTCAAAAGAATATAAAAAATATGTTTCTGATAAATTGTTTTACAAAAAAAATGCGATTCATGAGTCTTTAATATATCTACCCCTTACAACCAAAGGAAAAAAAATAGGTGTAATTACAATACAAAATCCACAAAAAAATGCTTTTACAGATTATCATTTAAACATTCTGAAAAATATAGCTGTTTACACATCAATAGCATTGGAAAATGCAGAAGCTTTCAATTGTATTGAACTACAAAAAGAAGAAATATTTTCACAATCTGAGGAACTACAAGCTGTAAACGATAAACTATTGGAATTAGACAAATATAAAGAAGAATTAACAACCATGATTATTCACGATTTAAAAAACCCCTTGAATGCAATTATTGGTTTGTCTGAGAACGATATTGTAAAACAATCGGGTAAGCAAATGCTAAACATGATCATGAATATTCTGGATGTTAATAAATTCGAAAATACTGAAATAAAAATACAAACATCAAATACTTCTGTACACGAATTATCAAAAATAGCGCTGTCGCAAGTTGATTTACTTTACCACCAAAAAAGTATTAAATTAATAAATCGCATTCAAAATTATTATGTTGATATCGACCCTGAAATAATCGAACGGGTTTTTATTAATTTACTCACAAATGCAATAAAATACACTCCCAATAATGGAACCATTACACTTGAATCAGAAGAATACTCACCTGATTTTATTCGGATTAAAGTAAGAGATACCGGACAGGGAATACCAAAAGAAAAATTACATACAGTTTTCGGTAAGTTCGAACAAGTAATAGCCAGAAAATCAGGATTGGGAAGATCAACGGGTATCGGACTCACTTTTTGTAAATTATTCGTAGAAGCTCACGGAGGAGAAATCAATGTAGAATCAGAGGAGAATGAAGGCAGTACTTTCTGGTTTACCTTACCGGCAGGTAGGCAGGGAAACGAAGAAATAAAAATCGAAGAAGAAGTAATAGAAGAAAAAGCTATTGAGTTAACATCAACTGAGAAAGAAATTCTAAAACCATTTTTATTGAAACTACAAGAACTGGAAGTATATGAATCAACAGAAGTTGAAAAAATAATAGAACAATTAGATTGCAGCAAAACTGAAAATTTACAAAAGTGGAAAGCAGAAATAGTTAATGCCATTGATGCCTTAAATGAAGAAAAGTATAAAAAATTGATTCATTTAATTGATTAGATATAAATGATAAGAAAATCTCTTTCTGTGGGAATCGAAAACAACTTTTCTAAGAACTAAGTTAATAAGTTTGTTTTTTAAAATGCTGAAAATATTAAACAAATAAATTGACTTTTAACTTAATTGTCAGTAATTTAGTCGAACTATACCATTTTATCGAGAGGGCTTTTTGTCTATTTAATTGGAAGAATGATGCGACCAAAGAGTATCTTGATAATGTATTGCCTGAAAATGAAAAAAATAAGCCTGTTACTTGCCTTATTCCTTGTTCATTGTTCATTGTTCATTGTTAAAGCCCAAAATCCCGAATATAAGTTTAGAAAACTTTCAATAAAAGATGGTCTTTCTCACAATAATGTATATACAATTATTCAAGATAAATCTGGATATCTTTGGTTTGGTACACAAGATGGATTAAACAAATACGATGGTAGTAAAATTACCATATACAGGCATGATATTAACGATACAAATTCCCTTTCAACTGGAAATTTTGGGAAAATATATCAAGACCGTTCTGGAATTTTCTGGTTTGGAACCTTTGGTGGTGGTCTTGATCGATTCGATCCAAAAACAAATACATTTACAAACTTCTCTCATCAGCATGGTTTAAGTAATAATCAAATAATGTTTGTATTTGAAGATAGCTATAATCATATTTGGGTTGGAACAGCTAATGGAGGATTGAATAAATTCAACAGAGATAGCGAAAAGTTTACAGTTTACAAACCAGATTTAAATGACCCGAGTAGTCATAGTAGTATAAGAGCTAAATGCATATGCGAAACAAAAGATACAACTTTATGGATTGGAACTGGAAATGGATTAAACAAATTCAATAAAGACAATAATAACTTTACCTGTTATTTACATGATCCAAATAATTTAAATAGTCCAAGTTCTAATAGTATTCAACACCTTTTTGCAGATGATGATGGAACAATTTGGATTTCATACAAGGAAACAGGAATTAGTAAGTTTGATCCAAAAACAGAAACTTTTAAACATTATAAACATAATGCGAATGATCTAAACAGTATTAGCGATAATAATGTTGAATATATTTTAAGAGATTCATATGGTATTTTTTGGATTGGAACATATTCTCGTGGTTTAAATAGATTTGATCCAAAAACAGAAAGATTTACTCATTTTAAGCATGACCTGGGAAATTCGGAAAGTATTAGTCATAATAGGGTTGAATATTTGTTTGAAGACGCATCCCGTAATTTATGGATTGCAACTCGTGGAGGTGGTTTAAATATTTTAGATTTAAAACCACAGAAATTCTTTAATATTATACATAACCCGAAAGATAAGAACTCATTACCTCATCCAGCAGTTATGGCGATTGATAGCGACGAAAAAGGCAATTTATGGATTGGTACTGATGGTGGTGGACTATCAAAATATAATCCAATAACAAAGAACTTTAATCATTTTAAACAAAATCCAATAGATAATAATTCACTAAGTGCAAATAGAGTATGGTCTGTATTAGTAGATAAAAATGGAATAATTTGGGTAGGAACGTACATGGGAGGCTTAAATAGAATTGAATATAGGAATGGTACATATAATTTCACCAGATATTTGCCTACAGAAAATAATGATTCAAGCATAAGCAATAATATTATTAATACGATAATCGAGGATGAAGCCGGAACAATATGGATAGCGACGGCATATGGATTGAATAAATTAGTAAAAAAGGGTACTCCTAATGATTATATATTCGAAAAATACTATCATAACACAAAAAAATCGCAACAATTTATTGACAATTATATAAGTGATATTTTTTTAGACAGTAATGGACGCTTATGGGTTGGATCATATGCAGGTGGACTATTCCTATTTAAGCCTGATACTGGTGAATTTATTAATTATAATCCTTCAAAAATTAAAGACTCTGTATTTAAAAGAGATATTCATGTTTCTATATTATTTGAAGATCTTAATGAAAATCTCTGGATTGGAACTGAATCAAATGGATTAATTAAATTCGATTATAATAATATGAACTTTGTTGCTCATCCGAAAAATAATGAGCTTCTAAGTAATATGATAGTTGGGATACTTGAAGATGATTTAGGTAATTTGTGGATAAGTACATCCAGAAGTTTATCAAAATATTCAGCTGGAGACAACAAACTAATTAACTATACTTTTATTGAAGGAATTGAGAGTAGCGGGTTTTCCAGAAATGCCGTTTTTAAATCTGATGACGGAATAATGTACTTCGGGAGTAATCAGGCATTAACGTATTTTAATCCACTTGAAGTAATAGGCAACCCTTATCTTCCTAAGGTTAATATTACTGATTTTAAAATTCTTAATAAATCTGTTTGGGATAGCTATGTTTCTCCATATCTGTATTTTAATGCTAATTATAAACAAATTGTATTAACAAAAAAGGACTATTTCTTTACTATTGAGTTTGCCGCTTTAGATTATACATCTCCTAAACAAAATCAATATAAATATATGCTGGAAGGCTTAGATGAGGATTGGATTGATGTTCAGAATATGAAGTCAGCAACATTTACAAATCTTAATCCAGGCACATATACTTTTAAAGTAAAAGGAAGTAACAACGATAAAGTCTGGAATGAAACTTCAACGGAACTTAAAATAAAGATTATACCGCCCTTCTATAAATCTTGGTGGTTTATTACTATAATAATAATAACAATTATTTTATTAATAGCACTTTATATAAAGATCAGAGAAAAGAATTTGATAAAGGAAAAAGAATACTTAGAAGAAAAAGTAAAAGAAAGAACTAATGAAATTTTAACGCAGAAGGATGATATTGAAGAAAAAAGTATAAAATTGGAACAACAAAAAGAAAAAATAATAAAATCATATCACAATGTTCAGTTGTTGAGCCAAATAGGCCAGCAGATAATTGCAAATTTGTCAGTTGAGAAGATTTTAAAAACAACGTATGAAAATGTTAATGATTTAATAGAAACACCAATATTTTCTATCGGTATTCATAATCCTGAGAAAGAAAGCATAGACTTTTTTGGTCTTGAAAGGCTGGATGGAGATATACTTAAAAGTTCAGACTTATTAGAAAATAAAAACCTTTTATCGGTCTGGTGTTTTGAAAATCAAAAAGAAATTCTTTTAAACAATTATTCAAAAGAATATAAAAAATATGTTTCTGATAAATTGTTTTACAAAAAAAATGCGATTCATGAGTCTTTAATATATTTACCCCTTACAACCACAAAAAAAATAGGTGTAATTACAATACAAAATCCAAAAATAAATGCATTTACTGATTATCATTTAAACATTCTGAAAAATATAGCTGTTTACACATCTATAGCCCTTGAAAATGCAGATGCATTCCATTGTATTGAACTACAAAAAGAAGAAATATCTTCACAGGCAGAAGAACTACAAACAGCAAACGATAAACTCATAGAGTTAGACCAATTTAAAGAAGAATTAACAGGAATGATAATTCACGATTTAAAAAACCCGCTTAATGCAATTATCGGTTTAGCAGAAAGCGATATTGTAAAACAATCGGGTAAGCAAATGCTAAATATGATAATGAATATTCTGGATGTTAATAAATTCGAAAATACCGAAATAAAAATACAAACATCAAATACTTCTATATACGAATTATCAAAATTAGCGCTGTCGCAAGTTGATTTACTTTACCACCAAAAAAGTATTAAATTAATAAATCGCATTCAAAATTATTATGTTGATATCGACCCTGAAATAATCGAACGGGTTTTTATTAATTTACTCACAAATGCAATAAAATACACTCCCAATAATGGAACTATTACGCTTGATTCTGAAGAATACTCACCTGATTTTATTCGGATTAAAGTAACGGATACCGGACAAGGAATACCAAAAGAAAAATTACATACAGTTTTTGGTAAATTTGAACAAGTAATAGCCAGAAAATCAGGATTGGGAAGATCAACAGGTATTGGACTTACTTTTTGTAAATTATTCGTAGAAGCTCACGGAGGTGAAATAAATGTAGAATCAGAAGAAAACGAGGGTAGTATTTTCTGGTTTACTTTACCATTAGGCTATCAGGGAGATGAAGAAATAACTATCGAAGAAGAAGTAATAGAAGAAAAAGCTATTGAGTTAACATCAACTGAGAAAGAAATTCTAAAACCATTTTTATTGAAACTACAAGAACTGGAAGTATATGAATCAACAGAAGTTGAAAAAATAATAGAACAATTAGATTGCAGCAAAACTGAAAATTTACAAAAGTGGAAAGCAGAAATAGTTAATGCCATTGATGCCTTAAATGAAGAAAAGTATAAAAAGCTGATTCATTTAATTGATTAAAATATAACTGATAATAAATTTTTTACTATGGAAAATTATTCAATACTGGTAGTTGACGATAGTCAGGACAACTTGAAAACCATTTCAAGTTTTTTGAAGGAAACAGAATTATCCTTAACAATTCTTAAAGCTCCAAACGGAAAAATTGCATGTACGCTTGCAGAAAAAAAACTTCCTGATTTAATAATTCTGGATTGGGAAATGCCTGAAATGGATGGTATTGAAACTTTAAAATGTTTAAAACGCTTCGAAACAACAGCCGATATTCCTGTTATCATGTGTACCGGAAAAATGACAACATCTGAACATTTGAAAACAGCCTTAGAAGCAGGAGCTGTTGACTATATACGAAAACCAATAGATAAAACTGAATTATCGGCAAGAGTATATTCCATGTTAAAATTATCAGAAAGTTATAAAGAAATTAAACTTTTAAATGCAACAAAAGACAAATTTTTCTCGATAATTGCACACGACTTAAAAAGCCCTTTCACTGCATTGTTGGGTTTTTCGAATCTCTTATTAGAAAGTCATGCAACAATTGATGATGAAGAGCGTGAAACATATATCAAGTTTATTAATGATGGTTCAATAAAAACTTTCAAATTACTAGAAAATTTGCTTACATGGGCACAATCTCAATCAGGGCGAATTGAATTCACACCAGAAAAAATCAATATCGAAACATTAATAAATGAAATAATTTTATTATTGACAGAAACTGCTGAAAATAAGGAAATAAAACTAATAGCAAATACAGACAACAGCTTGTTTGTGAATGCCGATAAAAATATGATAGATACAGTAATACGAAATTTAATATCGAATGCAATAAAGTTTACACCCAAAGGAGGCGATATTACTATAAAATCACATACAATAACAGATAATAATAATCAAAAATTTGCAGAAATATCTGTAAAAGATAGCGGAGTGGGAATTCCACCCGAAATACAAAGCAAATTATTTAAAATAACAGAAAACATTTCAACCAAAGGAACCGAAGAAGAAGCAGGAACAGGCTTAGGCTTAATATTGTGTAAAGAGTTTGTTGAAAAACACGGTGGGAAAATTTGGGTTGAAAGTGAAGTTAAGAAAGGTAGTAAATTCATTTTCACAATACCACAGATTTCTTAAAAGTAAAATCAGTAGGATACAATGATTTTTTCCAAAACCGATAAGTGAAGAGAAGGCAAAATTTAAGCTCCTATGTTTGCAAAGTGAGATAAGATTTCCCTAATTTCATTTTTTCGCCCTGTTTCATCCCATAACTATTGGGACCCCGTTACCGAAAGTTAAAGATAACAAGAACTTGCCTGCTGGCAAGCAGGTTGTCAAAATCCTACCAAAATCCCGCATGCTTTAAGACCCGCTGTTATGGGCTGGTTTAGTTTTACTCAGGTTTTGTTTTAATAAACTTTCAATCTATTATTTAAAGAGCATTCCAATAATAAAAAGTTATATTGTCTCTAAAATTTCACATAAGACCCAAACAACCAAAGTGCAATAATCACGCAGCCTAATATACTATTAATAACAAACGGATTAAGTCTTAAAAAATGCTCTTTTTCAAAAGTTCTTACTAAGTATAATCCAAATATACTAATAGCACTTGATAAAACAGCTGTTAATGTCGCTCTGACAAAGATATACTCAAATAGTCTGGACGTATCCCAAACGCTAATGATGTAAGTATTCATTACTGCAAAAAAACTGAAGGCTACGAAGGAAGTTACACTACAGGTCAATACATAGTTTAAATATTTGAATGTGTTTTTTGAAATAAATAAAGATGCAAATATTTCATAAGCTATTCCAAGTAAAAGAAGTGCTGTTGGTCCACATAAAAGCATATTAGTTGTACATGAATGAACTCCAAAACTATTTATTTTGAAAAGAATAGCAACTAACATAATTAAAATTGATGTTCCAGTTTTTGGAATTTTTAGTCGAGCAAGTGATAATATTGTTAAAGTTATTGAGCTTAAAATAACTGAGCGGTAGGGTATATTAAAGCTACCAATAAGTGTTTCATTTAATCCAATCAATGAACCAAAAAATATAATCCAGAGAAAATTCCTTTTAATAAACATAGTCATTAAATTTAAATATAATTTCTACTCATTTGGCTTTTCGATCTTGCCCCGTTTTTTTGAGTGGTCGCTGGTCTCCACTTTTATTTTTTGTTCTTGTCAGTCGAGAAACTATCAAGATGTGTCAAAATTATTTTTTTTTGTATGTCATACCGTTGCTTTTAACGGTCCGCGGGTTTGAAGCTGTGCGGGATTTTCGCTTTGTTTCAGTGTCCACCGTTACCGAAAGTTAAAGATAACAAAAACTTGCCTGCTGGCAAGCAGGTTGTCAAAATACCACCAATCCCGATAATTATCGGGACCGTATGTACTTTGATTGCGTGTTAGGCAACATAAATACTACTTGTCATAATGATATTTACAACTATAAATTCGAATTTCGTTTTCATCAACCTGATATACCAATCTATGTTCTCTATCTATTCGGCGAGACCAATATCCAGATAAATCATATTTTAAAGGTTCCGGTTTCCCTTTTCCTTCATATGGATTTCTTTGGATGTCTTTTATTAAGTCATTAATTTTCTTTAGTATTTTTTTATCTTCATGCAACCATGAAGTATAATCTCCCCAAGAGATTTTTGAAAATATTATTCTCATTATTCTTCAATTAAATTTTCAGTAATAATATTTCCTTCTTTCATTTGACGAATTGATTCATACAATCTATCAGCATTTGTCTTGGAACTTAATAAATGAACAGTTTCCATAATTGAATTATATTCATCTAAAGAAATCATTACTGTTCCTTTCCCTGTCCCACGCTTAATAATTAATGTCTCATTATTAGCTTCTACAGCATCAAGAAAGTCCTTCAACTTAGTTCTAAATTCTGTGTAATTTGCTGCTATCATAATCTATTATTTTAAGTATCTATTCAAGTACAAATATAAGTACTTTTTTAACACTATCCAAATGTGAAGGAGATTATTTTTTGCCGAGTTTATGTTGCCTAACGGTCAGCTTAAAATTTGACAGGGATTTTTGCCTTGTTTCGCTATCCCCCGTTGGAAAAAGTTGAAGATCGTACAAAGTTTGCAAAACACCAAAACCCCGTATGCTTTAAGACCCGATGTTAGCAACAGTTAATCTTTCAATTTAAAACCTACAGGTACTTTTAGTGTATCTGAGTCATACATGTTAATGTATAAAGTTATGTCCTTATCAAGACCAGGATAATTAATACTATACATATCTAGCATTCCACTACCACCAAAACTACCGTTTTTTGTCGTAAACATACAACAACTCCCAATTCTATAATATTCAAGATTTTCACCATTTGGTCCAGATAAAGCATTTAAAAACCTTCTTTCATTTTTTGGTCCTTCGGAATTGCCTCCAACCATTATAGGATTCTTTTCTGTATAACCGTATGTTTTGTCGTTACTGTATGCATCTACTTTAAATGTTAAATCATTTAATAACTCCTGTTTCTTATTTGGACTGCCATAATCAATGCTTCCTACCTTTTTAGTTGAATTACAAGATACAAGGAAAAAAATTGTCAATAGGATTAAAAAAGAATGTTTCATATCATTATAGTTTAAATTTATTTTATCGTGCATATTAATTACCGTTAACGGTCCGCGGGTTTGAAGCTGTGCGGGTTTTTCGCCTTGTTTCATTATCCCCCGCTAATAAAGTTTGAAGATAGGAAAACGTTTGCAAACCACCAAAACCGAGTTTAAATTTGACCCAATGTTACAAATTGGGCATTGTGATATTCTGACTTGTCAGTTTGTTAAAAACTAACCACGAAGAACCAACAAATTTGTTTTAGGGAGGAAATACTTATTGCACGATAGTGCAAAATAGGGTAGGATTACAAACTTATTGTAAAGCCTTTGGTTTTGCGTTTGGATTGTGTGGGATTAACAAAGTGTTTGTAATAGCGATTGGTAAAGGGTTTTGTCCTTCTATCTACCAGTGCTGAATTAGCTTCCGCCTGTGCTGAATTGTCAGCTACCTTAGCTGAATTCAATTCCGCCTGTACTGAACTCTTGTCTACCTTAGCTGAACTTCCATCTACCTGTGCTGAATTAGCTTCCGCTTTCACTGAAATAGCTTCTACTTTAGCTGAATTTATTTCCGCTTTCGCTGAACTCTTATCTATCTTAGCTGAATTGGCATCTACCAGTGCTGAATTGGCTTCGTACTTCTATGAACTGTTGTCGGTGTGTGTTGACTTGTTATCGATATAAAATTACCTCCTCATTCGTGAGGAATGAGGAAGTTTGAAGTGTTTGTAGTGCTTATTCTGTAACGGTTTCTGCTACTTTCTTTGCTGAATTCATGTTCCTTATTATTTTTGTAAAAGTAAACTGCTCTTTTTTGATTGGATCAAATTGAAAAAAGCTAGAAGCAATTTTACAAATTCCGATTACTTCGGCATAAATTTCATTAAAAGTGTTTATAGCAGTTTCAGATAATACTTTTGTTGTTTCTTTCAAGCTTTCTTGACTTAAATTTGCTTGTTTTAGTTGATCTGCATATTCAATAAGACTATCAATTAGTTCAGGATTAGTACCTTTTTCTATCATCTTAGCTCTAAGTGATTCTGACAATCCTTTTTTGAAACTATAAAGTAATTCAATTAAAGCTTCTTGGTCTCCTTGATGAACTGCACGTAAAGATTTATTGAATCCCAATGTTTTAATCATTTCTTTTGAGTCCTTTCCAAAATCAACTTCAATTTGTGTTTTGAGGAAAGATAAGTTACGTCTTGCTGGATCTTGAATAGAGTTTAAAAGAGCTGTAGTATCTCTCAATTCTTTCTTTTTGTCTAAGCCTAACAGGTTTTCAATAGCATCATCAATTTTAGTACTTAATATAGTTGCATACTCTTCTGTCCAAGTACTACGAGCCATTAGTAAATCTGACTGGTACATTCTTAAAGTTTCAACAATAGTCTTTGATGCTAATAACATATCAACATCTTTAGCTTTGTAATTTCGATTTTTTGTCATAATCATTTTAATTTAGATTGTAATTAATTTATAATAGAAAATGCAATACTGCCTTTATCGATTACGAATAATATATTTTTTCAGATTATGGGTTAATAAATTGTTAATTAGAGTAATTCTCTAAATCGAAATTAATAAATGTTTGTGAGATATAATCAAGAAAAAGCCTGTTTAATAACAGGTAATACGTTAGGTAAATTAAAGGCTATGTTTATGTAAAAATAAAATAAGAACTATTCTTCATTATCAACCGAATTAATATATTCTTCAATTAATGTAGCATGAATATTTTTATTGATGTTTTGATTAACAATCTTTTCGTTAACTTCGAATAAACAATCACAGCCTGCATCTTTAAAATGAGCGTAAAGTTCTTTGTTATTAGGAATGTCAGACTTTACAAAATGACTAAGTTTATCCATATTGAGATATTTCTTATCTGATTTTTCAAGCCCAAGCAACTTATTAAGTTTTTTACCCTCTGGGGTGCCATTATTGGTTAGTAACAAAAATGTTTTGATTAAAACAACACCCTGATTATACTCATATACCATGTATCCTAATTTGGTTTCGCCAAATTTATAAGCTATTAAGGTTTGAGCACGATTGTTAGTAGATGTTTCCCAGCGCCTAATACTCTGAGATAAGATATTGTGATGTAAGTTTTCAGGTATACAGTCGAGACGTTCTTTCATTCTTATTATAGCATGGCTTTGTATATATACATCAATTTTTAAATCGTTAAAAGCACTTTTAATATTTAATTGCTTTGGTGTAATCTGTGCCCAACTTATTTTTTGACCGTAGATTGTCCATCCCACACGAAAAGCTGGACGTTTATTACCATTCTCTACAATATGAATAATTTCTGGAGCTACAAACTCAACTTTAAAACAGGTACGAAATTCGGGAAAGGGTTCGCTTCTGCTAATAAGATGATAATGAAACAGCCAATAACCTTTATTGACACGACTTAATAATTCAGCCATTAGATTAGATATATCGAATAAAAGGTTATGTGGGCCATCGGGTGCAAGGTGTTTGTCGGATAATGGTTTAAATGCTTTTATAATTTCAGTTACACCTTTGAATTTTTCATCTTTTAAATCATGGATACATGAACGTAAAGAATCGCCTACATAATAATATTCATACAAGTTTATTTCTTCTCCATTTTCTAAAAATGTAATGGTTTCCTTTTTAAGAAAATAGTTTACAAGTAGCTTTAAGTCCTTATAATTTTTTGGCGATAATTGTTGCCCCTGCGAAGGAATTATATCGAAAGGTTTAAATCGAGCAGAAAACATAAACTCCAGTTCGCGTTTGGGGAGTAGCTTAAATTCTTCTAGAGCATCACAGGCTTTTGCTATTAATAATAAACGCTTTTTAAAATCATTGAATTTCTGGGCTTGTTGTACTTTGGCTGAAACTACAGGTTTCTTTTTTTTCTTTTTGGGCATTTAGTTCAGGTATTTTTTTACTACGAAAGACTGAAGTAAACTCATTTATCATTTTTCTTTAGGATGTCTAAATTAATATTTTTTAGGGAAAGAATTAAATATAACTATGAGACATTGCAAAATTTAAGCTCTTTTGCGCAGCAAATGTGTTTAAGTGTGGGTTGGTTATCCTAATTGCCGTAAGGCAAAAGAGCGATGGCAAGCAAATTTGTTTTTATCAATAAGAGTAAAACCTATTAATTAAGAAACTTCCCTTTCAAAAAGTGAACTTTTACATTCAATTATTTCAATATCAAAATGAGATTAACTTAACGGAATTCTGATTGTTTTTTTCGCCTTACTTATAACGGTCCGCGGGTTTGAAGCTGTGCGGGTTTCCCGCCCTGTTTCAGTATCACCCGTTAATAAAGTTTGAAGATAGTAATAAGAATGCAAACCACAAAACCCCGGCTTTAGTTTGACCCGCTGTTAGGCATTGTATTTTTATATGTTTCTATCGATTAAATTCCAAATTTCATTATTTGGCTCATCGTTAAGTTTCTCTTTTCTAATTATTCCAACACTATCAACAAAATAATAATACCAATTTTCACCAAATTCGAATTCAAAATTATTAATTCGCATTCTCACAACATTTCTATAAGTAGTATCAGAAACATTATAACTGTCATAAATTGTATCTATTTCAGCTTCGTCAGAACTATCGCCAATTTGATAACTTGATAAATAAATATATTCTCCATTTGCCCAATCAACACCATTTCGAACAATAACATATCCAATATATTGGTCCCAATATAATCCATCTCTAGTGCTCAAATAATGGAATTTGTAATTTTCAACATACCCAAGCTGTATCTCACCATGCATAGATTGAGGCTCTAAGATTTCTCTTTCAGTTCTAAGCAGAGTTACTGTATCTTTCTCTCCTTGGTTAGACTCAAATATCCAAGTGGTATTAATATCATAAAAATGTTTTTTCAAATTACTTGAAACAAATAAAGTGTCAATATCAGTTTTTTCAACAATATCTTCAGGTTCATTGCAAGAAACAATCGAAACAAGTAAACTAAAAATGATGATGTAAGTTCTTTTTTTCATATAAAAATATTATGCCTAACGGTCCGCGGGTAAACTGAGGCTGGGATTTTCGCCCTGTTTCGGTATCACCCGTTAATAAAAGTTGAAGATAGTAATAAGAATGCAAACCACAAAACCCCAGCTTTAGTTTGACCCGCTGTTAGCGGTTGATTTTAGTGAAAAGCAGTTTTTTCATATACATCCTTATCCGCCAAATTAAAAATTAATGAATCATCAATATTCTTTAATAAGGAGTATTTCTCAATAAGTGGCTTGAATTTCTCAAAACCATATTCAGATAAGCAGTTATAAAATAAGATTATTAATTCTCCAGCAGATAATTGAGCTCTAACAAAATTTGTGTATTGCTTTTTGTCTTCAATATCCGATGTGTCAACAAACTTTATGATATGATAAAGATTTCTAAAATAATGTCCTAAATCTGCAACATTTTCTTTAAAAAAAGCTAAGTATGAATTAATTACCATATTTAGAGTAAGCGTTACACCCCCTGGCAATTTTGCATTTAATCGTGAGTAAAAAACAACAAAACAATCTCTCCCTGTTGCTATTATTGCTCTTTGACTCCCGCTCCCTGATAAATCAAGAGAATTTACAATTGTATTATGATTTGCCAATAATTGGAAAAACGTATTTTCAAATTTTTGCTGTTTTAAAGTAGCATTTTGTTCTTTCATTTCTTCCTTTTGTCCTGCTAATTCCAATCTTGTATACTTAACTTCTAATTGGCTAAACATAATCTCTAATTGCTGGTTAAGCAATTGTTGTTTTTGTCCTAAAAATGCTACATATATAAAAAATAATCCTGCAAGTGACCAAACAGATGCAACTGTCCCTGCCATAAAATCGCCTAATAAATTGAGACCAAATCCAGTCTCATTATTTTCAGAAATATAAAAAATTATTGCAAAAAGTGTAACAATAATACCAACCCAAACAAATGTCCACGCCCACTTAGTATAGATATTTATCTTTGAATTCAGATTTTGAATCTCGTTATCAATTATACTTTTTTTATCTTCAATTTTTGAAGTTGCTTTTTGTATTTCTTGCTCAAGTGTTTTCATTTCAATAAAATTTACCGCTAACTAGTCAATAGAAGTAAAAAGTTCCTTCTATTTAATTAAGTAGTGAATCTACAAATTATTTTAAAAACTATCAAACATGCTGATAATTACTAAAGTATTGTTTGGGCAAAAATTTGGAATTGAATTTAATTAAAAAATAAAATAAATTAATCCCTTATACATCTAATAGAACACCCTGTCATCTTATTTTCGAAATATCGATTGGTTTCTGCATTATCGTAATCCAAGTGGCGATTCCAAACGGTGGTTTCGTCATGCTCGGTAGCCGACCACCAAAAGCCAAAGTAACCAAGATTATCGAACGAACCAAGAAGATTGTAGCGGTAGCCACCAGGAAGAGCTGAAAAACCACTACTATTTGTTGCTCCGGTGTTGGGGGCATTCCAATGTATTGTACCAGATTCTTTTAGTTTGCCCCCTGCTTCGCTTTCTCCTCCTAAATAATCGGTTAGTGTTGTCCACTCTGAATCAACAGGCAAATGCCAACCTACAGGACAGGCAACTTTTGCCGCTTCCCACTGGTACAATATACCATAGATGTTACCATTAGTAATTTTGTCGTTATTGTAATAACACCATCCGTCATAAGCGGAGTTGGTTCTCCATTGTGTATAATCAGTTATTTCTTTGCCGGCAATCTCATAAGACAGGTTTTCGGCAAACCATATCTGGTCGCCTATCTTTATCACATCATATTTATTATTATCACGAGGGTCGGTAAAGGTGCCATGAGTAGCATCACTCCATACAATAATTTCTGTTGTAAAACTCCATACTGCACTTTCACTTGTTCCTCCTTTACCGTCTTTAGCAACTACTTTCCAGTAGTAAGTCGTGTTAGCTGCAAGTGTCGGGCTATAAGTCGTACCTGTTTGACTACTACTTACAACTGTCACAGGAGTGGTTTCAGTACCAAAATAAACATCATAAGTTACGACGTTTCCGTTGGGGTCGGATGCTGCCTGCCATGACAACGATACATCCAATGAAATATCTATAGCAGAATAGAATGGCGAAATTAGTATTATATTACCCGGTGCAAGATTAGGATAATCATTTTCACAACTGCTTGTCAATAGCAATGTAAATACCATTACAAACAACGACAGGTAGTAAATTGTAATTCTTTTCATGTCTGTATAAATTTTAATTATAATATTGAATTCGGGCTTTTATACTTCATTATCTTTTTTTAAACTTATCCTATCAATATCAAAAATAGTCATTTTTCTGAATACTTTCAACAGAGAATAGCTTGCAACGAGCTATGCTACCTTTCTATATCGCCAAACCGATAAACTTAACATAATTGTTGCATAAATAAGCAAGCTGAAAAATTCGTGTGAAATATCCCAGAATCCAGATCCTTTCAATAAGATCATACGGATAACACGCATAAAATAATAGAACGGATTAATAATATTAACTTTTTGTGCCCAGGTTGGCATGCTTTCCGTTGGAGTAAAAATTCCACTCATCAGAATAAAAACAAGCATAAAAAAGAAGCATATAAACATGACCTGCTGCTGAGTTGACGAAATTGTTGAGATAAACAATCCAATTCCTAAAACCACTAATAAATAAACAATTGTAAATCCGAACAATAACCACAAACTACCAATAATAGGTATATGAAAAAAGATTTTACCAACAACCAATCCAAATGCAAGCTCAAGCAGGGCGATAATCAGGAATGGAACTAATTTCCCAACTATAAATTCTATTTTACCTATGGGCGTTACGTTTAACTGTTCAATGGTTCCAATTTCTTTCTCTCGAACAATATTCATTGCTGCCAAAAACATACTTATAATTGTTACAAGAATTACCAGTATACCAGGAAGCATATAAGTTTTATAATTCAGTTCCGGGTTATACCAATATGATGTTTCTACCGCAATTGGATTCAAATCTTTTATGGCAGGCATTTGTGTTAAATCCACAATAATATTTCGGTTAAAGTCTGAAATAACTGTTGAAGAGTATGCATATATTAAGCTTGCAGCCATTCCGTTAATTCCATCAATAAGTAATTGCACTTTGGTCGAGTTTTCACGTATTAAATCGCGTTCAAAACCATAAGGAATGTGAATTATAAAATCAGCTTGATTCTTTTCTATAGCTTCGTTTGCTTCATCAATTGAAAAAGAAACTCCTGAAAAATTATAAAACGGCGAGAAATCAAATTTAGTGATCAATTTATGCGATAATGAGGATAAATCCTTATCGACTACATACATATCAATAGATTTCATTTCCAAAGTTGCAGCATGCACTAATACCACCAACTGAAGAATAGGTATTCCGAAAATCATTGGTAACATGGTTTTGTTTCTGAAAATCTGAATGAATTCTTTTTGTAATATGTATTTTATCTTTCTCATTCTAATCAAAAATTAATATAATATCAATTTCATCATTCTAATTAATAGGCTATTAGCTGTTAGCCTTTGGCTATTAACTTTTTCTAAAGGCTAAAGGCCAAAAGCTATTCTAGTCTTACTTTGAACTTTTTTATACTCATTACTAAAAAGAAAACAGTCATTCCTGCAATAATTAATGTTTCTTTCCAAACAATTCCAATGCCCGATCCTTTTATCATTATGTTCTTAACGATAACAATGAAATACCTGGCTGGCATAATAGTGCTAAACCATTGTAATATTTTTGGCATATTCTCAATCGGAAAGATAAATCCTGATAATAACATTGTTGGTAACATTAGTGCAAACATTGAAATAAACATGGCTACTAATTGACTGTTACTAGCTGTTGATATTAGTATTCCCAGTGAAAGAGCCATAAAAATAAATAATAGTGTTTCGAGTAAAAGAAAAACCAGATTTCCCTGTATTGGCATTTCGAAAACAAAATAGCTTAATGCAATAATTACTACTGCATTAATAAATGATAATACCATATAAGGGATTACTTTCCCAATTACAATTGGTAGTGGTTTTAAAGGTGATACCAATAAAACTTCCATTGTACCCATTTCTTTTTCGCGCGCTATCGATATGGATGTCATCATTGCTGAAACAAGCATAAGAATTAATGCCATAGTACCGGGAACAAACATATAAACTCCTTTAAGTTCATCATTATAAAGCATTCTAACTTCAGGTACAATTTCGTAAGGTAAGCCCTGAGCTAAAAGTTCATTTTTTACATAATTGTTTATTATGGACTGCGTATAATTGGTAACAATATTCGCAGTATTAGCATCGGAAGCATCAGCAATTATTTGTATTCCTGCTGATCCATCACGTTCCAGTTTTTCTGCAAAATTTGATTCGAAAACAATCACTTCACGAATTATTCCTTTTTTAAATACATCTTCAATTTCCTGATCAGAATTTAAATTTTCACTTAAAATAAAAAATCCCGATGAAGTTATTTTATTTGTGATTTCGTGTGTTACATGATCTTTTGATTTATCGTAAACGCCAATTTTAACGTCTGTAATCTCATTCGAAACAACATAACCAAAAATCAGGATTTGTGCTATAGGCATTCCAAACAATATGAGCATTGTCCGAGGATCTCTGAAAATATGATGAAATTCTTTTTTTACAAAACCGAGGAATCTACTCATGCTTTCTTGCTTTTATAAACTATTCTACTTAATTTCTTCTTTATCACTTTTTTATACAAGTTTCTAGTTTAAAGTTTTTGATTATGAGATTTCAATTTGAAATTTGAAACTATCTTGCTATTTTTATAAATACTTCGTCCATGTTTTTTGCATTAAATTGTTTCTTTAATTCTCCCGGAGTATCGAGCCCTTCTATCCTGCCCTGATCCATAATAGAAACCCTGTCACAATATTCTGCCTCATCCATGTAATGTGTTGTTACAAAAACAGTTATTCCCGAATCAGATGCTTCATAAATCATTTCCCAAAAATCACGTCGAGTGATAGGATCTACACCTCCTGTTGGTTCATCGAGAAATACAATTTTAGGATTGTGGAAAATGGCCACCGAAAATGCAATTTTTTGCTTCCAGCCTAATGGCAATGATTTTATTAATGAATTTTGAATATCTTTCATTTTCAGGCGTTCAAGTAAAGATTCAGTTTTTTCTTTAATGTATTTGTTCGATAAACCATAAATGCCACCATAAAATCGAATATTCTCACGAACTGTCAGGTCCTCGTATAGCGAGAATTTCTGGCTCATATAACCAATGTTTTTCTTTACTTTTTCACCTTCTTTATAAACATCAAATCCTGCAACTGTTACCTCGCCTGATGTTGGGTAAGATAAACCTGATAATATTCTTAATGCAGTTGTTTTCCCTGCCCCGTTTGCTCCCAGGAATCCAAATATTTCTCCCTTTTTAACATTAAAAGTTAAATTATCGTTAGCAACAAAGCTTCCGAATTTTTTCACCAGATTTTTAACTTCGATTATGTTGTCTGTGTGTTTCAGCATATGTTTTAAAAATCAACTTTTACAATTTTTAATCTTCAACTATCTTATATGCAGCTTTTGGCTTCATGTCTTATTTTGTCATTAACTGCATAAAGCAATCCTCTATATTTGCTTCAACTTGTTGAATTTTAATCCCTAGATGATTCTTCTCATTTAAAATTGATTTAAGTTCGGTTATATTTAAGTCTTCTGTATTTGAAGTTACATGCAGAAACTCGCCAAAAGGAAAAACTGTATCTATAAAATCAAGTCTTCTTAAATCATTAATTAATTGATAAATATTGTTTGATTTTACAGCCCAAAGCTTTTGCCCAAAATCACCAATAATTTTTTCCGGAGTGTCAATAGACATGATATCCCCGTTTTGAATCAGTGCCACACGATCACATAAATTCGCTTCATCCATATATGGAGTTGAAACCAGAATTGTAATACCCTTTTCTTTTAAACGGATAAGCATTTCCCAAAATTCTTTTCTGGAAACAGCATCAACACCTGTTGTTGGTTCATCTAATATTAATATATCGGGACTATGAATTAAAGCACATGAAAGAGCCAGCTTTTGCTTCATCCCTCCGGAAAGTTTTCCTGCTAAGCGATCTTTAAAAGGCTCAATATGACTATAAATATCTTTAATCAAATCATAATTTTCTTCGATAGTAGTTCCAAAAATTCGAGCAAAAAAAGTTAGGTTTTCTTCAACCGATAAATCCTGATACAAGGAAAATCGTTGTGGCATATATCCAATATTAGTTCTGATTTTTTTGTAATCTTTAACAACATCCGAATCTAATACAGTTATTTTTCCTTCTGTTGGAAACAACAGTGTTGTAATAATCCTTAAAATACTTGTTTTACCGGCACCATCAGGGCCAATTAGCCCAAACAACTCTCCTTTGGAAACTGAAAAGCTTACACCTTTTACGGCTTCCTCTTTTTCGTATGATTTTTTTAAATTTTGAACTTCTACTGCTATCTCATTCATAATTTTAGGCTGTTAGCTTTTAGACATTTGCTATTAGCTTCTTTTCTATTGTTCTATTTAACCACAAAGCGCACAATGCATGCACAAAATTCACAATGTTAAATTCGATTTAATTAACACTAATATAAACAATTAGCATAGGTATTCATTTTAACTTTTAACTTTGAACTTTAAACTTTGAACTTTAAACCTGAAACTAAAAAACAACTTCCCCAGGCATTCCTATTTTCAATTTGCCGTCATTTTTAATCCTTATTTTCACAGCATAAACCATATTTACACGTTCTTCCTTTGTTTGTATTATTTTGGGCGTAAACTCTGCCTGATCAGATATCCAAAACACTTCGCCATTGTACTCCTGATTAGATTCTGCATCCTTATCGATATAAACTTTTACTTTTTGCCCAATTTTTACATTTGGTAATTGAGCACCACTAATATAAACCCGCAACTCAATTTCGTCCAATCGTGCAATTTTATATAGCGCTTTTCCCATAATTGCAATCTCATTTTCTTCAAGATATTTTTCAAGAACGATTCCATCAATAGGATTAATAATTTTAGCCCTGCTAATTTGCTCATTTATTAACTTCACTTGTTTATCAACAACTTCCATTTCTTTAGTTATTGACAAAATTTGTGTTCTGGTTGCAATAATTTGTTTTTCCAGAATATCGTATTTCCCTTTTATATCATCGTACTGTTGTTTTGTTGCAGCATTATCTTTATATAATTGTTCTATTCTGTTCTTCTCTGTTTCGAGAACTATTTTTTGCTCTTCCTGAACGTTAATTTGAGCTCTTACATTAGCTGTTTTTGAAGCTATTGCATACTTTTGAGCCAATAACTGTTCTTTTTGAATTGACTGAGGCACAGTATCAATAAAACCAAGGAACTGGCCTTTCTTCAACTTCTCTCCTTCTTCAATATTAAACTCAATAATTTTGCCCTGTGCTTCGGCACTGACAATAACTTCCTTTGCTTCGAAATTTCCGTATGCATCAGAACCATTATCATTTCCAGAACATGCTGCCAATAGAATTGGAAATATCCATAGTATTAATTTTGTTTTCATAACCTTATCTTGTTTCAAATTTCTAATTTCAAGTTTTAGATTTCTTGTTCCTTTATACTTTTGTCTTTTTACTTTTTACTTTAATCTTAAATATCTCCTTTTATATATAAGTAATTTACTTTCGACTGAACTAACTGAATTTTATTTGTTTCGTAATTAATTTTTGCCTGTGTTTCCTTACTTAACTCAGTTATGTAATCAGTTGATGTAATTACTCCATTGTCGAGTTTTGAGCGAGCACTTTCTGTTACTTCTTCACGCAATTTAATAATCTCCAAATCAGATTCAATTGCATCCTGATATATCTTAATTTTTGCACTTTCATTTTTTAATGCAACATTTATTTGTTTATTAAAAGTACTTTCTTGTGTATAAACCAAGTCTTTATTTAATGAAATGATTTGTTTTTCTCTGTTTGTTTTATTCCAATCCCAAAATTTCCAGTTCAACCCAAGTCCAACATAATAATATGAATCAAATTGTTCACTAGTCATATTTAAACCCGGTTTTCCATAACCTAATTGGGTAAATGCAAATACAGTTGGTTTGTTCTGTTTTGAAACAATCTTTGATGTAGCATCAAGCTTTTCTCTTTGATAATCAAATAATATTAATTCCGGCCTGCTTAAATTTCCCGAATTATCTATATCATATTCAGGAATCTCAAATTCTGACTCATAATCTATATTCATACCCGTAATTTCCGCTAATATATCAATTGCCGCAAATATTTGATTTTTTATTTCAGTAATACTCTGCCCGACTTTGAGTTTTTCAGCTTTTAATGCACTTAAATCTGAACTCAGCAACATTCCGTTTTTAACACCTGATTCAACAGTTTTTTCTTTGGATTCCAAATCATTAAGCATTACATTAAGCAATTCATCGTTACATTGCAGAATTAAAATAGCAAAATAAAATTTATTAATCTGTTCTTTAATTTTATTAAGTTCAACTTGTGTATTCTGTTGATTTACTTTAAGATTGGTATTTTCTAATTGCTTTGCAGATTTTATTCTTCCCCAATCATAAATCAATTGATTAATATCAACAGTGGTTTTATACTGATCTTTAGGCACTTCAGGTAAGTCAATCGAAATAGGCAAATCAATCTCAAGTGCAAAAACATCAGACTGATATGTAGCCTGAGCATTAAGTTCGGCATTTGGTAACCAACCTGTTTTCAGATTTTTAATATTTAACTGATTAGTTTGCGCAAAGATTTCGCCCTGATTAGATAATGGATAGTTAATCAGCATATTTTCATAGCAATTCTGTAAACGAATCGTGTTTTCCTGAGCGATTACCATATTTGTTATGAAAAATAAAACTACTACTAATCTTATCATCTGTTTATATTTATTTAATTTATTCATATATTATGGCTTATGGTTTATAGCTCACCGGTTACGGTTTAATTGAATTAATAATAAAATCTTTAACAAAATCTTTTCTTTGTTTAAGAAAAGCATCATATTGCTTTTTATCATTTTCAAACATAATCCCCTGAATTATTGGCCTTGCCGCAATAGGGAATACAATTAAACCAATAACATTAGTCATTAAATTTCTTGTGTCTATTGGTTTAATAATACCTTTTTGAACTTCAGCCTGAATTTGAGCATCAATTTTTTCAAATAATTTATTCTCCTTTATATCAATATTCTTTTCAAAGATATTCACCAGGATTTGTGGATTTCTATTTAGTTCATTAATTACAAATATGGGGATATATGGATGCTTTGTAAGTAAGTCCATATAATTTTCAATGAAAAATTCTATTTTCTCAAAAACAGGTTTCTCCGATAACATTATCTCCTGCATCCTTGGAATAAAAATTGAAAAAGCAATCTCAAATACTTTATCAAAAAGTTTTTCTTTAGTCCGGTAATAATAATGTAACAATGCCTTATTTATGCCTGCCTTATCGGCTATCTCCTGCATTCTTGCACCTGTCATACCTTTTTGCTGAAAAACTTCCTTTGCAGCATCCATAATTTTTTGCTCTGTATCTTTTTGTTGATCTACCATTTTTTAAATACTTAACTAATTTATTAAACTAATTGGTTTAACCATTTGGTCAAAGATAGAAAATTTTAATACTAAAATCAAGAAATTTTTAGTTTAATTTACTCTCATTCTTTTATTAATATTACCTAAAAGCACAATTGGTTTCTATTAATCTGAGCCTATTTAATATGTTTCATTTTTGAATTATTCGTTGTCCTGTTAAGGACAACAGTATGGTAGTATAATAGAAATCATTAGCAATAAAGTTCTGTAAGAACGAAAGAAAACTATCGCAGCTACGCAGCTTCAAAATTATTTACGGTAATTTTCTACCATAGTATCATTGCTACGCAATTGTTATTATCACTGATTTTACAATTTGTATTTATTGCTCCAACCTGAATTATTCATATTTTGAATTTTATCATACTCTCTTACTGATACTTGCACTTCATGAATTAAAATAATTCACTTTTTATTTGGAATAAGTAAATTCTCGTCATATATTTGTGAGCGAATACTAACTAACTTGCTTGAACAAATGTTAAGTGAAAGACAACAACAAATAATTGAAGAGTCAATCAAATTGATTGATAACAAAGGGATACAAGGATTTACAATAAAAAATCTGTCTAAAGAAATTGGTATTTCGGAACCTGGTATTTACCGGCATTTTGAAAGCAAATTTGCTATTCTTAACGAAATTTTAGATTCATTTAAACAAAATCTGATTGAAAATCAAAAAGCTTTTGCCAAAAATGGTGTTGATCCTTTAACTAAATTGAAATTATTCTTCAATAAATTATTTTTGAAATTTATTGAAAACCCTGCTTTGATATCCGTAATTTTTTCTGAAGAAATTTTTCAGAATGAGAAACTTCTTTCTGACAAAGTGAACGAGATACATGCAATGAATGAGAAGATAGTTAGCTCTGTTTTCAGGGACTTACAAAAATCAAAACAAATTTCAGAAGAACTAGACATTGAAACATTTACTCTAATATTCTTTGGATCTGTTCGCCTGTTAGTACGTAAGTGGAAATATTCAGAACACAACTTCGATTTACTGGTTAAAGGGAACGAACTATTTTTAACAATATTAAAAATGGCTAAGTAAGAATGTCATTTCTTAGATTTTTTTTACAATATACATTAGTGAATATTAACAAACATAAATAAAGATGGAAAACTTTTTAAAGAAACTATTAAAAGCACCTTGGATTGTACTTGCAGTAACTATTATTATTAGTGCAATGTTTTTCATGCAAATGAAAAAAAATTCAAGAATGGAAACGGATCTTGATAAGTATATGCCACAGGATCATCCGGCATTTGTTTACAGCGACCAGGCCGAAGAATGGTTTGGAATTAATGATGGCATAATTGTAGCCATTGAAAATAAAAATGGAATATTTAATACTGCAACTTTAGATACCCTAAAACAGCTTACTAAAAGATTGCAGAAGATGGACGAGATTGAAAAAGCTGATGTAACATCTTTATATACGGCCGATAACATTATTGGTACTGAAGAAGGAATGGATGTTAAAGCTTTTTATAAACGTGTACCTAAATCTGAAGAAAAACTAAATGAACTAAAACATAATGTTGAAAATAACGAAATGACTTTTGGCCGTTTAGTATCATTTGATAAAACAGTGACAGTAATAATTGCAGAAATAAGAGACGATGTATTTACCCAGGAATTTTATGAGGAGATACTTGCTCTTGCAGATTCATACAAAACAGATGATATTAAAATTCATGTTGCAGGCCGCCCTATTGTTGAAGGTACTATGGCTCTTCTTGGCCCTGCCGATATGAAAAAGATGGTGCCAATCGTATTGCTGGTTATTACTTTAGTTTTGTTTTTAATGTTACGAAGCGTAAAAAGCACATTGCTTACAATGGCAGTTGTATTTTTCAGTACTGTATGGGCATTTGGCCTCATGGCAGCCGTAGATATTCCAATATATGCAGTTTCAACAATGATCCCGGTAATGCTAATTGCTATCGGGGTTGCAGACGGAATACATTTATACAGTCATTTACAACTATTTTTGCGTAAAAATCCGGATGCATCAAAAAAAGAAGCAACACTCGATATGCTTCAACATATGTGGAAACCTGTGGTAATGACATCTATTACAACAGCTGTAGGATTTATTTCGCTACTTACATCTCAGGTTTATCCAATTAAATACTTCGGTATTTTTACAGCTTTCGGTGTATTGATGGCTATGGTATTTTCTTTGGTATTAATTCCAGCAGGTATTATGGTTTTTGGCTTACCTAAAGTTAAAAAATCCAAAAATAATGAAACAAACAAAGAAACTAATCTTGCTTATAGTTTTGCTGCAAAAGTAATAAAGCGTAAAAGTGTTTCTATATTTATTACTGCTGCTGTTATTATTCTATCAATTATTGGAATGCAGAAAATATGGATCAATTCCAGTTTCCTTGATAAATTTGAGAAAGACAGCGAGATTGTACTTACCGACAAATTTATTAATGATCATTTTGGAGGAACAACAACACTTAACCTTATTTTAGATTCAGAAGATAAAAAAGATGTTTTCAAAAACCCTGATGTATTAAAATTAGTAGATCAGATGCAAGATCAACTGGAAAATGATCTCGAAGTTGTTGGGAATTCTTTTACTCTTACAGATTATACCAAACGTATGAACAAGGTAATGAATGCTGATAAAGAAGAGTTTAATGCAATCCCTGATAACCAGTATTTGATAGCCCAGCATTTGGCTGAGCGTGATTCAATAGCTCAGCTTTTGGCAGGTCTGGATTTAACAAGTCAGAGTTCATTAGCTAAGGAATTGACCGCTAAACTAGCAATTCTGGATTCGGAACCACAGGATTCATTAGCTCAGAAAATGATAGCACAGTATTTATTACTTTACGAAATGTCGGGCGATCCCGAAAATCTGAATAAAGTTGTTGATTACGATTATGCTAAACTGAATGTTACTTTCCAGTTAAAAAGCGATAACTCCAAAGCAATAAATTCTGCAATTGCAATAATTGATTCCTACGTAGAGGATTTCGAAAAACAAGGGATTTCAATGAATTATGCAGGAAGCGGATATAAAGGCTTAATATTTACAGACTTAATATTAGAAGGACAAATAATGAGCTTAATACTATCATTAATAATAGTAATTGTACTTCTATCGTTAATGTTCAAAAACTATAAAATAGGATTAATCGGAGCCGTCCCAATCACCATTACTGCATTGATAAGTTTTGGAACCATGGGGTTCCTTGATATTCCATTAAATACTACAACAGCACTACTTTCCAGTATCGCAATTGGTATAGGAATTGATTATGCAGTACATTTTATTGAGCAATATCGCAATAATGCTTCAAAATCAGATGATATGTTGCTTGTTGCACAAAAAACCATGGCACATTCAGGCAGAGCAATTAGCTTTAATGCAGTTGTAGTAATTGCAGGCTTTATGGTTCTGTTATTTTCCGTATTTCCTCCAAACAGGGAACTTGGTGCATTAGTATCGCTTAATATGTTTACAAGTTTTGTAGGAACAGTAACCATAATGCTTGTATTATTAAAAGTATCGAATATCTATTTTAAAAATAAAAATAAATAATAGGTGCTTAGCGGATTAGCCAACAATATGATAACAAGATATATAATTTTGAAGCATTTTATAGAATAACCGCTTAGCACCTTTTTAGAGAAAACTCTATAAAATCTAAAAAATAAAATAAAAGGAGAAAAAATTATGAAAAAATTACAAATCACATCAGTTTTAATTGCAATATTTTTTGCAATAGGATTCAGTCCAAAAGTTTCGGGTCAAAGTTTAACCGGCAAGCAAATCGTTGAGAAAGCTTATAACCGTGATACCGGAGATGATCAGACTTCTGACTTAACCATGACACTTGTTAATAAAAGCGGAAATCAAAGAGTACGAAAAATCAAACAATTCACAAAAGATATGGGTGAAGTTGAAAAAAGCATTATGTTTTTTCTTTCGCCTGCAGATGTAAAAAATACATCTTTCATGAGTTGGTCATATGATTCCGACAAAAGTGATGACCAGTGGATTTATCTACCTGCTTTGAAAAAGACAAAACGTATTTCAAGCGATAGCAAAAGTGATTACTTTATGGGTTCTGATTTCACTTACGATGACTTAGGTGATCGCAAACTTGATGATGATACTCACAAATTGTTACGTGAAGAAACCATTGATGGCAAAGAATGCTATGTTGTTGAAAGTGTGTCTAAAGATGAAGATTACATGTATACGAAAACCATTACATGGATTATAAAAGACAATTTCATCGGATTAAAAAAAGAGTTTTACGATGAAGATGAGGATCTTTTGAAAATATTAAGCATAAAAAAATACGAGGAAATTTCAGGTCTTTTGATTATAACTAATTCGGAAATGAAAAACGTTCAGAAAAATCATAAAACAAGCATGGTGTTAGACAATGTGCAAATAAACACTGGTATTTCTGTTTCGAAATTCACTGAAAGAATGATGATGAGAGGACTTTAATTGATTATTTATTAATGATTATTGAATATTTGTAGCTTTTTCAAAGTTTAAAACTTTGGAAAAGCTAATATCAAACCTACAAATCAAAAACATGATAAATAAAATGAGAACAAAAGGACTAATACTGATATTACTTTTAATAGCAAGTCAATTTACAATAGCTCAAAATCCCGATCTTTCAGGATTTGTAAGGAACTATACAGGTGTTTTATACGATAACGGAGATTTTGCTATACTGCAAAACACCCTAAATCTGAATATTACCAAATCAGGAGATAAGATTGCTTTTAAAGCAAATCCGATGCTTTATCATTATAATGCAGATAGTTTAGATTTACGATTAAGAGAACTTTATCTGGATTTGTATTTTACAAATTTCGATTTACGTATTGGTAAACAACAAGTTGTTTGGGGAAAAGCCGATGGTGTTTTTATTACAGATATTGTTTCTCCTTTGAATCTTACCGAATTTCTTTTACCCGATTTTGACGAAATAAGAACCGGAGTTATTGCAACTAAGTTCGACTATTACATTGGAAATAGTACATTTGAGGTTATCTGGATGCCAATAATTACTCCTACAGAAACTCCTTCTACAAGTTCAATATGGTATGTAGCACCTGATTTTCCGGTAGCTCCAAGTTTTGATTATTCAAAACAGGATATAGACCCAAGTCTCGAAAACAGTGAAATATTTGTAAAATACTCAACTATGACATCAAAAATTGATTTTGAAATTATGGGAGCATACACCTGGGATGATTATCCAACAATGCATGTCGAAAAACAGTTTGATATGTCATCTGGAAGTCCTGTTTTAACAGGATTAAATATCACTCCTGAACATCATCGTTTATCTGTTGGAGGAGGTTCTTTTAGTACTGAAATTAAAGGTATTATCTTACGCGGAGAAGCTGCTTACTATAATGGCAAATATTTCCAGACTGAAGATCCGTTACAATTAGAATCAATTATTCAGAAAGATTATTTGCACTATTTAGTCGGCTTAGATTTTATTATCGGTGGTGTAAACTTAAGCACACAGTTTATACAACAAACAATACTCGATTATGATAAAAATATTTTAAATGAAGAAGCTGAGAATACAATGACATTTTTAGCCAGATACGATTTATTACGTGAAACTCTTCATCTTGAATTATTCTCATATATTGGATTAACATACAATGATGCTTTAATTCGTCCGAAAATATCATACGATTTTGACGATAGTTTTTCAATCCTTTTAGGATCAAATATTTTTGTTGGAGATTCTGATGGCCGCTTCGGACAATACAAGGATAATTCTATGATATATGCAAAACTTAAATATAATTTTTAAAATGATAATTTGTTATTGCTGATTTACATTTGACAAGTTAGTATAAACAAAAGAAATTCAGATTACTAACCCTGCCAGAGTTATTTTTGTTAAAGCTCTTAATTTAGATAATGTAAATTGCAATCTATTAGTAAAACTCTGGCAGGGTTTTTAGACTGAATCCATTGATAAAAAAATTTAGTTTTTAAAAGAAAGTAATTGTTTAATTTATAACTTTGTACTATACCTTAATTAATCCGTTATTTTAACAAGCTAAATTTTATCTTATGTTTACTAAAAAATACGTATTATTTTTTCTTGTCTTCTTTCTAAGTGTTAGTGTTTATGCACAAAATATAAAGAATAAACAATTTGCCCTTTTTAATTACAATTTATCAGTATCAAAAGATTTTGCCGAGGAAGTTAATGAACTTGAATCATTTATTGATAATATTAAAACATACAATGACCCTGGCAATGAAAAATTAAAAGCTATTTTAGTTCATATCATTTACTATAACCTAAAAGAAAAACTTGGACAAGAACTTGAAATGGAGATTCTTCCAATTAATACTTTTATGCGAAATGTTAAATATGATGATTATGGCTATCCAAATTCCAACATAAGGGAAGCTTTACGAAAAGGCAATTCGCGATTTTATTTTAAAGTTGAGGCTCATCTCGAATCGCTAACCAAAAAGAAAAAAGATGAAAACCCCGAAATATTTGAAGACATTGATTACTCTGTTACTTATCCACAATTAAGTATTGAAATTACAGTATATAATAATGAAGGTATTATACCCGTTGCAAAATGGATTGGCGTAACAACTCCTAAATATCCACTGGCAATAAATGAGTATTTACTTAAAGGATTTGATAATACTGAAATGACTATTTTACCTGCAGAAGATCAACAAACAGACAATCTTTATTTAATGCTTGATCGTGCAATTCATAATGCCATTCAAGATCACTACAACAAATAATATGCAATCGTATCAGGTTATTGGAGTTATGTCAGGCACATCATTAGATGGACTTGACATTGTTTTATGTAAGTTTGTTTTTAACAATAACTGGGAATTTGAAATTCTTGAATCGGAAACAATTGAATATAATGCATACTGGAAAGAAAACCTTTCTAAAGCACAGGTATTATCAGGTATAGACTTACTCCTACTTCATAAAGAATACGGTCGATTTATTGGACAATCCATTAATCAATTTATGGATAATACTAATGAAACAGTTGATTTTGTTTCATCGCATGGACATACCGTTTTTCATCAACCAGCGAAAAAACTTACATTACAAATTGGTGATGGAGCAGAAATTGCCGCTGTAACAGGTATTACAACTATTTCTGATTTCAGATCATTAGATGTTGCTTTAGGCGGACAAGGAGCCCCTCTGGTTCCGGTTGGCGACGAATTACTTTTTCCGGAATATGACTATTGTTTAAATATTGGTGGATTCGCAAATATTTCTTTTAGTGAAAACAATACCCGGCTTGCATATGATATTTGTCCGGCTAACATTATTCTCAATTTTTTAGCACAGAAATTAAATCATACATTCGATAAAGATGGTAAATTAGGACAATCAGGAAATGTAAGTCAGGAGCTATTAAAAAAATTAAACAGTATTAATTACTACGAACACCCCTATCCCAAATCATTGGGAAAAGAATGGCTCGATTCCACATTTATTCCTGTTCTTGCAAAATCTAAAGTTCCTTTGATTGACCAGCTCAGTACTGTATATGAACATATAGCTCAACAAATTTCCGGAGCATTACCTAACGAGAGTAAATATAAAACCCTGATAACCGGAGGTGGCGCTTACAATAGTTACTTAGTTGAATTAATAACACAAAAGACAAAATCTGAAATCATAATTCCTGATAAAAATATTATTGAATATAAAGAAGCACTAATTTTTGCTTTTTTGGGAATTCTCAGATTTAAAAATCAGGTAAATTGTTTATCATCAGTAACTGGAGCCAGAAAAGATTCTTCTTCAGGATTAATTCACTTATCATAAAATCTTATCTTAAACTTTTCCGTTGATATTTTGTCTTATAGAATATCTAAACTAAAATTGCTACAAATAAACTTTCAATTGATCATTTATAAAACAGAACATTAAATAACATGGAAAATTTTACTGCATATAATCCAACAAAACTCCATTTTGGTAGAAATGTAACTGACAGTCTTGGTGAAACTGTACTGGAATACGGTAAACGGGTATTATTAATGTATGGAAAAGGTTCAATTCAAAAAAATGGCATTTACAATAAAATAATAGTTCAGTTAAAATCGATTAATGCTGAAGTTTTCGAGTATTCAGGAATTAAACCAAACCCACTGGTTGATGATGTTTCAGAAGCAGCACAAATTGGTATACTTAACAATATTGATGTTATTGTTGCTGTAGGTGGAGGCAGTGTAATTGATTCGGCTAAAATAACCGCTTTAGCAATTGCAAATAGTACTGATCCGTGGGCGATAATGAAATATAAAGCAAAACCTGAAATAACAAAACCTTTAATTGCAGTTTTAACATTGGCTGCAACGGGTACTGAAATGAATGGTGCAGCAGTATTGCAAAATCACGAAACCGGCGAAAAAATCGGATATGTGTCATCATTAAATTACCCTAAACATTCGTTTCTTGATCCTGAATTTACTTACTCGGTGCCAAAAAATTATACAGCTTACGGTATTGTTGATTTAATTGCTCACACCTTAGAAGCGTACTTTGGTGAAGGTGAAGCCTCCCTATCCGATCGTTTTGTAGAAGTAATTATAAAAGAGGCTATGGAATACGGGCCTTTGCTTTTAAAAGATCTTGAAAACTATGAGTATCGTGCAAATATTATGTGGGCAGCAACAACAGCTTTAAACGGGATGACCAATTACGGAAGAAAAAATGGTGACTGGGGTGTACATGATATTGGCCATAATATTTCGTATCTTTATGATACACCTCACGGTGCGACACTTTCTATTGCTTATCCGGCATGGCTAAAACTTCAAAAAGAAAGAATTCCTGAAAGAATTAAAAAATTAGGAAATCAGTTATTCGGAACAAACTCTGTAGATGAAACTATTGAAAATCTTGAAAAGTTTTTTAAATCTATTGACTGCCCTGTAAAACTATCAGATATTAACATTGGAAAAGAAAAGCAAAAGAAAATTACTGAACAAATGCTTAAAACAAAAATTAATGGTATGTATCATGAGTTTTCTGATGAAGACAGAATTAAAATTGTTGAGTTAATGATGTAAATCATTTTAACTTTTTTAGTTTAATTATTTTTCTATTTTTGTCAGACTTATGTTTTAACTATAAATAAATAACAAATAATAAATTAACTATGAAAAAAACATTTTTAACTATTACGTTAACTCTACTATCAGTTCTACTGATAAATACAAGCTTTGCTTGTACAAACTTCTTAATCACCAAGGGTGCTTCAGCAGATGGCTCAACCATGATTACCTATGCTGCTGATTCTCATGTTTTATACGGAGAATTATACCATTGGCCTGCAGCAGATTATCCTAAAGGTACAATGTTAAAAGTTTACGAATGGGATACCGGTAAATACTTAGGTGAAATTGAACAAGTTGAACATACCTATAATGTTATTGGAAATATTAATGAAAATCAAGTGGCAATAGGTGAAACAACTTATACCGGGCGAAAAGAATTACAAGATTCCACTGGTATAGTTGATTATGGAAGTTTAATTTATATTGCATTACAGAGAGCAAGAACTGCACGAGAAGCTATCAAAATAATGGCGAATCTTGTAAAAAGATATGGTTATGCCAGTACAGGAGAATCATTCTCAATTTCTGATCCTAACGAAGTTTGGATTATGGAATTAATCGGAAAAGGCCCCGGTATTACAGGAGCTGTATGGGTTGCTCGTCAGATTCCTGACGGATATATTTCAGGTCATGCTAACCATGCACGTATAACGACTTTCCCTTTCAAGAAAGAAAATAACTTTAACGATCCAAATCAAACAACATATCATTCTCCTGATGTAATATCATTTGCGCGTGAAATGGGATATTTTGATGGAAAAGATAAAGATTTTAGTTTCTCTGATATCTATGCTCCACTAGATTTTGGTGGTGCTAGATTTTGTGAAGCTCGCGTTTTTGCTGCTTTCAACAGAGTAAATAGCAACATGAGTCAATATCTTGATTATGCAATGGGAGAAAATCTTGAGAACAGAATGCCATTATGGATTAAACCTGATAAAAAATTATCTGTTCGTGATGTAATGGGTTTAATGAGAGATTACTATCAAAATACTCCAATGGACATGACAAAAGATGTTGGAGCCGGTCCGTATAATTCAATCGTTCGATGGAGACCTTTATACTGGAAAGTTGAAGGACAACAATATTTTAACGAAAGAGCAACTTCAACACAGCAAACAGGTTTTTCATTTGTAACACAAAGCCGTAACTGGTTACCAGATCCTATTGGAGGAATTATTTGGTTTAGTGTTGATGATGCTTATTCAACTGTTTACAACCCAATGTATTGTGGTATGACTGAAGTTCCTGAAACTTATGCTGTAGGTAATGGATCAATAATGGAGTATAGCGATAATGCTGCTTTCTGGGTATTTAACCAGGTTTCTAATTTTGCATATACAAGATATTCAGCAATGCTTCCTGATATTCAGAAAGTACAAGACAAACTTGAATTAGGATATATTGAACAAGTAAAAGGTATTGATAAAGCAGCTGCAGAAATGTATAAAAGCAATCCTGAACAAGCTGTTGCATTTATTACAAATTATTCAGTTGATCAGGGAAATAAAACTGTATATACATGGAAAAAGCTTTATGCTCACTTATTTACCAAATTCTTAGATGGTAATTTAAAAGAAGCAAGACCTGTTCCTGAAAGTAATATATATATTACTCCTAAGGTGCAATATCCTGGTTATGGAGAAGAATGGTATAAACTCATTATACAGGAAACAGGAGATAAATTTAAAGTAAAAGGTGAAGCCGGACACTAGAAGGTTTAAGTTTTAAGGGTTAGACTAATGACTGATTAAATACCGTAAAATATATAATATAAAAGAACCGCTGAAAATCAGCGGTTTTTTTTGTTTACCCCAAACAATTTATACTGGATTTTTGTTATTAATATTAGTAAATTTGATAAAAACCTTTTAAATCCATAAATCATGAAATTCTTAAAATGGCTTGGCATAATTATATTAATTATTATTGCCCTTTTCTTAATTATTCCTTTGTTTTTACCATCAAATTTTCATATTGAAAGATCTACTGTTGTAGAAAAACCAGTTAATATTGTTTTTCAAACTGCTGTCGATATGAACCAAAGAGCCAAATGGGATCCATGGATTGAGACAGATCCTGAAGCAGAAATGAATGTTCAAATGACACCTAAAGTAATAGGTTCCGGATATTCATGGAAAGGAGAAATAATCGGAGAAGGTAAAATTACAATTAAAGAGTTTGTACCAAATGAACTAATAAAATCTAAAATTGAATTTATTGCGCCTCAAAGTATGGAATCGGATGTTATATGGAACTTTATTAAAACAGATAAAGGCACTAAAATAATTTGGGCTCTTGAAAGAACCTTATCTTATCCTATAGAAAAATGGTTTGGATTATTTATGGATAAATCCTTAGGTTCGCAGTTTGAAAAAGGTTTAAGCAATTTTAAATCACTAGTTGAAAGCTTACCGGATTTGACCGGACGAACTGGTAAAATTAAGGAAACCTATTTTGAAGGCTTACTTGCTGTAACAATAAAAGAGCAATGTGCAATGGATAAATTAAGCAGTAAAATGTTTGATATGTACACAACTCTTATGGCTTATTTAAAGAATAATAATATTGAAATGACAGGATCTCCGTTTGCTATTTACCATGCGTGCAAAGTTGAAGGACATACAATGCTTGAATGCGGACTTCCTATTAATAAAGAAATAACAGGAAAAGAAAATATAAAATTTATTGAATTACCTGCCAGCAAAACTATAGTGGCATCTCATTTTGGACATTTCAATACTGTAAAAACAACTTACGGAGCATTGCAAAAGTATATAACCGAAAATGGTCTTGAAATTATTGGTTCGCCCTGGGAAGTTTATATCACAGATCCAATGCAAGAGCCTGATCAAAGTAAATGGGAAACAAGAGTATATTTTCCAATAAAGTAAAATGTAAATATCAATAACCAACCTACCCTCTAAAAAGGTATATTCATAAAAACATCTCAAGAATGGGAATAATGGAATCCCAAAAGTTTTCGGGAGGAATCATGGAAAGAATACTATTAACAATTACACTCACTCCCTTCAATATTCCATCCTTCCAACATTCCACAACAATTTTCAATATATAACAAAAAGTCATTTATAGTCAATTAAGAATATTTCAAAGATTCTTATTTTCAAGCCCTATTCGCAAATTACTTACAATACTACAAATTACTATATATCAAAACATTAATGAAGTTAAAATATTAATCCAGATAATATTTTGCTGATTATTAAATTATTAAGATATTTGTATTTTGCAAAGCGATAGATATTTTGAAATATCTGGCAATTTTTAAATAAAAAAATTATTAATTATCAAAAAATATTCGTAATATTGCGCTCTGTTAAAATCGAATACAAAATTTAAAAATAGTATATCAGGATGGATTTAATGAAAGTTGTTGAAAATGAATTCGCTGTAAAAAAGGAATTTCCTGAATTTAAAGCTGGCGATACTGTTACTGTTCACTATAAAATTAAAGAGGGTAACAAAGAAAGAATCCAAAATTATAAAGGTGTAGTTCTTCAAAGAAGAAGTCCCGGACATAATGAAACTTTTACAGTAAGAAAAATTTCAGGAGGTATTGGTGTTGAAAGAATATTTCCGGTAAATTCTCCATTTATTGAAGAAATTGAAGTTAACAAACATGGTAGAGTTCGTAGAGCAAGAATTTTCTACCTACGTAGTTTAACCGGTAAAAAAGCAAGAATTAAAGAAAAGAGATTCTAAATCTAATTTCTATCATATAAAAAAAACCTTCCTCCCGATATCGGGACTGGAAGGTTTTTTTTATATACATATTCTACTCTATTGTCCTTTTTTAATATTAGCTGCTTTTACTCTCGCCTTAGCTACAATATTATCAGCTTTTTTATCAGCAACTTTTATAATGTCATCTGCTTTTTTCTTTGCTTTCTTTTTTAGTTCATCAGCAGTTTTTTCAGCAGCAATTTTTGCCAACATACCTTCTTTAGAAGCTTTTTTCACTAATGCATCGGCCTGTTTATTACCTTCAGCTAAAGCTTTATCTGCTGCAACACGAGCTTCACGCTTAATTTTAGCAGCTTCTTTCTCTGCATCATCAATAACTTTTTGTGCTTGTGCTTCAAGTTCCTTTCTTGCTTCTTTTTCTAATTCTTCTTTTGCTTTTTTCTTTAATTCATCTTTTAAACTTTGTTCTGCATCTCCAGAATCATCTGTGTAGTTTAAAGTAATTTTAGGATCAGTAGTTGTTCCTATAACTTTAGCTTTTACTTTTATATTTTCAGATACATCAATTTTCACTCCTTTCTTAGCAGCTTCATCAAGCAGGCTTTCCAAAGCATCATTTGCCGCTGTTCCAAAATATTTTCGAGGAACAGTTAAAACAAGGTTATAATCCAGAGTTTGATCAATACCATGCGATCCACCAACAAGCATATTAATGTCATCAACTTTTATATCAAACGGCTCGACTGTAATACGGCCATTTTTAATTTTAAAACTAATATTTACATCTTCAAACTCATTGTTAAACTTGTCGCCTAATTTTAATAAATCAGCCAGTTTATCGAATGTTTTTGAATCTACAACCTGAATACTTTTTGATTGTACTCTGCCATAACCTTCAATTGTGCTTAATATAGGACTCATTGTAGAATCAAGTAAGCTGGTATAATCAAATTTAATAGATACTTTTCCTTTACAATTCTTTAAAATAGGTGCTAATTTCTCGATCATACTGAAAGAATTAACAGCCGACTCAATCTCGATATTCTGAATATTTAATGCCATTGTAGTCGATGGCTTTTCAATATTCTGAGTATTATATTCCCCACTTACACCTAACTTACCATCCAACAGATTCATATTTAAGTTATCCATAATTACCTTCTTATCTTTCACCAGGAATGTGCCTTTTAAATTTGTTATCTCCATGTCATCATAAAGGATTTTATCCAGGGTAGATACTAATCTAAAATCAATTCTATCAGGCACTTCAATTATACCCATTGTTGATGTTGTATCTGCAACTATATCTTCTGATTTTTGGGCTTCTGCAGTAACATCAGTTTCAGTATCTGATTCTTCTGTCATAAATTCATTAGCATTAATGTTTGTGGATTTAAAATACAAATCACCTTTTAGGGTACCATCGCTTAATGCATACGAAATATAATTCTCAATTTTACCATTTAACCAAAAATCGCTCTCTCCTATTTCTGATTTAAAAGATTTTAGTTCAAGATATTGAGGCGTGAAATTAAATGTCGTTTCGATAATCTTAACAGCAGCCGGCAAATCATCGCTTTCGAAAATAAAATCTTTCAATTGCAACTGACCTGTTGCTTTAAAATCTTCATAATTTTCGTTTTCAATAGTCGACATATTACCAGCAATATCAATATCGGCAGTTATCTCTCCATCAAGACTCATATCTTCTAAAGGCAATACATCTGTTAAAGTATTTAAAATAACATGTGCATCAACAGAACCTTCAATATGCGGATCACTAAATGGAGTACGAATGTGCATGGCAATATCGAAAGGATTATCAGCCAGCTCAACATGGAATATATTTAAATCGACTTTCGTATTATCATCTACAACACCATCGTAAAATATAGCAAGGTCTATATTTATATTTTCTACTGATTTTGGCAAATCAGGATATTGAAACATAGCATTTTCAACAAGCAGTCGGATATTAGCCGATGGCATTTGTGTTTCATTATATGTCCCTTTTATATCACCGCTTAAAGCAAGATTTCCTGAGGTTTTTAGCTCTTCAAATCCTTTCATATAAATTGCAGGAACCATCGATAGTAATGATTTAAAACTTGTTTTTTTAGTACCAAATTTAACATCTACATTAATATCTTCTTCAAGCATTTCAACTACACCTTCGAAACCTAATGCTATATCATTCAAGGAAAATAAATTATCCTTAAAAGTAAATATCATATTCTCCATATCGGCACCAATGGTAGCATCAAAACCAAAGGAAGCGTTTTTCATGTATCGAATTCCGTCCATTTTAACATTAATGGCATCGATGGAAGTATTAATAGTTATATCCGAGTAATCCACCCCTAAATCTCCTTTAACCAGAAAATTAAGATTTTCAATTGATGCTGTCATGTTTGATGTTTCGTCATTATATTTAATTATGGCATCTTTTATTTGAAACTTTTGTAAATCAACACGGTAATCCATTGTTTCAGCCGTCGTATCCACTTCAATTACTTCTTCTTCAACTGCTATTGTGTCCGGAATTTCTTCAACAGGTTTAGTAATATCCCAGTTAGCAGTACTGTCTTCCAGAACCATACCATTAATAAATGGCTCGTTTAGCACAATTCCTTTAACAACAACATTCTTTTTAATGGCACTTACCAAATCAACCTGAACATTAAATGACTTGAAATAAACTAAAGTATCACCTTCAAAATGATCTATACCTGTAACTAAAACTTCATGCAAACCCAGATTTAAATCGGGAAAAGACTTAAATATTGATAATTTAAAATCGGCAAATTCAACTTTTGCATTTACGTTGTTATTAATCTCTTCTTTAACTTTGGTTAACATCTCATCTTTAAAAAACATTGGAATAACTATTAATAAAATAATAATCAAACCGATAAGGATGAGAAAAATTCGAAAGAACCATTTAATTATCTTTTTCATGATATGGATTTTTATATTAGAAATTAAAATATTATTCAAATTTACTAAATAATAGATGAGATTAAAATTATAAATCGCGTAATTAAAATTAAAATTTTTTACATAAATCTGATATTTTGATATTATTCGCCAAAGCCCTGCCAGGGTTTAAAACCCTAGCAGGGCTGGTCATTAATATTTAAATTGAAAGCTTTATACAAAAAGCTATAATTTGAGGTTTTTTATATATATTTGCACCGCAATTGGACCTGTAGCATAATGGATACCTGCCTGCCGGCAGGCAGGGTGCACCTAACTACAGTAAAAACAATAATATGTTCTTTGTTTATGTTATAAAAAGTGTTAAAGACGGAAGGTTATACAAGGGATTTACAACGGATTTGGAAAGGAGGTTAAGTGAACATAATTATGGTAAGAATAAATCAACAGCTCCTTACAAGCCATGGGAAATAGCATATTATGAAAAAGTTACTAGCAGAGAAGAAGCAAGAAAAAGAGAAAAATATTTTAAATCCGGAATCGGAAGAGAATTTTTAAAAAATAAATTGGACCTGTAGCATAATGGATAGTGCACCTGATTACGGATCAGGAGGTTGGGGGTTCGAATCCCTCCAGGTTCACAAAACCGCTCTAAGAGCGGTTTTATTATTTAAGGGAATTTTAATAAAGTAGTATTTTTTTACTAAATTTGATAGAACGTATCAATACTTTATTAATGACAAGCTTTCAAAAATTATTTATTAACCCACAAAACCTTAGCGAAGACTTTAGTAAAAGACTATGCTTTCTAAATAATATAAGATCAAAATATTTAACCGTTTTTTTAATTATATGCTCTTCTGCATTTACATTTTATGATATATCTATAATACAAAAACTTGCAGACTACAAGGTGTTTCTTATTCATCTTAAAGCTGATATCGTTTTTTTAGTATTTTCATTCGTTTTTACAATATATGTATATTTTAACCAGGTAAAAACTCACAGGAATATTCAAGGTCACCATAAATATGTCCATGGAATTATATCGATTTTTATTCTTTTATGGTCTGTTTTTAAGTCGGTAATTTTTATAAAATATGGTGACGGAAACTACAATATTGCCGTTATTACTATATTAACAACAAGTTTTTTATACCTTTTCCCTCTAAGGGTCTATTTAAGTCAGTTGTTATTTACTTTAATATTCGCAATAATTATTTCATTACTTTATAATTTTACAATAGGCGAAATCATTAATGATATATTCTTTTTATTAATTATTTTATTCATATCGACGATTATTTCACGATATGTATTTTACCTGCAACTTAAAATTTTGTTTAAGGAGTCGGAAGTTATGAAATACAGAAGCAAAATTAAATCTTCTAAGGGTGAATAATACCGTTTATTATTCAAAATACTATCCCGATTAAATCGGAACGACATTTTGAAGAAGAATTGGTATAAAAAAACCAGGTTTTACAACCTGGCTTTATAACTTATTAAATATAACTAACTACTAGGTAGAAGTTCTTCCACTAACTGCAAAACCACCAACTTTTCCACCACCAGTTACATTTTCTAAATCTTTTGGATTAATTTCCTTTTTGTTTTTTTTAGGATCTTTTTTTGTTTTTTTTGTTTTCATAACTTCATTTTTTAGATTATTAAACCATTAATATAAAAATAATTAAAAAAAATTATAAAACAAGAACAATATTCATTTTTAACAAATTTTAATATTAAAGGTCAAAACCGAATTTTCTGATTTATAATTTACCATTCATCCATGCGGCAAGACCGCAGGGAGTTCTGGATTAAATAAATATAACCATTCTAAACTTCAAAATACTATCCCGATTAAATCGGGATAGTATTTTGAAGAAGAATTGATATAAAAAACCCAGGTTGTAAACAATACCTGGCTTTTAAATCTTATTAAATTATAACTAATAACTAACTTGGACTTCTACCGCTAACTGCAAATCCACCTACACTACCACCACCAGTTACATTTTCCAGGTCTTTTACATTAACTTCTTTTTTTTTCTTTTTAGGATCTTTTTTTGTTTTTTTTGTTTTCATAACTTATTTTTTTAGATTAATAATAATTAAAATTAACAAAATAATTTTATTAAACAAACACAATATTCATTTTTAACAAATATTAAGTAATTATTCAAGTTGTCTCTGTGCAAGCCCATAGAAACGTCCTTTAAGCAGCATTAAGTCATTGTAATTTCCTTCTTCCAATATTTTACCTTCTTCAAGGTATATTATTCTATCGGCATTTTTTATTGTACTTAATCTATGAGCAACAACAATTCTTGTCACCTGAAGTTTGTCCAGACTTTCGGTCACAATTGCCTGTGTCCTGTTATCAAGTGCAGAAGTAGCTTCATCAAAAATTAATATTTTAGGCTTATGAACTAATGCCCTGGCTATCATTAATCTTTGCCTTTGTCCCCCTGAAAGTGTACCTCCATCTTCACTTACTATTGTAAACATTCCCATTGGCATGCTTTCAATATCTTTATCCAAAGCTGCTTCTTCGGCAGCATCCCATGCATCATTCAATGTTAAATGAGGTGATGAACCAATAATATTAGTAAAAATATCACCACCAAATAAACTTCCATCCTGCAATACAACACCTAATTGTCTTCTTAAAAGCCTTAAATCAATATTTTTTAATTCTTGATCATCATAAATTATAGTTCCTGAATCCAAATTATTAAAACCAAGCAATAATCTGATTATGGTCGATTTCCCGGATCCGGAAGGCCCCACAAGAGCAATATATTCTCCCTTTCTAATTTTAAAGGAAATATTATTTAAAACTAAAGGTGCGTTTTCATTATATCGAAATATAATGTTATGTAACTCAATGTTTCCCTTTAATTCTTCAGGAGCTGTTTTAACACCAAAACTTTCAGGTAACTCATCAAATACAGGTTTCATTCGATCATAATAAGGAATTATTTCTAATGCGTAAACTATACTTTCACTAAGGCCTATCATTGATAGAATAAAAGCTCCCAATGCAGCATTAAAGGCCAGAAATTGACCTGTTGTAATTCCTGTTGTAAGTTTAATTAAAGAAAAATAAATAATAGTTAATGAGATTATATAAAATGACGAACTTATTATTCGCTGAATGTTTTTATTTTTTTCGGCTGCAATTGAATATTCTTTTGATATAATATAGTTTTTAAACCAATGAATAAAAGCTTTTATTTCTGTTCCTGAAATCTTTAATGTAGTTATACCGGTAAGCAATTGTAAGATAATGCCAAAATTCTTTCCTTCGTGATATTGAATCTTTTTCTCATATATAATTTGTTTCTTGCCAAGAAAATACATTGTTATAATGTACACAATAACTAATCCTGAAGTAATTAACGCTAACTTGGGACTAAAATAGTATAACAGGAAGAAATTAAAAACTGAAAAAATACCACCTATTATAGAAGTAATTATAACACCGGATAAAATATTAATAATATAAGTAATACTTAAAGATCTATCTGCCAGGTCACCAGAAGTGAATTTTCTAAAAAACTCTGAAGGCATTTCAAGCAATCGATCCCAAAGAGCTGCTTGCAAATTGCTATCGATAATTCCTCTTAATCTTAATACCGATATACTTTTTACAATTTCAAAAAATATGCCTCCAACAGCTGCCATTAGTAATGCAAAAGCTATATATATTAATTGACTACTCTGTGCATTTGGAATAATAGAATCAAATAATATTGCTGTCATAATTGGTACAAGAAGCGCCAATATTGTAGTTAAAAGACCTGAATTTATTAACCTGAAAATATCTCTTTTATTCTTTATAATTGAATATTTAATTAAATCTTTTAATTTCAATTTTTTATTTGGCAAAGGCTTGTATAGCGTATAAGATATTTTCTCAATTTTTTCATGTGAATTTTTATTTATTTCAAATGATGTACCTTCTTTAAGGTCATATGCTATTATTTCATTCCTTTTTGGAATTATGGCAATCGGATTATTTGATTCTTCAATAAATGCTATTAATGCATTATTCCCAATATTTTTATACCATTTCCCATCTAATATTATTTCCCTGTATCTTATACCCGAGTATCTGCTAATTTCATCAATTGGGTCCGAACAGCTCTCTAAATTTGGAGGAAATACCAATTTAATATCTAAGTTCTCCGCAACTAAAGAACAAACATTAAATAAATTATCAGGACTTTTCTTAAACTTGGAAATTATTTGTTCTTCGTGTGAATCTTCTAAAACAGTTTTTGCTAAGCCAACTGTATGAAAAAACTCCTTGTTTCTTGCTTTATATTTTCTTTCGAGCCATTCATCAGTTACCCTTTTTTGTTGTTTTATTTCATACTGTATCTTTTCAAGAATTAACTCAATATACAAATTCAGGCCGTTCCAAAATTCACTTTTATCGAATATATCGAGAGTCTTATATGATTTTAAATTTACCGGCTCTTTTAATTTTATATAAGCTTCTTTTGAAACAGGAAAGAAAACCGGCCCTGTATTTTCTATGGTCAAATGGCCACAAAATAAAAAATTCTCACTTTCATTTGAATTGAACCAAATCAATCTTTTTCGTGTTGAAAGAAACGATTCGGGTTTTTCTACATTTATTATATTCTCATCTAAATAATAGTCAATATTGTTTTTTTCATTCGTACTAAAATTATTAGTTATTTCAAATAATTTTATCACCCAATTATCGATTAACTCTACTAATCTATTAATTAAAACATTGTTCTTCTTAATTTTTCGTTTTGTATAACTTACTGAAAATTCATAAATAACAGTATCTTCTTCAGGACTAACAATAAAACAAAAATTACTTTTACCTTGTTGTTGGCATCCAATTAATATTTCTCCTTCTTGAAATTTTGATAAATAATAAACTTTTCCGGTTATTTTATTATTTACAGATTTAGCTCCACTTAGATTTATTTTTCCTTTATGTATATACCAGATTTTATTGGGATCGGAAAATTCAACAGGTGTATTATCTGCCAATTTAATTTGTTTCCCATTTTCTTTTATGAATTTAACTATTTCAGTATTCATTAAATCTGGTTTTATATTTCAATTTTCTGTGTCAGTTTTCAATTAATTTTGCATACTCTCCTTTTTTCTTCAATAAATCTTTGTGTACACCACGCTCAATAATTTGTCCTTGCTGTAATACGATAATCTCGTCACAGTCCCGAATTGTACTTAGTCTATGTGCAACCACTAAAACAGAACATTTTCTTTTTCCTATATTATCTAAAACGATTTGTTCAGTTAATGAATCCAGAGCACTTGTTGCTTCATCCAGAATTATCGATGATGGATTACTAACCAGAGCCCTGGCTATTTCTAACCGTTGCCTTTGACCACCACTCAGATTTTTTCCACCTTCTGCTATTTCATAATCATAAGCCTTTGATTTACCGGATATAAACTCATGTACACAGGCATCTTTAGCAGCCTGAATAACCATTTGATCAGGAACTGTTGTATCCCAAATAGTTAATATTTCTGTAAATGTTCCCTGAAATAAGAAAACTTCTTGTGCAACCATTGAAAGCGTGTTATTGATAACCTGTCGGGGCCATTCTGCCCGGGGCTTATCATCAAATAAGATTTCTCCACTCCAGGGTTCATAAAACCCAGCTAGTAACTTAGCGATTGTAGATTTTCCGCTACCTGAACCACCAACTAAGGCTGCTTTTTCTCCCGGAGCTATTTTAAAGCTTAAATTTTCTATTAAAGGTTTCGAGAAATTTGAATATCCAAACGTAACATTTCTAAACTCAATATAACCATCTAATTTTTTTGTAATTTCGGAATAATTATCTTTATTCAGCCTTAACTCTCTTGACACCTGTATATCTATTTCAGATTTTAAAACATCATCAAGCCTGGTCATATCTCCTTCCGCTTCTTGTAAGTCACTTCCTAATCTTACTAAATTCTCAATCGGTTGTGAAAAACTTTCAAATAAGCTTTGAAATGCAACCAACATTCCCATTGTAATTACTCCATTAATTACTTTTAAAGATCCAATTATCAATATAACTATTGTGATTATTGATTTCAATAATACAGGTACTGAATTAAGCAACAATGTTAATATTCCTAACTTTTGGCCGGCATTAACAACTTTGGTAAAATAGCCCGACCATTTAATGAAAAAATCATTTTCCCGCCCCATTGCTTTTAATGTTTCAATGGTTTGAATTCCTCCTAAAGTTACTCCCATGAGTTTTCCTGATTCAGAAGTATAATTCAAATATCCTTCTGCTCTTTTTTTAGATATTATTCTCAGGGCTATTATATTTATTAAAGAAAGACATGTACCGAGTATTGTAAGTACAACATCATATTGTAGCATTATAATAAAATAAAATGCTATAAGAATAATATCTAAAAAGTTATTTGCTAATTTCCCTGTTATTAGGTCCGCTACTTTAGAATTTAATAGTATCCTGCTACCTATTTCACCTCTGTACCTTTGATTAAAAAAACTAATTGGTAATCTTAAAACATGCCAAAAGTATTTAGCAGAGGTCACCATATCAAGTTTACTCTTAGTCCGCAATAAATAATGCAATTTTAAGTAATTTACAACAGCCCTGAAAACTGCAGTAATTGCCATGCCAGCCACCAATGGCCAAAGCCATTCTCTTAAATTTCCAATTAAAATATTATCAACAAAAATACGTGTGAAAACAGGAATTACTATTCCGGGAACAACCAAAAGCAAACCTAAGAATATTATAAATGCTATATCCTTTTCGTAATGTTTTAATCTTGACTTTAATCCTGCTAATAAATTACTTTTTTTGCCAAGTTTTGTAAAGTTGTCTGACGGAACTATTTCTAATATTATCCCGGTAAAAGACGCACCGAATTCTTCCAAAGTAATAACCTGATGCCCGACAGCCGGATCATTTAGGTAAACTTTGTCATTTTTAATTCCTTCTAAAACCAGAAAATGATTAAACTTCCAGTGAATTATTACAGGGAAATCCTGATCTTCAAAATCTTCAACTTCAAACTTATATCCCTTTCCTTCCATTCCATGCAATGCAGCAGCTTTTAATATATTCTTTGCACTACTTCCATCTCTGTTAACATCACAATCTTGTCGCAGTTTTTCTAAGGGAACAAATCTTTTAAAATATGATAATACAATACTCAGGCTGGCCGCTCCACATTCAACAGCTTCCATTTGCAAAACAACCGGGGTTTTTACTCTTTTACTCATATAAAATAAAGCATTATCATTTTACATTGGTTATAGTTCTTATAAATACTCTGGCTCCTAAATTATTTTCCTTTATATATGACTTTGCTTCATCTTTTGATCTAAAATTTCCAATTGAATATTTATACCAATCATCAATATATTCCTTATTAATTTTTTCTTCACCATTATATATTGTCGATAATTCATATAAACTTAATGATCTTCTGGTAGCTGCTATTTGAATTGTAAAACCAGAAATATCAACTTTTTCACTTAAGGTATCATTCAGTGATCCTTTATTCTTTTCTGTATTATATTCTTGATTGATTACATAGGCTTCTTTTTCTTTTTTTGATTTAGTTTCCCTGGTTTCAAATTTTTCATTTAAGTATTTAGAGGTTCTGTTAGAAAGCTTTGGAAATAATAGAGAAATTGGCCTTCTTGTTTCGGTAACGATTTTAGATGAACATAAAGTACCCGATTTTATTTCTAATTCAGGCCCATGCTTAGATGTCCATGAATATCCGCTAAAGGTGGTTGAGTCTTTATCCAAATAAACTTTGATGGCTATTGGCGGCCCTTCCTGTGTAAATGTTTTTACTAATTCCATGCTCCCTAATGTTCTCAACATTCCCTGAAATGTAGATGGATACTCAGAAACTTTCTCTACAATACCATTAATATATCCAAATTCTTCTACTTCTATTGTAGAAGGAGAAAGTTTTACTTTCATTTTGGGTTCTATCTTTTTACCTTCTTTTGGATTTACGTATATTATAGCCTGAAGGTCATTTATTAAGTTCAATGGTTCAATACTCACAATCGGGTTTCCTGCTTCAATTACTTTGCCCGGATTTACCATTAATTCAATAATTTTTCCTGCATAAGGGCTAATAACTTTCGTATTAAGTTGATGTAAAGCTTCTAATTCTCTTATTCTATTTTCAACGTTAAGAATTTCTGATTTAATCTGATTTAATTCTATTTCATTTTGTTCTTTAATTTCATAAATTTTTTGTTGCAATTCTTTCATATCATTTGAAAGGTTGTCATTCTCCTGCTGAATATTAAAAAACTCTTCTTTAGTGTTATTTAAATTTTCTTTAGTGATTAAGCCTTTTGCTAAAAGTTCCTCCTGGGCAGCTATTCTTTCCTTTATAAAATCTAATCTATCAAGGTTTAACTTTATGGTTTTATTTAAAATTTTTTCTTCTTTATCGTATAATATTTTTTTCAACTCTAAATTTTCATAACCGAAATCAGAAATCTGCATAAATCTCTTGTTAATATCAGCAAGTTCTTTTTTAGCATTTTCAATTTGCATTTCCAATTCAGGTTGATCAATATAAGCTATTACATCACCTTCGTTAATAATATCCGCTTCAAGCACCATTGTTCTTTCAATTCTTCCGGGTGCAATTGATGCAATTTCGATAATACCTCCCGGCTGTTGAATAATTCCCTGACCATTTATCGTATACGGTAATTCGCCAAATATGCTCCATAGAATAAAAGCTGTTAAAACACCAATTATAGCTGTCAATATTAACCAACTTCTGGCAGATGTAATCTTAACCATTTCATTTAGTCTCTCGGGAGACTCAATTCTAACTAAGGCTTCTTTTCTAAATAGTTGATTATTCATTTAGTAGTTATCAAATTTAAAAGGTAACGAAAATAAATTCTGATAATCAATATCAATAGTATTATCATCAATAATAGAGCACAACGTTCCTGTATGATATCTATAATAAAGTATTGACATATTCAAATTTAATATAGCGCTATACAAAAGATCTAATGCTAAATAATAATCATTTTGAATTTGAACCAGGTTAATAACCGTTGATGTTCCAAGTTTTAGTTTTATATTCTCATTTTCTAAAGCTTCTTCATAAAACCTTACTGTTTCTTTATACAATAATACTATTTCTTTGTAATTAATAATATCGTTGTAAAACTTTGAAATATTAATATATATATCTTCTTCTAAGGATTGTGATAATGCTTTCTGCCTATTATAATTACCTTTTGCAACTATTAGATTTCCATTATTTAAGTCATTATTTGCATCTATAACAAATGAAATTCCAACTTTATAATTTATTCCCGGGATATTTTCAAAATAAGGTTTGTAATATTGATCAAAATTACCAGACTCGTAAATGCCATTATAACCTATAGATAAATTTAAATCGAGCGTTGGCTTTAAACTCTTTTTATAGTATTTAACTAATTCTTTTTCAACATCCAACAATAATTCTGAACCAAGATAATCTTTTCTATTCATTAAGCTTTGTCTATAAGAGTATCCAATATAATCTTCTTTTCTTGAAACTAATTCAATATCTGAAATTATATACTCATTTGGAGGTTCAAACATCTTAGGTATTTCTTCTCTATCAAGACCAATTTTATTAGCTAAATGTATTTTATAATTTTGCAATTGATTTTGAGCATCTACCAATTCAGATTTTCTTGCTGTATAGTTTGCCTTTAAATAATTTAAATCCGATGCAGGTATTGCATCCATTTCAATCAATTTTTCAATTTGATGAATTACCAATAAAAATTTATCATCAATATTTTCTTGTATTTCAAGATTCTTTTTTACCCCAATATATTCTAAATATGCAATAAAAGATTCTAATAAGCTCGTTGAAATATTATGGTAATAATATTCTTCTGTTAGCTGGTATCTTTTTTTACTGATTCTAAGATCTGCTGTATTATATTCTTTTCCGGCTCCTTTTAAAATTGGTTGATTTAGATTTAGATAAACTTTACTTCTATTTGTTATATATTCACCAGATCCTGCTTCATATAAATAATTGTAAAGAGTATCCTTTCCGAAATTAGTAAAAGTTATACCCGGATTTATTATTGTACCGAATTTAAATTTCTTATAAGCACCAATGGTATAATCAAATAAATCATTTTCAGTATAACTTGAATTTGAGTAATCAGATAAGTTTTCCCTCTGATCAATTGTTAATGGTGTTATAGTATATGTTTTATCAATACTACCTTTAAATTTTAAATTGAAAACAGATTTCGATTTTAAGATATTTCCTTCAGCAACCTCAACATTTGATTTACTAACTAATATATTTTTATTGTTTTCCAGTGTAAGCTCTGCTACATCTATTATTGACAGGACTCTATTATTTTGATTTACATTTTGGCCATAAACTTGTATAGATTGAAATATTAATAAAAAAATCAAAAATAGAAGTAGGGGATATTTTTTTAAGAAAATTGAATTCTTATATAACATGTAATAAGCCTGTTAGTATTTTCTTTGGCTCTAATTTAATTTAGCGTTGTTAAGTTCGATATTTTTGGACTAAAGTCCTTATCTGGTGTGCTAACTAACCCTCCCAATAGCCATCGGGATAAAGCCGGGGTTATAAATATGCTATGAAAACAGGGCTTTAGCCCTTCATTTTTTTAACGCTAAATTAAACCAGAACTTTTTCTTTTTCAAAAGTAATCGTAATTTTCTTTGCACCAAATAATTAATCAAAAAATTTATTAGGTGCTTAGCGAATTTGCTAACAAATTGATAATAAGATTGCTAGTTTTGAAGTATTTTATAAAATTGGCCGCTTAGCACCTTTTTAGACATCCTTCTATACTCTTATACCTAAAATAATAATATCATCGATCTGTTCCCAATCACCACGCCATTCATCAATTCTTTTATCAAGTATTTCCCTTTGTTCAGCCATCGGTTTTTGATGAATCTCAAGTAGGAATTGCTTATAGTTTTTAGTTTTAAATTTTTGTCCGTCTTCTCCACCAAACTGATCCTGATAACCATCAGAGAATATATAGAATACGTCTCCCTCTTGCAGATCAATTTCATTATTAGTAAATGATTCTTTTTCTTTAATATATATTCCAATTGGCATTCTATCTGCTTTTACTTCCATTAACTCATTGTTGCGAAATAAATATAGCGGATTATAAGCTCCGGAATACTGCATTTTCATATTCTCAATATCAATAACACATAAGGCAATGTCCATACCATCTTTTGCTTCACCTTCTTTACCTTCCTGACCAAGAGTTTTCTTAATATCCCTTCTTAAGTTATTTAAAATAACATTGGCTGAAGTAACTTCGTGTCGGTTAACAATCTCGTTTAAGAAAGAAACACCCAACATACTCATGAAAGCACCCGGAACTCCATGACCTGTACAATCTGCCGCAATTACAACCACTAAGTTATCTTTTTTTGTCATCCAGAAAAAGTCACCACTAACAATATCGCGAGGCCTGAATAATATAAAATGTTCCGGAAGGATTTCTTCGGCAAACTCTTTTGATGGTAATATAGCTGTTTGTATACGACTCGCATATTCTATACTATCTGTAATACTTTTATTCTTTTCAGCAATCTCATCTTTTTGCTTAACAACTTCTTCGGTACGTTCTTTTACAATTTGTTCCAATCGAATTTTTTCTAATTCTAACCTCCTGGTGTAAATTTTAACAATAACAATTATTACAAAAATTGCTAAAACAATATAAAAGAAATAAGCCAATAAAGTTTTGTACCAAGGTGGTCTAATACTAAACTCATATGTAACAACTTCACTTTCGATACCATAAATATTTTTCGATTTTACCATGAAAGTATAATGACCTTCATTAAGGTTAGTATAACCACGGTCTGTTTCTATATTCCAACTCGACCACTGATCATCAAAACCTTCAAGTTTATAACTATATTTAATTTCATCGGTTGGAACAAATGGAGTTGAATAAAAGAAATTAAATGAATTATCTTTATACTTAACTGTTTTTTTAAGCTCTTCAGGTTGATTCAAATCAACAATAAGATTTGAAGTATCTTTATAATAAGTTCCCCAAAATATAACAGAATCAATTCCCATTTCAATTTTACGGATAAGGCTATTGTAAAACTTTGAAAAATCGTCTTGTAATCTTTCCTGATAATTATAAATTGCATCCGAAGTTGCAATCCAAACGCCATTATCACCATCAAAAGTAAATTCGTAAAAAGATTTTTTTAATAAACGTTTAAAGGGAATATCCTCAATAGTTACAATTCTATCCTGGCTAATTCTTAATTTCTCAATATATTCATAATTAGTTACTGAATTAGATAAAACTATCCAATATTCATCTTTTTTTTCAAAATCAATACTTTTTACTTTGTCAGTATTTAAAAAATACTTCTCACCAAAATCTTTGTATTTTTCAAATTTATTTGTTGCTTTATTATAATTATATAAACCCTTTTGTGTAGCACACACAACTTGATTATCAATAAAGTAAACCTTATTATCATTCATATCTGGTAAACCATCCTCAATACCATATCTTTCTATATTTTGATCGCTACTTAATTTTATAACCCCTTTTAATACAGATCCTAACCAAATATTACCTTTTTCATCTTCAATTATAGACGTTATTTGAGACGAAATATCATCGTTTACATTTCCTTTATCAATCCATGCATTGTTATTATACTCTAATAGAGCCAGACCATTTAAACATCCAACATATAATCTATTAGGAAATAAGCTTGATTGATAAATAACTTCACATTCATAAGCAGTTGTTGAAATATAATCAGGTTCTTTACCTTTAGATATAAATTCCCAAACACCAAAATTAGATCCTATTATAAGCTTTGTTTCGCCTGTTCTATAATCTTTAAAGATGTCCATATCAGTAACGGTTCTATCCATAGGTATACTCATAAAAACAGGCATATCTTGAGAATCATAATCTAAATAATATAAACCAATATTTGTCGAAACAAAAAGAATATTATTATAACGTATTACATCAACGACAATTCCTTCAATGCCATATTCCTGATCAAATTTAGTAAATGGAGTATTATACTCTATAAAAGATATCCCTTTATTTAATCCTAACCATAAATGATCATCTTTTGATTCAAACAAATTAATTACGGTAAGGTCCTGTAATCCATTTTCTTTATCTAACTTATGTATTAATTCACCTTCCTGATTAAATATTAAACAACCTTTATTCAATGTCGCTAGAGCATATTGATCATTAGAAAGTTTTATACCATTATATATTTGCGATTGGTCAAGCAAATTGTATAATTCTTGAAATTCTACTCCCATAGATTTAAAATCTTGGGATAATCCAGTCACTCTATTATAAATATATAATCCCTGCCCAATTGTTGCTATAAAAATTTCATTTTCAGACCATGGCAACATAACAAAAATATCTTTCTCTTTATAAAAATCGCCCCCATTCGTATATTGTATTGTATCTTCAATTAATTCATATAATCCTTTATCATAACTACCCCAATATATTTTATCTCCAACTAAAAAGCTTAAAAATGATTCTCCGGTATTTTTGTATACATTCGATAATTTTTTATCAACGAACTTAAATATATTCCTGTCCTCGCAAAAATAAACTTCATTATTAACAGTATATATCTTCCATACATCCTTAAAATCAACAGTATCTAACTGATTAGTCAAAGTATGATAATACATTTCACCCTTTTTATCAGGTGTTAAATATCCAAACTCCTCAACTCCTCCTACATAAACAGTTCCATCATCTGAATATGCTAATGATCTTATAATTGAACCGTTTGATATTGGAATTCTTTCCCAACTATTTCCATCAAATTCTAATATTCCACCATCATTATTCCCAAAATATATGACTCCCCGATTATCTTCACAAATTGTCCAGTTTTGTTCAGCAGCATTATAATCGTTGGGTGCATAATTTTTTATAAGGGGAATTCCATTTTTATTAATTTGTGCAGTTAATGGGATATATATAAATAATAGCAAAAAGAGAATTATATTCTTTTTCATCATAACTAAATTATTTAAGTAGAAAAACAATATAAATATAAAAAATAAAAAAGACAAAATACTAAAAATAGTATTTTGTCTTTTTAAATTAAATCAAATTTTTCTAAAACTATTCAATATAAAGTCTCTTTGTATAAGGTACACCGTCAATAACAACCTTAACAATATATATTTGTGAAACATGCTCAACTTTTGTTTCAAATTTCACAAAGTCATTGATGTTAGAGCTCGTAATTTTTTGACCAAGTAAATTATAAACCTCAATTATTCCCTTTTCGAATTGATAATTACCCTCATTTGTAAATTCTACTATTACTCTGTTTTCTAATGAATAAATTGAAATTTCATAAGGAATAAGGTCTTCAAAGCCAACACCTGAATCATAAGTAATACTGAACTGATCGGCTGCAGTGTTATCATTTCCTGCAGCATCCTGAGCAAGTCCGGCACTTATATTCACAGTAACATCTCCATCTGTAACCGGTGCTATTGTAACAGTCCATATTTGATCAGCAGTTGATGCCGTGAAACTATTAACTGATCCATTGACAACAGTAATATCATCACTTGTAAAGCCGGTAACAACTTCACTAAATGTTATTGTTATGTCAAAATTACCTGTTACAGTTCCTGATTCTACTGATGTTATTGTTACTGATGGCGATGTAGTATCGTAAGTAATATTTGCTGTGTTTGATGCATTATTTACATTACCAATTGATGTTTCGGCTACACCGGCAGGCACCAACACAGAAACTAATCCATCACTATCCGGTGTAATATCCACAGTAAATGAAATACTATCAGATGTTTGCAGATTACTTGCACTTGCATTAGTAACAGTAATATCGGTTAATTCAAATCCTGTTACTTCAATTTCAAATACAATATCAAATGTTATTGGTGATACATTTGTAGGATCTGATGCAGTGGTTGAAACAGTAACATCAGGTTTTATTCCATCAAATTGTATAGAAAACTGAGTTGCTGCAGTATTTACATTACCAGCAGGATCGGAAGCAACACCGGCAAATACATCAACTGTTACAGAACCTACTACGTCAGGTGTTATAGTTGAAGTAAATATAGTGTTATCCGTAGTACTAAAATTACCTGCTGTACCATTACCAACAATAATATCGGTTAATTCAAAACCTGTTACTTCTTCGCTAAATTCAATTGTAATATCGAAATTACTGTTGAATGTAGGATCAGGTTCTGTAGATGTTATCGTAACTGTTGGAACTGTACCGTCATAAGTAATACTAAATTGTGTTGCTGCAGTATTTCCATTGTCAGCTGCATCGGTTGCAACATCCGCAGCAACATCAACAGTAACGAGTCCATCAGCTGTTGGGGTAATATCAGCAATAAATGTTATATTATCAGAAGTATTTAGATTACCCGCTGCTCCGTTACCAACTGTAATATCTCCTATCTCAAATCCGGTAACCACTTCACTAAATTCAATACTTACTTCAAATGGAGAAACATTTGTTGGATCAGATTCTGTAGATGTTATTGTAACTGTTGGTACTGAAATATCTTCTGTTGTAAAGTTCCAATAAACAACAGATGAAATTCCTGCAAATGGATTTGATTCAGTATCTTCAAATGCACCTTCATCAATCAAAACATAATAATCTGTTTCTCCGGCAAAATCAATTGAAGGATTAATAGTTACCACCTCATTATTTATTGTTACTATACCATTAGAAGCTTCAATTGTTTCATGCGTTGATGACGTGCTTGCATTCATAATTGTTATATACTTACCAGCCACAGCATTTACATTTTCACTAAATGTTATCACTAAATCAGATGTAACAGATACTTCAGGTGATTCATCTTCAGGACTAACAAAGCTTATATAAGGATTATTAATATCTACAGTAGTAAATGTCCAATCAGTTGTTCCGCTTATTCCTGCATACTCATTTCCTGCTGCATCAATAAATGCTCCGGAAGGTACAAGAACATAGTATTCAACCTGACTTTCAAAATCTGAAGATGGATTAATAGTAATAGTTTCTGTTCCATCACCATCGAGGCTTGTTACATTTATAGATTCAACCAATGTTCCTCCTGTAACTTTTCTAATTTCGATATTCCCGGTATTAAGATAAACAAACTCATCAAATGTCATTTGTAAATTATCGGCAAGTCCAATATTTGCTTGACCAACTCCAGGGTATAAAGTACTAACAACAGGATCGGTACCATCATATTCAATTCTATAAGTTGTTGCAGCAGTATTATCGTTACCTGCAGCATCCTGAGCAACTCCTGCTCCAACATCAATGGTTACAGTACTATCTTTTGCTGGAGTTACATCAAATGTAAATACAGGATTGCTTGCATCGTTAAAATTGCTTACAGAACCATTTATTATACCAATATCTCCAACAACAAATTCGGTTACAGCTTCACTAAAAGTTACTGTAAACGGAATTGGATTTGTATTTGTTGTATCTGATTCGCTTGTAGATATTAAAACCGTTGGCACGGTTCCATCAACACCGGTATAATCGGCAAAAGAAGATAATCCGGTTACAGGTAAAATATTATTTGTTACATCGACTGTTGAATAAACAGTTCGTACTGAACCATCGTATTCGGCTGCATAAATATTAGCTTCAGTACCAACTACATCAGCTTGTAAATATTTAAAATCAGCATCGTAATTAGGTGCCGTAATTCCTGAAGATGATAAAGTCCAATATCGACTTAAAAATTCGGATGGACTTGTATTTGAAGAATGCTTTGCATCAGTTACACGAGCACTAACCCAGGCAGAAACAATATCAGAATATGCAGTTAAATCAAAATCAACAGGCGAGTATTCAGCTCCTGAAGTATTATCTCCAATAGGGAAAATAAATGATCCTGCTCCGACAACAGATTTTCTTAAGGTTCCGCTTCCATTAGTTACAATCATTCGAGTCGGTCCGAAAGTACCTCCTGAGATTGTTCCTGAACTTCCTATTATAAGGTTGTTGCTATTTAAAGTAACAAGGCCATTTGACAGACTTAATACATTGCCAACTTCTGCATCGGCAGAAAGACTCAGGCCTGTGGCATTGTCTATGGTAAAGTTCTCAAAAAGAGAAGCGCTTCCTGAAATGCTTTGTGATGCTGTTCCATTAAATAATACTATTCCATCGCTATCAACATTAATGAGTACAGTATCATTTGGGTTTATCCAATCACCATGCAGTTCTATCTTTCCATCCAAATCGATTCTACCATCTTTACCACCGTAAGAGGCATTAGTATAATCAGCTCCCGACCCGGTTATTTTCATGACAGCGCCTGAATTAATAATCATTTTAGCACCATTATTAATAACCCCTGTTTGAGCAACAGTAAATAATGTCAGGGATACAAAACATAACAAAAGAATGAAACGTTTTGATTCTTTGGATCTTGTAAGTTTGCTTAAAAAGATCATGATGTATATATTTTAATTAATATTCTATTTTTAAATAATATATGAATTAATTTAAAAAGGTGCTAAGCGGCTAATTTTATTAAACACTTCAAAATTAGCAATCTTATTATCAATCTATTAACAAAACCGCTAAGCACCTAAATTACAATTCTATTAATATATTTTATTTTAGTAATTCTTTTATTTCAGCTATATCCTGTTTTAGTTTTTTATTTTCTTCTATCAATAAATTTATCTTATCGTTTGTATCATCAGATTCTTCTAATTCAATATTTTTTATTTTAATAAGTTTTTGTAATTCATCAATTTGGGTTTGTTGTTCTTTTACTGCTTCGATTAAAAGCACAGTAAGTTTTCCATATTGAATAGAATAAAATTCCCCGTTATTTTTAACAATATCAGGAATTATCTTTGATGCAGATTGGGGCTCAATTGCTATTTCATTTTGTATAATTCCTTTTTCAAGTGATTTTGAATAAGTAATTCCTTGCAAATTCAAAACTTTATCAAGTGAGCCAACTAAATTTGAAGATTTAACATTTTTGCTTTTCAGATTATAATCATAAACATCCCATCCTGAAAGACCACCTGCTCTTCCATTTACGTAAAATTTAAAATTTTCACCAGGTGCACTATAAAGCAAACTGTCATCACCATCAATTACAACCTGTCTTAACTGAAAATCCCCAAATATCAAAGGAGCAATATAATGTGGTTCATTCACCGCATTAATACAAAGTTTATATGAACGATTTTCAAATCGTCCTGCCTCAGTACCAACAAAAACATTATATGATCCATCGGTATTTTCAGCTCCGGCCCAACGTCCAAGATATGTATTATGGTTTCCATTATAATTTTTTTGTCCTGACTGAAATCCTAAGAAAGTATTAGAACCTCCTATTTGATTTTCAAATCCACTTTCAAAACCAATAAAAGTATTAAAACTTCCTTCTTCAACCACGCCTCCTAAATTATTTAAGCCTGCCTGATAACCGAGAAATATATTATTGAATCCCTCATTATTACTATAACCTGCCTTGTAGCCGATAAAAATATTATGATTACCTTTATCAGGGCCACCATCTCCTAAATTATCACGGCCACTTGCATAACCCAGGAAAATATTTTTTGAACCCATAGTATTTGAATAACCACTACTATCTCCGGCAAAAAAGTTATAAATTCCTGTTGTGTTATTTATGCCACTATTACGACCTATAAAATAGTTTTTAGAAGAAAAGTTAATAAAACTGCTTGTTGATGTTGCTTTTGAAG
>JAIORB010000139.1 GCA_021108325.1 Bacteroidales bacterium | reverse complement strand
ACAAGAGAAAAGATGAATTTAACAAAAAAGAGACTGCCTTTTTCGACAGCCCCTACGCTGAACTGGAGGCTCTATACATCGTAATCCATCTATCAAATATCATCCAAAAAAGAAATAATTCAATAATCATTTCTTTTTTTAGTCGTTATGTTTATTTTTGCATATCCTAATTAAAACAATAAATAAAATGAGAAGAATTACATTATTACTAAACATTGTCCTTGCAGCTTTAATATTAGTTAGTTGTACAACTAAAAACAAAGAAAACAATAAACTAATAATTTTTCACGCAGGTAGCCTTTCCGTTCCATTTAAGCAAATGAAAGACGAATTTCAGAAAGAAAATCCCAATATTAAAATTTTGTTAGAATCGGCAGGAAGTGTAAAGTGCGCACGCAAAATTACTGATCTTAATAAAGATTGTGATATTATGGCTTCTGCCGATTACACAATTATTGATGAATTATTAATACCTGATTATACTAACTGGAATATAAAATTTGCCAGCAACGAAATGGCAATCGTTTACCACGATGCATCAAAATATTCAAACGAAATTAATGCCCAAAACTGGCATGAAATTTTATTACGTGAAGATGTATTTTTCGGACGCTCAGATCCTAATTCTGACCCTTGCGGTTATCGGGCCATATTAACTTCTCAATTAGCTGAACAATATTATAATCAAGCTGGTTTTGCAAACAAAATCATAGCAAAAAATCAGGAATATATTCGTCCGAAAGAAGTTGACTTATTGGCTTTGTTAGAATCAAACACTATTGATTATATATTCTTATACAGATCGGTAGCACAACAGCACGAATTAAAGTATGTTATTTTACCGGATTCTATCAATTTAAAAAATCCTGAGTTACGAGAATTTTACAAAAATGCAAATGTTAATATTACAGGTAAAACTCCGGGGACTACTATAACTAAAACCGGCCAGCCAATGGTTTACGGAATTACTGTTTTAGAAAATGCACCCAACAAAGAGCTCGCAATAAAGTTTGTTAATTTTGTATTATCGAAACAAGGAGGCGCTAAAATAATGGAAGAAAACGGGCAACCATCCATGATTCCTGCATATTCTGAAACCTACAATTCAATTCCTGAGAAACTTAAACAATACGCAAAACCTAATAAATAAATTATTTGATTATGAAAAAACTAACAATTATTGCTTTACTCGTATTAATCATTACTGCATGTAATGAAAAAAATACTGATAATACAAATGACAACAAATATTTACGAGCATTAACAGCAGATACGACAGATGCTACAAACGATTTCTTCGATAATGCAGAAACTTATGCTTTACCAGTTCAAACTATTAGCGTAGAAGGAGAAATAGAAAATCCGGGAATAGTAGATTTCTCAAAACTACCACTTAGAAGTGTTATTGTTAAAGAAACACTTTTATCTGACGATGGTGATAAATTTGTTGGAGCATACCGATATGACGGGTACGCGCTCTATGATATTTTAAATCAGATAAAACTGAATAAAAAAAACAAAGAAGAGTTTAATCCGATTATTGACTTGTATGTTCAAATTGAAAATGATAAAGGAGAAAAAGTAAATATCAGTTGGGGAGAGATTTATTATCCAAATCAGTTGCAGGAAATAATTATTGCCAGCAAGGTAATGAGAATTGTTCCTTCCAAAACAAACGATCTATGGCCTTTACCTGAAGAAAATAAATTGGTTATTCCCAGTGATCTAATCACAGAAAGAAATATTTCCAATCCTGTAAAAATAACCGTAAAATCATATCCAAAATCATTTGTTACAATCAAAGAATTAAAACCTTTATATTCTCCTAAAATTGATATATATAACGAGAATCAAATAGTTGAAACAATAACAGAAAACCCAAAAGATTTGCAGGTCGAAAAATTTAACACTATTTTTTATGGCCGTGGAAGAGGAATACATTCTACACAACCATTTACAGGTGTAATGCTTAAAGAAGTTATGGCAAAACATGTTGAGTTTAACCAAAAAAATATCCGTGAAGGAATATTTTTAGTGGTTGCCAAAGATGGATACAGGGGCGTATTTACTTTTAGCGAACTAATGAACCGAAACGATCAGTCTGAAATTTTGTTGATATGCCGACCAGAATCAACAGATAAAGGTATTTTTAGGTTATTCCCTGCTTGTGATTTTTTCTCCGACAGGGCTATAAAAGGAATTAATGAAATATATTTTTCGGCTAACGAACAATAAACATGTACAAAAACAAGCTAAGTAATTTTGATATTGTATTATTGATACTTGGCGGGCTAATTTTACTTTTTATTATTAGTCCGCTGCTTAGCATGTTTTTAGCTACTACTCCGCTACAGTTATTTGAAACCACTCAGGATCAGGAAGTAATTGACAGTATTTGGTTAACACTCCGTGTATCATTTTTATCGACAATATTTTTTGCTATTGGAGCAATTCCTCTTGCCTATTTTTTAGCCAGAACAAAATTTAAATTCAAAAAATTAGTAAATGGAATCATTGATTTACCAATTGTAATTCCACATTCTGCCGCCGGAATTGCTATTTTAGGATTTATATCACGAGATTCAGTTTTAGGAAAGGCCGCATCTTCAGTTGGGTTAAACTTTGTAGGACATCCTGTCGGAATTGCATTAGCAATGGCATTTGTAAGTATTCCATTTTTAATTAATGCAGCCCGGGATGGTTTTATTAATGTACCCGTTAAACTGGAAAAAACGGCATTAAATCTTGGTGCTTCTCCTTTTCGTGTATTTCTTACAATTTCATTACCACTGGCATGGAAAAATATCCTTTCAGGATTAATTATGATGTTTGCACGCGGATTAAGTGAGTTTGGTGCTGTAGTTATTGTTGCCTATCATCCAATGATAACTCCTATACTAATATATGAACGATTTGGTGCATTCGGTTTAAAATATGCAAGACCTGTATCTGTTGTATTTATTATTGTATGCTTAGTCTTTTTTATTCTATTAAGAACATTATCAAAAGAAAAAGAATCGAATAATGCTTAAGCTAAAAGACATATCAATAAAACTTGGAGAATTCCGACTTAAAAATATTAATCTGGAGTTAAATAAAGGAGATTACTATGTTCTTTTAGGGAAATCGGGTGTTGGAAAAACTGTTTTATTAGAAATTATTGCAGGATTAATTAAACCTGATTCCGGGAAAGTATTTCAGAACAATTTGGATATTACTCGTGAAAAAATTCAAAATAGAAAAGTGGGAATTGTTTTTCAAGATTACTCTATTTTCCCACATTTAACTGTAAAACAAAATATAGCATATCCTTTAAAAAGAAAAAAGATAAACAACAGTAATAAGGATGAGTTAATTAATAAATATGCATCTCTCACAAATATTACACATTTATTAGATAGAAATACACAAAACTTATCGGGTGGTGAATTACAACGTGTTGCATTGGCTCGTATGCTGGTTTCAAACCCCAATTGTTTGCTTTTAGATGAACCTTTGGCATCACTCGATATACAACTTAAGGGTGGCTTGCGTAATTTATTACGACAGATAAATCAAAGTGGCGTTACCATCTTACATGTAACACATGATTATGAAGAAGCTATTGCACTTTCAAATAAAGTTGCCGTATTACATGATGGAGAAATAATCCAAAAAGGATTAACTAAAGAAGTTTTCCGGAAGCCTGCCAATGAATTTGTTGCTAATTTTACCGGAATTAAAAACTTTTTTATCGCTGAATTTACTCCAATAAATACAGCTAAAATTAATAAGACATTAGAAATAAATGTTTCTAATAAAGACGAAATTACAAAAGGGAAAATTATTATTCGTGGAGAGGAAATTATTATTTCAAATGAGAGAATTGAATCAAGTGCAACAAATAATTTCAAAGGGAGAATTAAACAAATTATTCCATACCTGACAAATCATGAGATTATTATTGATATTGGCGTTGATCTGTCAGTAGTAATTTCTGACGAATCTTTACGAAAATTTAAGTTTAAAGAAAACTCAGAAGCCTGGGTATCATTTAAATCTACTGCCATTAAAGTAATTCCATAACAAAACTTATTTACACAATTAATTACATTATTCTATGTAATTTCCATTATTAACCTAAAATAAATTGCTTCGAAGTAACGAAAATCACTTATTTTTGAACTATTATTATTCCGAAAACGTTATAAATTCGGAAATAGAAGGTTTCAAAGATGAAGTATTTAATTAAAAAACTTATAAATTCAATAATAGGTTTTCTAATCATTTTAGTAAGCTTGTCGTTTCATTCTTTTGATTTAAAGAATGAAACTGTTGATCCTGAACTCACAGAAAATTTTGAATCAAGATATTTTAACCGAAAAAATATAACAGATGGTCCATATATATTTTATGAAAATGATGAGATTTTAGTAAAATGGATATATCGAAACCGCATGGTTGAAAAAAACATTCGTGGAAATAATTTTAAGGTAATAAAACGAAAATTTGGGTTTGATTTTAATCCTGATTGGATTGATCAGTGTAATAATAATGATAGTATAAATTACATACAGGATTTTAGCGGTGTAGAAAATTTAATTGCCATAAGTGATGTTCACGGACAATATCATACTTTAGTTAAATTACTCAAAGAACATCATGTAATTGATGAAAATTTTAATTGGGTATTTGGTAAAGGGCATTTGGTTATTCTTGGTGATGTTTTTGATCGCGGACCAAATGTTACTGAAGCACTATGGCTTATATTTCGCCTAGAACAACAAGCTAAAAAAAGTGGAGGAATGGTACATGTATTGTTGGGAAATCATGAGCTAATGGTTTTAAACAACGATATTCGTTACATACATGAAAAATATATAACCACGGCTCAACTAATGACTACAACTTATACTCAGCTATACTCTGAAAATACATTTTTAGGTAAATGGTTGCAAAAAAAACCAGTTATAGTAACAATAAATGATATGCTATTTGTACATGCCGGTATTTCGGTAGAATTTATAATAAATGGATTTACAACCACTCAGGCGAATAAACTATTTGCAGAAAATATAGTTAGACAGAGCTGGAAAACAATTTTAGAAAATCCAACTTTATCGTTTATGATGGGCAATAAAGGACCAGTTTGGTATAGAGGATATTTTGAAGATCCAAACTTTACAGAACATCAAGTTGACAGAATTTTACAATATTTTGATATAAACCATATTATCGCTGGACACACTTCAATGCCTAATATTGTTTCTCTTTTTTATGGTAAAATTTTTGGAATTGATTCCAATATTAAATTTGGTGATTACGGAGAAGTATTAATATACAAAAACGGGGAGTATTATCGGGGAACTGTAAATGGGACATTAATAAAATTGTAATTTCACTGATATTTTATTTTTTTAATATGCACATGTTGTTCTAAGATGCTTTTGAATAAATTTAGGATTTTCAATTTCTTTGTAAAAATCTTCTAAATAACTAATTACATATCTCTTTGTTTTCTTATCCAAATATTCACAGGTATTAATGAACGAAAATATATCATCTTTTTTCTCCCGATATATATCAAGGACGATATTATACACATCATCAGTTCGGCACAATCCATAAAAATACCTTTCAGTAACACTTTTAATCCCATGACTAGGCCGAGGTTTAGCATAGGAAGTATTTACAAACCCTGAATAATCAAAATCATAGGGAACAGGTATGAGTGATTGCTTGGTGAAATCTTTTAATGTAAAAAGTTTAACATTATGTCTGCCTGTTATTGAAAAATCAGTATTTCCTATCATATATTGAAAAATACTCATTACCGTAGTTAACATAGTATCAGTCTGATTATAATTTATTTTATCTATCTTTAATTTATATGCCTTGAGCCTATCAGCAAGCATATCTTCAGGCTCGATCATAAAAGCCCAATTGGTTGTAATCTTATTTTTTCTCCCCGTATCAATATATGTAATTTTTAATAACCTCACTTTGAAACTATAGTCAGTAATAATATTAAATATTTTATACGCTAAATACTCCTTAATTAAAAAATCACTATATGTTTTTGAATCTCTACAATGTGAAACCACTTTAATTTTATTCACATTTGAGAGATAATCATTATTTAGGTTCGTTTTTTTTATATTCAACCAAAAAGGCGAAAAGAAACAATGGTTTCGACGGTATTCTCCTCTTGGCTTAATTCTTGCCGTTTTTTCAATTTTTTCAATTTCATTTATGAAATAAGAAAGATTTGCTTGTAAATAAACACTATCAGATTTTTCACTTGAAAATTTTTTAATATCAAACTCGAGTGTTAATTCTAGAGGTTCCGTTTGATCAAAAAAATCGGGAGGGAAAAGAATAGTATCATTATTGGTATTAGTATTTATGTCTGCTTGAGAATATCCAAACAGACTAAAACAAATAAAACATACTATTAGAAATAATATTCTCATTTTTAAAAATTTATTCCATTTTTATTATGCCCCTAAATTCTTTTAATCTTTAGGAGTCGAAAAACCTAATACCCTCAACCTTTTGAAAATATATTATCAACTCGACCTTATCTCTTATTAAATCAACAGGGCCGATATCAGCTTTTTCGATATTGATACCAAACCTATTTGAGAGATCCTTTAACAGCTCATCATATTTTTCAGGTTTAATAAGATCTGTTCTGTCGTATACAATCCTTTTTCTTAGCAATTTGAAATTATCAAGATATAACTCAATACTAAATGCTACAACAATAATAATTAGGTCAGTTACTATTAGTTCGGCCATACTAATATTTTCATTCGCAAGTGCATTCTTTACTGACATTCCTATTACCATAAAGAGGTATGTCATTTCGCGAGGGGGAATCGGATTTGTTCTATATCTCAGTATGCCAAATATAGCAAAAAGTCCAAGGGCAAATCCTATTCGAAGACTTACAGTTCCAAGCAACATGCAAATTTGAAATACAACAATACTGGCTATCATAAATGTAAAAAAATATTCCTTGTCGCCTCGTTTCTTGAAATAAAGGAAATAAGAAGGAATAAAAACCCAGAATAGATTATAACCAAAACGTGTTACTAAATGGATAAAATCTTCGGCATGAAAAAAGTCTAAACCAAAAATTTTAGTAAATTCTGATGATTCAATGATTAAATTAAGTACCATAGCATATTTTATTAACGGTTACTACTTTTCTTAGAAATCTGTTATGTTTAAGATTGGGGGTTAATAATATATTCCCCATAATATATTTACTGAAGCCATAAGGCCTAATGTGTAAATCACGCAAGATTTGTGTAAAAGGACTAATACCTCCTGCTTTATCACGTTTTACTTCAATAATTGACAAATCTGGCAAACATATTTCCTTTGTTTCGTTTTTAAACCGAATGTTTGTATCAATTGTTATTCGTTCTAAGTGGTTCCTCCCAGCTAAAGTAATCCTGTTAAACAGAGTCCAAATTGTCGGATTAAAACCGGAATCAGGAACACAAATATGATCGCTCAGGAACTTTTTGTGTTGATTATCTAATAATGAAGATAACTCAAATTGATTTCTTCTTTTATCTGTTCTTATATAATTCTTCTTCTTTTTTACTTCCAGAAAAGCATCGCCAGAATCCAAATATTTACGAAAACGAACTTTATAACGAATTCTTTTCCCCTGGTGATGATCAAAATAAGTTTTCATTTCGGGAGTATCAAAATATAATGATTCATACCCAAAGATCCTTTCTGAACGGGAAGTCTGGGCTTTAAAATCCTTTGCAGCCTGTTCTATAATCTGAGGCAAATACTTAATATTGCAAATATACTTTGTATCAATACGGTTTAGGAGTCGACATTCACTCAATTCATCCAGGCTAATAGGATCTAGAAATTGTAATTTATTTTTAACCTGGTCAATCATAAATTTTAATTAATCTTAGTTTATAAAAGATTAAGTCAAGAACATTTCCCCTAATAATAGAAAATTTATTGCTGGTAATATTTTTGATCTTAAAAAATCAGAGTATTAAAATACGGATAAATTGAACATTAGTCAAATTCATATTGGTTTAAAGTAAAAATTATTAATTAAAATAAATATTATATGTTTCTCAAACATTAATTTCTTGTCAGTAATAGCTGCTACATTCGTTTCTTTTGCAAGTGGATATGGATAGTATAGCCCCTTTTTATTGGGTAAATTGATGCAAAATATCAGATACGGTCTTTTTGTGCTACATATTTCATTATCAGAATCTTACAATACCAACAAGAGGTTGTATAAATTTAACCTCTTGCTTAATCTTTACCGATATTATTATTCTTTAATTTGATTTCATTAATACAAATTTAATATTATCAGCTTTTGAAATTTTACTCATAAAATCTCTCAACTCCTCATATGAATCAGGTGCGTATTCTCCTTTATTAATTATTAATGTTCTCTTATAAATAATTATTCCATTTTTGTTTTCAATTTCAGTTTTATATTCACCAAAAACTGAAGCGATTTCAAGATTTTCTGGCACACTTTCAATACTATAATTCTCTGGAATACTATAATTCACACTATCAATTTCGCAGCTAGATCTTCGAATAAAGACATCATTATTCCTATTTTTCACCTTCCTAGGTAAATTATCAATTTTATTCATTAAATTAATTGGAACAATTATTCGCTCACCCATAATAGAACCATAATTATTAACATTCAAATTTACTTCTTCATCAATTTCTGGAATTAAACCATCACAAATTTGATAATTATAATCTACAAGAGTAAAATCCGGAATGTTTATTTTATCATATAAATACAATTTTTTATCCTTATCAGTTGCATCTACAACTGAATAAATCTCATCAGTTTTTAAACCAATATAAGTTGTTAAAATATTTGCCTTACTTTGTCCTGATGCATTTAAATCAATATTTACTTCTCGTTTTGTTTTATTTTCTTCAATAGTGTAAATTTTGGTATGTACTAATTTAGATTCATTATCTTTTATAATTAAAGCATCTCTATCATCTGTAAATTTCCCAATATAACCAGCTGGGATTTTTTGATTCGTGCACTCCAACCATACGGTATCGCTCTCTAGTGGAACACATAAAATTGCATGGTTAAATTGATTCATTGGGAAATCAGACAATATATAAGGAGCTGTATGGCCGGCTCTGACAAGTGTGTAAAAAGATTCAACACCAATAATTTTAAGCAAAGATTGCATATAGTTGCTAAGAGCTTTGCAATCTCCATATGACAAACGATCTATAACTTTAGCCTCTTCCGTTTGCCAACCACCTAAACCAACGGCAATATTAACGTATCTTGTCTTTTTTTGCATATATTTATATAAAATCTCAATCTTTTCTAAATCAGTCTTAGCATCTTTAACTAAATCTTGAATCGTCTTGCGAGTTTCATCATTTAAAATGTTACGCTCTTCGTTTAGTTCATATACCCAATCTCCAAAGGTTGTCCATGATTCCATACTTCCACTGCTCCCTCCAATTTTGAATTCTTCAGGTGCAAGAAATAGCACCTCAGAAAAATTTCTTAATTCCGGGCTAAAAGGTTCTTTTTGTATTGCAGGTAATCTGTAAATCCTCCAATAATAAATTGTATTAGTCTTATTATTAGTTACTTCAGGTTTAATTTCTAAATTCTGATAATGACTACGAACATTCATATCCTTAGGAACATTGAGTATAAGCTTTTTACTTTGAACTGAAACATTGTAATCATCGTATAATCCCCAATCGGGATAATTTAAAAATCCATCAAAATCAATAACATATGAATACTCAGCTGTAAAAGGGTAATCTTTGATGTTAGGATCATACACAAGAGCTCGAGAATCCTCATATAGCGAATATCCGGATATTGCTGGTACATCATATACCTCGTCTTTCTTTAATTTCTTAATTATATTTCCATGTTGATTATAAAAATTGCCCTTTACATTTCTAACTTTAAAGAATTTATTATACTTAAGTGCGAGTCTTGAGTAATTAAGACCTGATTCGTTCATTATAGTAACCGCAATTAACACCTCCATTTTCCCATCTCCTGCTGACTGCACTGTAAAAACAATTTCTTCGTTTCGGATTATTGCCTTAACATTTTTGGTCAACTCCGGGCCCATTTCCCTAATCGGATATTTTGGTTCTGCTCCGTTAACGTTAAAGAAGAAAAGTAAGAAACTGATAAAATAAATAAATTGACCTTTCATAACTATATATTGTTTTTCTTGAGAACTATCATTTCTGAGTGTTTAGCAACAAGAAGTTCATAAAACTGTTTTAGATACTTATATTCTGTCGATAAAATAATCGGTTTATTTATATTGTATTTATAGGTATACTGTATTTTCTTCCCAACAGTATTTGCCGAGCATAAAAAACTTCCTGCTTTATTTGGGAAGGTCACTTTAGCTGGTTTTGGAAGCTCTTCAACAATATATCCCGCTGGAATATTTAAACTAACTATATAGGTCTTTTCTATTGGATGAATAAAATCAACTGGATATTCTCTTTTTTCAAGTTTAAAGGGATTATCATCAACTTTCTCAAAAAAGAGAGGATTTAAATAAATTTTATCAGCTATAATATACGCATCGTTCTGGAAGTTAACCATATAAGTTGCGGATACAGGTTTGTATATGCTATCAATATCTTTAAATTCATACTCTTCAATACTCATTCCTGCATAATTACTCTCTCTAAATTTAACATAATCATCCGTTGATATATATTCCTCCATTTTTTTTCTAAAATCATATGCAGCATAATCATACATTTTATAAGTGATATTTCCACTTATTTCTCCTAAACTAGATAACGTCATTTCAGAATAAATGACTTCTTTTGCCTTAACCGATGGATCAAGTTTTAACCATTTTGAATTGTCCTTTGTAACAGTTCTTCCTTCCCCATTAATACATCTTTTAGGCAGCATTCCAAATGGTACTAATCTATCTGTTGCATCTAATAAATAAGTCTTTTCATCAATTTCAACAGCAGCAATTACATAATTCAATTTATTTATTGAAGGAAAGATAGGTGAAATGAATCCATTGTCTCTTGTACTTAAAACAACTGGATTCGTTTTTATACCAATTTTATTTAATAACGCTACTAGAATTAAATTAATTTCAGCAACACTTCCTGCTCTTTTATCATAAACAAATCTTAAATCTTTATATGCGTATATCCGCTTAATCTCATTCCATACCATATCTTTTCTAACCATTTCATATGCATACTTAGCTTTTTCTATCTCGGTTAAATTTGATTCATTAATAATTTTTGCTTTACTGTTTAGAAACAAATTCATTTTTAATTTTTCACCAAAAAATCTATCATCTTCTAATGTTTCACTAACTTCATCCCAAGATGTTGTAAATTCTTCATACAATTTGCCTGGAATAGCTATCTCACGTATATCAAATTCAAATTGTGTTAAATAATTAGAACTCGAATTCATATAAGGTTCTCTCCTGAATGCAGGCATATCTTTTGCGATCCATCTATTATCTTCAACTACTGACAATGGTTCAAAGCCAAAAAAGTTTTTCTGAATTATAACATAAGGGGATTGAAACATTCTCAGTTCACTCCATTTTACAGGTATTTCTCGTTGAAATCTCCATTCATATGGTATTCCTGAAAAAGTATATTGAAATTCAATTACTGATCCAACTTTAACATTTGGTAATGTAAATCTGGTTCCCGCTTTGAAATTTTCAATCCTCTCTTCAAAAACAGATTCTTTTTTCATCTTTGTTTCTTCAATTTCACCATTAACCAGGTTATATGTTCTGGCCTTTAACATTATATTTTCCCTCGATCTTACATAAATATTAGCCTTATCAACACCTTCTTTTTTTAATATTTTTATCCTACAATGTCTGGTAAATTTAAAATCACTCGGATTAAACTCGCCAAAATCACATAAAACCAGAGCAATGGCGCTGGTATCTTGTTCATAAGTTGTCATTTTTAAATCTTCGATATCAATTTTACCAAACTTCATGGGATCTTTCTGTGCAATACCTATCTTAAAGCATCCTAATAGAATAAAAAATAGTGTAACTTTTCTAAAAAACTTGTTGCTCATAATCATTTATTTTAAAAATTAAATTTAATCTATGAAATTAGTAAAATATAATACATCGCCAAAACCTATACGAAATTTAAATGAAGTATTTCTATTTGACTTATGATATTTGAGACAGTAACTTTGTCTTAAATATACAAGAGATGGAAAAAATTCAAAAATTATTACTGATTCTCAGCATCTTTTTACTGTACTTATCTCCATTTTTCACTCACGCACAAACGGAAAATGATACTTTAAAGATACATAATAATTCATTTTTAGAAGCTGGAATAGTTGGTGGTATGCCGGCTTATGTAAATATTCTATGTGGATATTGGATTGACCCATTTGGAATTCGCCTTTCCGGAATGTATTTAGCTTATAATTCGAATGGAGTCCAATTTAATATAGGATTAAAGATATCAGAAAAAACTGCAAAACGACACTGTTTAGGTGCTGCCATTGGGAAGTCTCAGGATCGTGGTTGTGATTATTATTATTTAGGACCGGTATATGATTTTTATTATAAAGATTTTTTCGTAGAAGCAGGTGTATGCAAAATAATTCATGTAATTCGGGGCGACTTTAGCTCAACACCATATTGGGTAATTATTCAAGTTGGTTATATTCATCGATTTTAAAAGGTTAATTAGATAGTTATTTTCTAACTGCTTTTAAGGTTAAATAATTGTTAATTTTACCCTTCTGCATAATATTCCGTACAATTATTCTTTAACTTTCGCTAAGTTTACACAGTTTTACAACTAAATCTCTATAAATAAAACTGCTATTAGATGTTTAAAATAATTTCTTTCCGCAGAAGACTTTTTGTCTATATTTTTTCAGTATTTCTTGCATTTACTTTAATTATTATTGTTTTTCAATTTTCAAGAGAAAAGAAATATCGTGTTAATCAACTTGACAATACTTTGAAAAACATTACACAAACAATACAGAATTTTATTTCCTATAACTCACTATCTGAGAATAATGATTTTCTATTACTTGACTCTTTATCAAAAATACTACCTCAACCAGATGTTCGCATTACAATAATTAACTCGCATGGCTTGGTACTTTACGATAATTTTGTGGATGATTTTACATTAATGGAAAATCATTTTTACAGGCCTGAAGTACAGGAATCTCTATATAAAAATTTTGGTACAAGTATTCGAAAATCATCTACCACAGGCAAAGAATATTATTATTACTCACGGTATTTCGGAGAATATTTTATTAGGGTGGCGGTAATTTATAATATTGAGGTTAAGGATTTTTTACGTGCTGAGCATATTTTCCTTTTATTTATTGCTATAATATTCCTTTCAATTTGGATTATTTTAGATTTTATTACCCGGAAATTTGCCGAGTCAATTACAAAATTAAAAGATTTCGTTATTAAGGTAAGACGTGATGAAGATTTCGATACTAAGCAGAATTTCCCAAAAGACGAATTAGGAATAATTGGTAATGAAATAATACAGATGTACGATAATCTGATAAAAACAAAAGATTCATTAGCACTTGAAAAAGAAAAGTTATTCAACCATCTGTATGTTCTAAATGAAGGTGTTGCTTTTTTTTCAAATAAAAAAACGAAAATCCTTACAAATAACCATTTCATTCAGTATTTAAATATTATTTCAAATAAACTCTCCGTTTCTGTAGAAGATTTTTTTACTATTCCTGAATTTAATCCGATAATAGATTTTATTGATAAATCAATAAAGGAAAATACATTAGATCTTTTTGACAATTTGCCCGGTAAAGAAATTTCAATTAACAAAAGTGGAAAATATTTTAAAATACAATGTATTATTTTTAATGATAGAAGTTTTGAAATTATGATAATGAATATTACAAAACTTGAAAAAAGCAGAATCATTAAACAACAAATGACATCCAATATTTCTCATGAACTAAAAACGCCAATCACTTCCATTAAGGGTTATCTGGAAACAATAATTAATGAGCCGGATATGGAATCTAAACAACAAAGGCGTTTTATTGAAAGAGCTGATGCACAAGCAAACAGATTAACAGATTTGCTTAACGACATTGTAATTCTTAGTAAAATTGAGGAAGCCGGTGACTTCTTTGCATTTTTGGATTTGAATGTTAATGAAATAATTGATGATGTTTTAGACGACTTTCAAAATAAGCTTTCCAAAAAAAATATGAAAGTAGAGTTATTGATAGATGAAGATATAATGGTTAACGGTAATCGATCCTTAGTGTTATCTGTTTTTAGGAATTTATTGGAAAATTCTATTAACTACGCTGGCGCAAATTGTAAAATAAAGATTCAGATATATCGTGAAGATGATTGTTTTTATTACTTTTCTTTATCAGATAATGGCATAGGTATTCCTGATAAACATTTATCAAGGATTTTTGAAAGATTCTATAGAATTGACTCCGACAGATCAAGGAAATTAGGTGGTACAGGTTTAGGATTAGCAATTGTTAAAAATGCTATTGCTTTGCACAAAGGAGAAATTAGTGTGAAAAATAAGGAGGAAGAAGGAATTGAATTTCTATTTTCTTTACCTAAAATAGAATAAAACCGAATCCTTTTAAAAGATCCGGTTTTAAAGTGCAACAATTAACTATATGAAACAATTGTCAGAAAAAATCCTAATTGTTATTTAATAAAATATCTTCAATCGCTTTTCTAAACATTTCTTTGGTTTCCTCTTTTGTCCTTCCTATTCCAGAACTCATCCTTGGGTCACCTTCTTTTGGACAATATAAAAATGCGGGAATCCCTCGTACTCCAAATACAGAAGCCAACTCAGGATCTTTCTGAGTATCTACTTTATAAACATTTATTTTGCCCTTATATTCCTGAGCAATTTCTTCAAGTATAGGAGATGCTATTTTACATGGTCCACACCAATCAGCATAAAAGTCAACGATACATGGTAAATCTCCCTCGAACTTCCATTCTTTATTTACCTCGTAATTCATCACTTTTTTCTTGAACTCTTCTTTTGTAAGAGTAATAGTTGCTTTTCCATTAGTTTTGGAAGATTTGTTTATTACAACTGTTTCATCCTCATTTTTATCTTCCGATGCATTAACATTGCTCTGACATGCTTGAGTAAAACCAACTGAAGCAACTAACATTACTAATAATAATTTTTTCATTTTTATTTGATTTTAAGAATTTACCAATATTAATTTTTTTCTTCTTTTTTCTTTCGCTTTTTAATAATATCATCGATACTGTCGCCCAGGAAAAAACCTATTAAACCACCAAACAAAACCATTGTATGCCAGCTTGATGTAATAGCACATGTACCACTCGTGCAGCCTACATATTTCCAATATAAATACCCTGCCAATATACCAGGTATTATTAACAACAATCCAAATTTGTGTTTTGTAATAAAATCTCTCATATAATTTATTTTGATTTAGGTTTACAATTAATGTACCAAGATATAAACATCTGTCAATATGTAAATGTTTAGATTGGACTTTTATAACACATGACAATAAGACATAAAAAAAGGGAGCTCACGCTCCCTTAACCATAAATTACAAACCTGTCTGCCGACAGGCAGGCTAAAACTATAAGTTATATAATATTAAATAACTCCCTGATCTAACATTGCATTGGCTACTTTTAAGAAACCTGCAATATTTGCTCCTTTAACGTAATCAACATGTCCGTCAGCTTCTGTTCCATATTTAACACAAGCTTCGTGAATATCACGCATTATTTGATGTAATTTTGTATCAACTTCTTCTCTTGTCCAGCTTAATTTCATTGAGTTTTGTGACATCTCCAATCCTGATGTTGAAACACCTCCTGCATTAGCTGCTTTCCCGGGACCATATAATAATTTATTTTTCTGTATAACTTCTATTGCCTCAGGTGTACATGGCATGTTGGCTCCTTCTGAAACACAAATACATCCATTTTTTACTAATGACTCTGCATCTTCTTTATTCAATTCGTTTTGAATTGCACATGGAAGAGCGATGTCAACTTTTTGTTCCCATGGTCTTTTACCTTCGTGAAACTGTCCACTTTCAAACTCGTATGAATAAGGCTTAACAATATCATTATTTGAAGCACGAAGCTCTAACATATATTCGATTTTTTTGCCTGAAATTCCTTCCGAATCATAAATATATCCGTCAGGTCCTGAAATTGTTACAACTTTTGCTCCTAATTCTGTCGCTTTTAATGCTGCTCCCCAGGAAACATTCCCAAATCCTGATATAGCAACTGTCTTTCCTTCGAAGGATTCACCTTTGGTTGCTAACATCTCTTTTGCAAAGTATACATTACCAAAACCTGTAGCTTCAGGGCGAATTAAACTTCCTCCCCAGTTACGGCCTTTTCCGGTTAATACTCCTGTATTTTCTTTTGCCAGTTTTCTGTACATTCCGTATAAGAAACCAATCTCACGACCACCTACTCCGATATCTCCTGCAGGAATATCTGTTTCCGGACCTATCATTTTCCACAATTCCATCATGAAACCCTGGCAGAAACGCATTACTTCAGCATCTGATTTGCCTTTTGGATCAAAATCAGAACCACCTTTACCTCCACCCATTGGAAGTGTGGTAAGTGAGTTTTTGAAAATTTGTTCGAATCCTAAAAATTTTAATCCGCTTAAGTTTACACTAGGGTGAAAACGTAAACCTCCTTTGTAAGGTCCAATGGCATTATTAAACTGAACACGGTAAGCTAAGTTAACATTTACTTTACCATCATCGCCTACCCAAGGCACCTTAAAAGTTAAGATACGGTCCGGCTCAACAATTCTTTCAATAATACCTGCTGCTTCGAATTGAGGATTTTGATTATAAATCTCCTCGATTGATTCTAAAACTTCTCTAACAGCTTGAAGATACTCAACCTCTCCCGGATGTTTTTGCTCAAGCTGAAGCATTAATTTATCTACGTTCATAATATCAAATTATTAATTAAATACATTAAAAAAACAAGGCGTTGTTAATTAAATAACAATGCAAATGTATATCTTATTTTTACATTTTCAAGATATTATACAACACAGTTTGACATGATTTTTATCACTAAAAAGCATCTGTAAAACAAAGTTTTAACTATTATTCTCTTTAGGTTTTAAAATAACACCTTTCTTGTTTTTACCATCAATTTGAACCTGAATAGAGTTATCAAAACGAATATGTCGTATATACTGATTTTCGAAATGTGGTTTATGTTTTTCCAGAAAATCTAAATCATAAAAGCCATCATTTATGTATGGATTAATAGTAAAATACCCAACACGGAAAGAGGTCAGATTTTGGAAGAAATGTGTACCCTGACTAGGATCAATTCTAAAATTCTCAAGTCCTGATTCAACAATAACTCTTGCTTGTGAAATATGCGCCCATTTTACCGGAATTCCTAAATTCGGATCAGCCGAACCCCATCTGCCAGGCCCGACAAGAACGTAATTTCGCTTCTCATCAATAAATTTTTCATTTAATTTACCCATTTCTGCAGCAATCTTTTCACTATCCAAAGAATTAAATGCTTCCGGTTTTATATACACAAAATCATAAATATTATCAATTACACCATTACCTAAAGCCGATTCACAATAGATTATAGTATCTTCCTGAGCAACTTCATCCATGTCAAAATCAGCTGATTGATCATTTTCAACAATAGGTCGAATTTGTAGAAAATTAAACACATAAGGCTCACCTTTTTCAACATTTAAATCAACTGCAAATTCAATTTCTATAGGATTATTCATTTCTTTTTGGCCAACTTCGAGCAGAGTTTGTAAAATTTCTGCCAAAGGAAAGGCTTCATATTTAAGTACATTAGCAAAAGTTACTACCCTTTTACCATCGTATAGTGTACCATCACGTATAACATTATTCTGAAAATCATATGTTGACGCAGCAAAACGAAATGACGAATCTTTTTCTGCCGTTTTAATTTCGCTTTTTACTAAGTTTATGCCATCATTAGTAGAAGGATGAAATTTGGTAGGACACATATCCAAGGCGTAGAAATATTTTTGAGTACCCTTAAGAGCCATATCAGGAGATGATAATTGCAAAATCTTTTTAGGATGTTTTGGAGAAAACCGCAGTGAAATTCCACCATCAACAATTTGTTTTCCCAAACCATAGGCTATATTCACTATTCCGTCTTCCGGTTTCTCAGGTTCAATAGGATAAAAATTTATGGATCGCGCTACTCCGGAAATTGTCGGATAAAATTTATTTCCAAACTGTTTCCCGCAAACTTCCTGTAATACGATTCCCATTTTTTCCTCATCAATAACATTTGATGTTGCAGCCATGTAAGCTTTACTAGATTTAAAATACACCGAAGCATAAACACATTTTATAGCATCTGAAAGCATTTTAATCATTAAAGTGCTGTTTGTTGTCTTAGGAATCATATATGTAGAATAAATTCCTGCAAATGGCTGATAATGCGAATCTTCCAGTTTTGACGATGATCTGATAGCAATCGGATTCTTAATGACTGAAATAAATGCATATAAATCCTGATAAACACGGCTGGGTAATTCTGCCTGAATAAATTGATCTAAGATATCTTCATCGCTTTTGTCGGACATCCCGATTTTATACAAATCGTTTTCTTCCATAAAATCATCAAAAACATCTGTACTAAGAACAACGGTACGTGGAATGGTTATAATAATGTTCTCGAATTTATTGAAAATTCTATTTTTCTTTATGATAGAATTTACAAATGCTAATCCTCGTGCTTTACCTCCGATAGAACCATCTCCAATTCTTGAAAAAATTAAATATTCGTCGAAACTGCTTTTATCGAATTTTGCAATAACTCCTCTCCCCTTACTCATTCGATAACTGGAAATTGACCTGTATATATATGTTCTTACTTCAGTTATATTTTTAAAATCACTTACGGGAATATATTTAAACAATTGTGCTATTGGAAAAACAGCCCTGGCATTCAGCCATTTCGACAAATCGTTTCTACTGGCATGGTACTCAAGCGATTTATCCGGAATGGTAAGAATCATGTGTTGTAATGTTTGCAAATCTGAAGCACGCCCAATATCTTTTAAAGTTTCAGGATCACGAAAAATAAATTCGCCAAAAGCAAACTGCTTAATAATATAATTCCGCAGTTCTATTGAAAGTGTTTTTGAATATTTATGGATAAACCCAACTCCTAATTCATCAGCATATTTTTTATTATTCATATCTGATGACTGTAAAAGAAGAGGCATAAACTCATCATCTTCTTTAACTTTTTTACAAAGTTTAATTCCTGCCAATTTATCCTTTACTCCCTTTCTTGGATATGTAATATCAGAAATAATTCCAAGCATATTATGCTTGTATTTCTCATATAATTCCATAGCCTGCTCATAATTTGTTGCTAAAAGAATTTTCGGACGGCCACGCATGCGAAGCATTCTCTGGTGTTCGTTAAGTGCTTCGCGCATATATTCTTTTGACTGCTTAAATATTAACTTATAAATATTTGGGAGATACGTTGAAATATAACGAATAGAGTCTTCAACAAGAAGTATTGTTTGAACCCCAACAACTTCAACATCATATTGAACATTCATTCTGTCTTCAATCAGCTTAATAATTGCCAGTAAAATATCAGCATTCCCCAACCAGCAAAAAACATAATCTATAGCACTTAAGTCCTCTTTCTCAAGTCGCATAGTTACTTCACGGGAAAAATTAGTAAGAACAATGATTGGAATAGCAGGATAAATCGATTTGATTTGATTTGCAAACGTAAAAGTATCGGTATCACCAATTCTTAGCATGCTAATTACAAGATCGATGTTATCATTCTTAAGAATCTCATACGCTTCTTCTGAAGAATTAGCCATAACAAATATTGGCGGATACCTAAGGTTTAAACCTACATATTCGTTAAAGATTTGCTCATCAACTCGTCCATCTTCTTCCAACATGAAAGAATCGTAGTTGCTTGAAATAAGCAATACTTTATGAATCCTTTTCTGCATTAACAGGCTAAAAGAAGTATCGTTAAAATCTAACCTTAAATTATCTTGCTGATTGGTATAAAAACTCATAATATTTCAAATATTAATTATCATTTGTCCAGGTAATAGCAGAAAATCTTTTACGACCATCCATCGTAATAATCAGTGGTTTTTCAAACTCAATATGTTTAAAGTGCTTTGTTTCGTTAATTACTTTTTGCTTATTTAAAATATCCCATGAAATTCTATCTTTTATTGATTTATGATTAACAGAAAAATACCCGACATTCATAGATGTTACGTTGTGAAAAAAATGAGAGCCTAAGGATGCATCTAAAGCAAAATCATCTAAACTCATTTCTACTATTATTTTAGCATTCGAAATTTGTGGCCATGCAACCGGCACTCCAATAAATCTATCCCTGGTTCCCCAGCGTCCCGGTCCAATTAATACATATTGCTTCCCTGCTTCCTGCATTTTTTGGTTTAAGGCATCAATTTCATCCTTCATCTCAATTGTCTGAGTATTGTCAAATTTATCAGGCATAATAAAAATAACATCTTTTATGTTATTCAATTTACCATTACCCATAGTTCTTTCTGAGTACAATACAAGATGATCTTTATCAATTTTTTCTATATCAACCTTATAATCGTCTTCGTTACAAACCAAAGGTTTTATCTGCAACAGATAAAAGGATGCTAATCCATTTTTGTCTTTGGTCAGATCAACAGCAAATTCAATCTCAACGGGTGAACCCAAAGCTTCTTTAACAACATCAAGAATTACATTTATTGTTTTAGCCAAGGGGATATATTCATATTTTAAGACGTTTGCAAAATTAATTATTCTTGGACCATAAGAATCCAGTCCCGGACTTACTCTATCATTTTCAGGATCATACACTGATACCAAATGCTTTAATGTACCGTGCTTCTCTGATTCATCAATATCTAATCTAATCAATCCGGCATCTTCACCTTCAAGCAAGTCAATATTTTCCTTAGCTAAATTAACAGCATAAAAATGCACTTGAGATCCTTTATATAGATCTTTTGTAGATATAATCTCAAGGTTTGGATAACTGGGTGAAAATCTAAATGCTTTTTCACCTTCAACAACATACTGTCCTAAACCTAAAGCTGCTACCGCAAAACCTTCGTCGGGTTTCATATGCGCAACCGGGTAAAAATTATGCGATTGAGCTGTCCCGCTAATATGCGGATAATAATATTTATCAAACTGATTTCCAACAACTTCTTGTAACACAACAGCCATTTTCTCTTCTTCAACTTTATAGTCAATTGCTTTAAAGTAATTTCTTGCATTTTTTGAATAAATAGAAGCAAAAACCAGTTTTATGGCATTCATTAGTTGCTTCATACGTTCTTCAAATTCGTGATGGTTATTCGGAAGCAGGTATGTTTCAAAAATCCCCGAAAAGGGTTGTGTAATACTATCCTCGAACAAACTTGAAGATCTAACAGCAATAGGCTTTGTAATTAATTTAAGAAATACTTTTAGTTTTTTCTTTAGGGAATATGATAATGTACCTTCAATAAATACTTTTCTTAGCTCTTGATAATCTGTTATTTCATGAATCTTTTCACCTAAATGATTACTTTCAATAAAAATATCAAATTCTTCGGTTCCGATTAAGCTGGTTTTAGGTGTTCGAACATTAATTAAAGGCAGTAATTCTTTAAACTTAAAATTATAAATTAATGTGTTGACAAATGCTAATCCACGCCCTTTCCCTCCTAAAGCTCCCGGTGCCAGACTAACAATATTATTTTCTTCCTGAACGGCTGCTTCGCTGAAATTTACAATTTTACCTTTATCCTGCTCATTTCTATACAATCTCAGGATATTAATTAGAAAATCACGCAATTGTTTTGGGCTTTCAAAATCTTTAATATGAAGAGGATTAATAATTTTAGCAATCTGAATCTCTCCACGTGCCATAAGCCATAATGAAAATTGATTTTTTACAGCATGATAAACCAATGAATCTTCAGGTACTGTTTTAAGAAATGATTCGAACTCAGCCATTGATTTAGCAACAGCAATTTGTCTTCCCTGATTATCGCGATAAACAAAATGCCCAAAACCTAAATGATAATTAATAAAACTCTTTAAATCCTGTAATAAACTTTCGGAGTTTTTATTAATAAAATTTGATTTTAGCTCATAAGATTTCTTAGCATTTTCGGGATTTGATGATTGTAATACAGTTGGTAAATTCAGTACATTTTTCTTCACGAATTTAATAAATTCAAAACCCGCAGAATCATACAATTCGTTATTTTTAGGGAAGCAAACATCAGAAATAACACATAAAAAATAATCCCTGTATTTATTAAAGATATCCATTGCTTCTTCATAAGTATGAGCAAGTATAATTTTAGGTCTGGCCCTCATTTTTAGCACCTTATATAAATCATCTGTATTTACATCCTCAATTAATCGTTGAGTTTGTTCCATTATGATTTTATAAAGCATCGGTAAATATCTTGAATAATATTTAGGAGAATCCTCAACTAATAAAATAACCCGGGTTAAACCCAATTTGGTGTCATTTTCGACATTCACCATATCTTCTATAAGTTTAACCATTGCAAAGAAGACCTTTGAGTCGCCATTCCAAATAAATATTTTATCAATACCAGAAAGATCTCTTTTTGCTTCTTCAAGTACGGCTAAATCACTACTACTATTAAGTAACAGAAATGTAGGAATATAAGGATATTTGTTTTTTAAAGCACTTGCAATATTTAGTGGAGTTTTTTTATCGACTCCCATCATTAATATAACTAAATCAAAGTGTTTATTTTCGATCGCTTCTAATGCTTCGTCTTCATTTGAAACTCCCGTAACCCTTGGTAAAGATGTGAGATTTAACTGGTGATACTCACCCAAAATATGCTCTGAAAATCTTCCTTCTTTTTCTATACTATAAGCATCATATAAATTTGCAATAAGCAAAATCTCTTTTACTTTAAAAGGCATTAAATCGTGCAATAAATCACGATCAGCATTATGCTTATTAAGAAATTTTTGCAGTAACTGTCTGCTATTAAGAATTTTTACCGAGGATTCATCTGTAGCTTTTTTTTGCTCTTTCTTTTTGTCTTGTTTCCAAATAATATCTTTTGCTTTAATACTATTTATAAAACCTAAAATTAAATTCGACAAATTCGAAATAAGATTTATTTCCTCTTTAAGAAAAGGGCCTTCAAACATACGAGGAAGCTCTTTCGTGTAATATATTTCTATAGTACCTTCCTCACCATCAATCGACTGAAAAGTTTGTTTCTGCGACCAATCTGTTTCTTCAAAACCCGGACTTCTATACTCATTACCTCCAAATAATATTCGTGCAACAGTATATTCGGGATATTGCCATGCTTTTGGCAATTGAAGGGCTATTTTCTGTAGTGTTTCTTCAACCGATTTACCTTCTTTAATAATAATGGTGGTTTCGTTAATACAAGCCAGCTCTTTTAATCTTTCTTTACTTTCCGCTAACAGCCTGTTTAAATCATTATTTTTATTGGTTTGATCAGCCATTTAATTTATTTTAAGAATTATCTTTAATAAAACATATTGCTTAAGTTACATATTTAATATATGAAACGAAAGTCATCATAGGATGATTCTGTTATAAATATAAATGATTTTTAGAGCAGATAAAAGTATTTATTCTTTAAAACAAATGAAATTACAGTAAATGAGATACTTCTTAAAGATACTGTACTAACAAGATTAAATATTATAATTATCGGATTGATTTCCTATAATTTAAAAGAAGGTACTACCCCGATAGCTATCGGGGGGCTATGTCTTATAGACTCTTCAGTAATTTTTATAAAGATATTCTATTTATAAACAAATCCCTGCCTGCGGCAGACAGGCGCTAAGCACCTAATATTCAAGGACAATAACAATTTATAAAATATGGATTAGGTATATAATCCGATAGTCATATTAAATATTAAAAAATAAGGGATAAATCTTTCGATTTATCCCTTTAATATATAAAACATATTTTCTTATACTTTCCATGTAGTTCCGCTATTAAGCAAATCATCAACTGATTTAATAGCTGATTTTGATTTAACTTCCTCAACTTGTTTAGCAACACTTCCATCATAAGTTGGAGCATCAATGCTTCTAATAATACCAAAAGCAACTGGATGTTCAGGATATTGCATATTAGCCAACATTAAATGCATACCAGGATTTACCTCTTTAGCATTATGTACTAATAAGTCTTTTTCAGAATATTTATCACCTAATTCAACAACTTTAAGTTTTAAATGTTCAGCATCTAATATTAGTCCTTTATCTTTGTTTTTACCAAAAATCATTGGTTCACTATGTCGTAAAACTATCTGGCGGTCGTCTTTAAATTCTCTATCACTTATCGCAGCATGTGTTTTATCATTATAAATAACACAATTTTGCAATACTTCAACAACCGTTGCACCATGATGCTTACCAGCTTCAACAAAAATTTCCTGGCATAATTTCAAGTTATTGTCAATAGATCTTGCAAAAAACTTTCCTTGTGCTCCAATAACCAATTCTCCAGGATGAAAAGGATGTTCAACAGTTCCGTAAGGAGATGTTTTTGTTACAGATCCAAATTTTGATGTTGGTGAATACTGACCTTTCGTTAATCCGTAAATTTCGTTATTAAACAGAATAATATTGAGATCAATATTTCTTCTAATTGCATGAATAAAGTGATTTCCTCCAATAGCCATGGCATCACCATCACCAGTAATCTGCCAAACACTCAATTCGGGGTTAGCAACTTTAACTCCAGAAGCAATTGCCGAAGCACGACCATGAATACTATGAAAACCATATGTGCTCATATAATAAGGAAATCGCGAAGAACAACCAATACCTGAAATAATAGCAAAATCCTCTTTTGCTATTCCTAATTCGGGTAAAGCACGTTGAATTGCATTCAAAATTGCGTGGTCTCCACATCCCGGACACCATCTAACTTCCTGATCGCTCTTAAAATCTTTTGGAGTAAGTATATTTTGTGTTTCTATCATGATTATTCCTCCAGTAATTTTTCAAAATGTTCTTCTAACTCTATAATAGTAAATGGTAATCCTTGGACCTTATTATATTGCAAGTATTTATATTCAGGATTTGTCATTCTTAAATAATTAGCAAACTGACCTAAATTATTTTCACAAACAACAATTTTTTCAAATTTTTCAAATACTTCCTTAACATTAACAGGCAATGGTTTAATGTAGTTAAAATGTGCTAAACTAACCTTTTTGCCTTTATCTTGTATTTGCTTAACAGCTGTTGCCAAATAACCGTAAGTGCCACCCCAACCAATAACTAATAAATCACCCTTTTCGTCTCCTTCAACTTTTAATTTTGGTATAAACTTACTAACACGTTGCACTTTTTCTTCACGGATATTAACCATTTTCTGGTGATTAATCGGGTCGTGCGAAACAGAACCTGTTAATTCATCTTTCTCTAGGCCACCAATTCTATGTTCTAAACCTTTTGTTCCCGGAACAGCCCAGGTTCTTGCCAGCTTCTCTACGTCACGAGCATAAGGTTGCCAATCTTTAGTTCCTGCTTTTGCAATTGGAGGCTTAATATCAGGGTATTCCGACATCTTAGGAATTCTCCATGGTTCCGATCCATTTGCTATAAATCCGTCTGTAAGCAATATAACCGGTGTCATATGCTCTAAAGCTATTTTTGCTGCTTCAAAAGCGTATTGAAAACAATCAGAAGGTGTACTAGCCGCCATAACAACAACCGGACTTTCGCCACTTCTTCCATAAAGTGCTTGCATTAAATCTGATTGCTCAGGTTTTGTTGGTAAACCTGTTGATGGCCCTCCTCGCTGTACATTAACAATAACTAATGGAAGTTCTGTCATAACAGCTAAACCCATAGCCTCTCCTTTTAATGCTAAACCCGGACCAGATGTTGATGTAACAGCTAAATCTCCGGCAAAACTAGCACCAATCGATGTACATATACCGGCAATTTCATCTTCAGCCTGAAATGTTTTTATTCCTAAATCTTTTCTTGCTGATAGTTCCTGTAAAATCTCTGTTGCAGGAGTTATAGGATATGATCCGCAGAATAATTCTAATCCCGCTTTTTCAGCAGCAGCAATCAAGCCCCAGGCAGTTGCTATGTTCCCATTTATATTTCTATAGGTTCCTTTTTTAATTTTTGCAGGACTAATTTTAAACGATGGAGTCATATGTTCCATGGTTTCAGCATAATTATATCCTGCTCGCAGAACTGTTTTGTTTGCTTCAATTACTAAAGGTTTCTTTTTAAATTTATTTTCTAAAAACGACTCTGTATACTTCATTGGACGATCAAAAATCCAATAAACCATACCTAGAGCAAACATGTTCTTGCTTCGAAGAATACTTTTTGAATCTAATCCCATATCCTTTAAAGCTTCTTTAGTTAAGGAGCTGATAGGTGCTTGAATTATATTATATCCATCAAGTTTATCTTCCTTTATAGGATCATCAGTTTTATACCCTGCTTTTTGAAGGCCTCTTTCATTTATGCTATCCTCATCAATTATTATAGTCCCTCCTTCTTTAACCCATTTAGCGGTTGCTTTTAATGCTGCAGGGTTCATTGCAATTAATATATCAGCATAATCGCCAGGAGTTTTAATTGCAGTTTGTCCAACATGAACCTGAAAACCCGATACTCCACCAACTGTGCCTTGTGGGGCTCTAATTTCTGAGGGATAATCCGGAAATGTAGATAAATCATTTCCAATAAATGCCGACGTATCTGAAAACAGAGTTCCGGTAAGTTGCATGCCATCTCCAGAGTCTCCCGAAAATCGGATTACGACTTCTTCGCGTTCGATGGCATCTGCTTTTTTACTCATAATAAATTTAAATTTTGTAAATTAAATTAACTGATGTTCAAAATTATAAATGCACATGGAATAGTTTCCTGTTCCATGTGCATTTCTATAAGTTTTTATTCTTATACAGTAATGTTTCTATAAACAAAACAATTATATTATTTCTGAGACAAAATTAAGCAATGTTAATTAATTATTAACTAAAATTTCAATGAAATTTTGAACTAAATAACATGATTTTTCTCATTTTTTTCACATAAAGTTTATTTCTTATCTTAATTTTGTAAAAAACACTTATACAGATACTTATTTATGGCTATAATAAAATCAGTCAGAGGATTCACTCCTGAAATTGGGAATAATTGTTTTCTAGCAGAAAATTCAACTATTGTTGGGGATGTTAAAATTGGAAATGATTGCAGTTTTTGGTTTAACTCAGTTGTAAGAGGAGATGTAAATTCTATTAGAATTGGGAACAAGGTTAATATCCAAGACGGTGCAATTTTGCATTGTTCGTTTGAAAAATCAAAAATTAATATAGGAAATAATGTTTCCATTGGCCATAATGTTATTGTTCATGGAGCAACTATACACGATAATGTTCTTGTGGGTATGGGAGCAATTATTATGGATCATGCTGTAATTGGAGAAAATTCTATTATAGCTGCCGGAGCTCTGATTTTAGAAAATACTATAGTTGACCCGGGAAGTATTTATGGTGGTGTACCTGCCAAAAAAATCAAATCGATTGAGCAAGATCAAACTAAAGAAATGATTGAAAAAATAGCTAATAATTATTTAATGTATGCTAAATGGTATGAATAATAATTAGAGGTTCAAAAACTCAATAATCTTCTTCAATACTATAATTTAAATCCGTAATATTCTTCAATATATCTTTTAAAACAATAGCATTACCTGAATAGTAAAATTTATACGATGGTTTATCATCTTGCTTGTCTAACAAATCAAATTGTTCTAAAATCTTCTTTGTTTGATTAATAACTGCAGGTGCAGGATCAATAATTTTTACATTACTGGGTAATACTTTTTCTAATTTTTCTATTAAAAAAGGGTAATGAGTACACCCTAACACCAAATGGTCAATATTCTTGTCAATTAATGGTTTTACTAATGCTGCGAGATGATGTTCTGTTGTTGGATCATTAATTAATCCTTTTTCCACAATATCAACAAGTTTATCTCCAACTTTAATATTTAATTCTACATCTTTTGCATATTTTTTACTTGTATCGATATACAATTTCCCGTTAAAAGTTCCTTCCGTAGCAAGTACTGCGATACTCTTAGTTTTGGAATCTAAAGCTGCCGGTTTTACAGCAGGTTCCATCCCAATAAACGGCAAGGGATATCTGGAACGCAGGAAATCAATTGCAGCTGCAGTAGCTGTATTACATGCAACAATTATGATTTTACAATTCTTTCCAATTAAAAAATCAACCATTTTTGAAGCTAAACTTATTATTGTTTCCTTATTTTTCGGACCATAAGGACAGTTAGCACTATCAGCATAATAAATTACAGATTCGTTTGGCAAAGAACTAACTAATTCTTTCCAAACAGACAAGCCTCCAACACCTGAATCAAATATACCTATTGGTTGATTATTCTGTTTCATAAAAAAAAGACCATCTTCAGAATATAAAGATGGTCAAAAATATTTAATTATATTGTTTTATTCAATACCTAATTCTTTCTTCACTAAAGGCAAAATATCAATACTCTTTTCAGAAAAATATACTACACCACCAGCTCCAATATCAAACACGTATAAAAAACCATTGTCTTTACCTGCTTTTTCTATTGCAGCTTGAGCTTTATCCATAATTGGCTGGAATAATTCAGCTTCTTTTTGTTGATAATCTTGTTGAGCAACTGATTGAAACTCTTGCACTCGACGTTGCATCTCTTGAATTTCAGTTTCTTTTGATTGTTTAACCAAATCAGAATAAGTTTCTTGTTTCTCCAAATAAGTATTTACCTTACTTTGATATTCAATTTGCATTGCTTCTATATCTTGCTGTAACATTTGGCTGTAAGTTTGCAATGCTATTCTGGCACTATCTCTTTCAGGCATAACTGAAAGTAATTCGCTCGAGTTTATATGACCAAATTTATAATCTGTCTTTTGGGCAAATGCACTTGATATTGTAACTAAAACTGTTACAAATAAAATTCCTAAATACTTTTTCATTTGTTTGTATTTTTTAAGTTATCAATTTTATATTAATTAATTATTTATCTTTCCTGTAATTATTCGTTTTTTGTTACTCGCTCCCACAAATCCCGCACACTACCTGCTCGTGAACATCCATGTTATAATAATACCTTCTAGTAAACTAAAAGTGCATGGATGTTTCATATGTTTCTGTTTTTTTTAATATAAAATACAAATTTATAAAATTAATTTTTATAGCCTAACTTTTCTAAGACTTCATCACTTTTATCATACTTTGGATCGGTATATAAAATTGTGGCTCCGGCAGCTGTATCAAGAATAATTGCATAATTACCTGATTCAGCTATATCTTTTATCACATTATACACTTCATCCTGAATAGGTTTTATAAGTTCCAGTCGTTTTTTAAATAATTCTCCTTGTGGCCCAAAAAACCTTTTTTGTAAATCCTTAACTGTTCTTTCTTCAGCTGCAATTTCGGCTTCGCGCTGTTTAATCATTTCTTTTGTTAATAATACTTTTTCTGCCTGAAAATTCTTATTCATCTGTTCAACAATAGAATATTCTGCTTCTATTTCTTTTTGCCAGTCTATAGATAACTTATTTAATTTATCTAGTGCTGCCTTGTATGCCGGAATATTATTCAGAATATATTCTGTATCAACAAAAGCATACCTTTGAGCATTTATGGTAGTTGAAATAAAAACAAATATTAAACCAAAAAGTATTTTTCTCATATCTTAAATTTTAAAATTGCTGCCCGATTACAAAATGGAATTGACTACCGCTAGCATCCGGTCTCCCGGGAATATCATCAAATCCATAACCCCAATCAATACCTAACAAACCAAACATAGGTAAGAATGCTCTCAAACCTCCTCCGGCTGATCTCTTAACATGAAATGGATTAAAGCTATCAATACTAGACCATGCATTACCAGCTTCAATAAATCCTAACACATAAATTGTTGCTTGTGGTTTTAATGAGATTGGATAACGTAATTCAAAATTAATTTTTTCGTAAATGTTACCAGATTTTGCACCATTAGCGTCTAAAGGTGTTAATGAGCTATTTTCATATCCTCTTAATGCAATATTCTCAACTCCATATAAACTGTAACCCGACATTCCATCACCCCCTAAATCAAATCTTCCGAAAGGAGAATGACCAATATCCTTATTATAATAGCCTAAATATCCAAACTCTGAATTTACTGCTAATACAAGATCTTTCCATATTTTAAGATACCAGGATCCTTTATATTTCCATTTATAACCTTCGATCCATTTGTATTTCTTACTATCCATTTCATCATTATAACCATTATTTATTGCAATTTCCTGATCTGACGATGACATAGTTTCCCAATATTCACCATAGTCTTCTATAACATCAGATTCAACATTTACTTTTTCAGAATCAGTTAATTCCCAGAAATTATCTTCTTTAAATAAAGAATAAGGAGGAGTTATTTGTAAAGTTAAAGCAAATGACGATCCCATTCTTGGATAAATAGGTGCATCAACTGAACTTCTGGCAAATGTTGTAGAAAAACTAATATTATTTGAAGTTCCATTCTGGAAAATAAAATAATCCCAATCATTAAGCTCATATCGCTGGTAATTAATCGAATTTGATATTGTAAAATAATCATCGGGCCATTTTAATCTTTGACCAAGACCAATTGATCCACCAAAAATTTTAAGATATTCATCACTCGCCTGATAAAAATAATCGGTTTTCTTTTGAATAGTGTAATAAACTGATAGAGAGAAAGAATTTGGTTTTTTACCACCAAACCATGGTTCCATAAAACTTATACTATAGGCAGAGTAGTATTGCCCGTTTGTTTGAGCACGTAAACTTAAAGTTTGTCCATCACCTGAGGGTATTGGTCTCCAGGCATTTTTCTTAAACATATTTCTTGTCGAGAAATTACTAAACCTAAGACCCAAAGTTCCAACAAACATATTTGCACCCCATCCACCAGATATTTCGAGCTGGTCTGTAGATTTTTCTACTAAAGTATATTCCATATCAACCAAGCCTTCTGCCTGATTAATATTAGTAGGTTCAATACCAAATTGTTCTGGATCAAAATAACCTAATTGTGCTAATTCTCTTTGAGAACGCATTATTTCAGATTTACTGAACAATTCTCCAGGTTTTGTTCGCAATTCACGTCTAATAATGTGCTCATTTGTTTTTGTATTTCCGCGAATTACGATTTTATTTAAACTAACCTGCCCTCCTTCTGAGATACGCATTTGAATATCGATAGAGTCATTTTCAATTTTTTGAATCGTTGGTGTAACATTAAAGAATAAATGTCCATTATCGAGATAAAGATTACTAACTGCATCTTCATCAAAATTTAATCTATTATTAAGTAATTCGGTATCGTAAGAATCTCCTTCTTTTATTTTAAGTATTCGGTTAAGACCATCTGTTGTGTATTTGGTGTTTCCTACCCAATCAATATTTCTAAAAAAGTATTGATTTCCTTCATAAATTTTAATATCAATAGCAATTCGTCCTGAGTTAATTTTATAAATAGAATCAATAATTATTTCAGCATCTCTGTAACCTTCTGAATTATATTTAGCTAATACAAGGGCTTTGTCTTCCTCGAAAGAATCTTCTATAAATTTAGAAGGTTTAAAAAAGTTCAAACTTCTTTTTTTGGTTTCCTTCATGGTTCTTCTTAATTTGGCCTCAGAAAAAACTGTATTACCATAAAAGTTAATATCACTAATTTTTACCTTTTCCCCCTTATCGATGTAAATTCTAAGTTTAATATTATTAAGCCCAATCACTGTATCATCAACTTGTACAATATCTATTGTAGAATTTAAATATTTTTTATCATATAAATAATCTTTAATAATTCTTTCTGAATTATTAATCAAGTTTTGGGTTACCTGCATTCCTCTCTTTAATTCCAGCTTTTCCCTTACATCATTCTCCTTACCTTTTTTTAATCCAAAAATTTCTAATTCGGATAATCTATGACGCTCCAGAAGAAAAAATTCCAGGCTAACACTATCTTTTTCAAACTTGGTTGTATAAATTTTTACATCTGAAAATAAACCTTGCCCCCACAATTTTTGGATCGCATTTGTTATATCATCGCCAGGAATAAGAATCTTACTTCCAATTGCTAATCCCGACAAATTAACCAAAATATTTTTATCGAGATATTTTATACCTGTAACCGTAACTTCTTTTATAATATATTCCTGTGGTTTCTCGTAATTTGCAACAGGCATTGTCCCATAATCAATTTCCTGTGCAAAAATCGAGGTAACTGTAAAAGCTAAAATTATGCTAAATAAGAATTTCCTTATCATTCTATTAAATTCCGTTTTAATTATACTATTTTTTTATTTGTTCGCTAATTTTCCCAAAACGACGTTCTCTTTTCTGATAATCAACAATCGCTTCATATAAATCATTTCTTCTAAAATCCGGCCATAAAACTTCTGTAAAATATAATTCAGAATATGCCATTTGCCAGATTAGGAAATTACTTATCCTATATTCTCCACTTGTTCTTACAAGCAAATCAGGATCAGGAATATCTTTTGTATTTAAATACTTTTCAAAAAATTTATTATCAATATTATTTACATCTACAGGATTTTGTTTATGCTCTGAAACAATGCTTTTTACAGCATTTACAATTTCCCATCTTGCACTATAATTTAAGGCCAATATTAATGACAATCCATTGTTATTAGCTGTCTTATTTATAAGGACTTTTAACTTTGCACTAACATTTTTTGGTAATCCATCAATATTACCAATTGTCAATAAACGAATATTATTTTTGATTAGTGTGTCGGTTTCAGAATTTATACTAGTAATTAGTAAAGACATAAGAGCATCAACCTCTTGTTTTGGCCTGTTCCAATTTTCTGTTGAAAAAGCATATAAAGTCAAAAAATTTATGCCCAGTTCAGCAGCACCTTCCACTGTATCACGAACAGCTTTTACTCCATTTTTGTGACCAAATATTCGCTGATTTCCTTTTTTCTGCGCCCATCTGCCATTCCCATCCATTATAACTGCTATATGCTGTGGTAGGTTTTTTTTATCAATCTGATCCTTTAAATCCATTTCCTAATGTGTAATATGTCGGACAATCAAACTTATCTTTAAACAGTTTATAAGTTACAAATACTCCACAAAACGAATACCAGTCATCGTTATGGATTACCGGAGTATTATTAACATCTTGAACATTTATAACACTATCAATCTGGTCATTAAATGTTTTTCGATAACTCCATTCTAAGCCTAAAGTTAAGCGCTCAAAGATATTATATTTAATTCCTATTCCAAAAGGAATTGTAATTGGATTTTCAAAACCACTAGTGCCAAATATATAATTACCTCCTATCCCAATAAAAATGAATGGTGTAAACCTGTATTTATTCTTTTTTATATAACCAGAACTCGTATATTGTAAAAAATTAAATTCAACTAATGCAGAAACGTCAATCAAGCTGGCTGAAAAAGAAGCCCCTCTTAATTGATTCTCCATATCACTAAAATCACTATCGCTACCACTTAATTTCCCATAAAATCCTTTTATGCTTGTAGTAAGGTGATTGCTAAGATTATATTTAAGAATAACTCCATAAGCCATTGAAGGCGAATAAAATAATCTTGAACGGTTTATGTCGCCCTGATAGTAAGAAGTTCCCAGGGTTATCCCCAGTTCTGTTCTACTTTGACTTACTAATAAATTCGCTGAAAAAACAAATAGGAACAGTAATAAATTTCTTTTCATATAATTCTAAAATCGGTAATTTGATCTCCGCTTTTTCTTCTTAATCTTAGTTGAAACGTTTATTACTGTAAAATAGTATGTGTCTTTTGCTTCTGAGGCTTCCGGACTGAATCCGTCAACATAATCAGAAGTTGTAAATCTTCGCCCTAATTCCAATCCGATATAAGTTGTACTTGTCAAAGGATATTTTAATCCAATCCCAACAGGAAAAACAAATGCCAGGTTCTTATTATCAACAAATCTTGAACTTCCAACAAAACTATCTTTTGCTTTCGGTTTAAAATATGCTCCCCCTATTCCCGCAAATACATACAAATTAATACCTGTATTAAATTTACTTACTTTACCACGTGTAGACATACTTTTATAGGAAACCATGTGCATTTCTTTAGTAATATGGTATTCAACATGTCCATTTAATTCAAACATATTTGTTGAAAAGGAATAATCTCTCCCTTCATTAATCGACTTAACATCTGAACCATGAATATTTGCATAAGAAAGATTTGCTTTTACTGCAATACGTTCATATAGTTTATAGCGATAACCTATTGCCAGAACAGGTCTTGAATAAGCTAAATCTAAATCGGTAATGCCAAATGCATCTGCTTTAGACGAACCTCCAATATCTCCAAAATAATTTGAGATACCAACTCCATATGTATATTCTGATCTTGACAATTTCCATTTTTGCGAAAAAACCAAAGTCGGAATTAGTAATAAACTAAATAATAATATGTGTTTATATGCTTTCATTATAAGTTAGTCTGTATATACAAAGTTATCCTTTTTTTTTAAATATTATAATAACCAGATTATTTTCAGCTTTTTAAACTAGTTTTAAAACGTCCTGAGCTCAAATTTGTTTACTCAATTTCTTTTATCAACTCCCCACATTAGTTTATTTCGTAAAGTTTTGTAAAAGCTCGTATTATTTAATTTAATTAATTGTATTTTAAATTCAGCTTTGCTTATTGTTATTTCTTCCGTATTTTTTATCATTATTGAACGATGATCTAATGACGCAAGGTAATTAAGTGAACGCCCTTCAAGTTTTAATTGCAACTTACTCGTATCGGGCAGTACAATGGGCCTAACTGTTAAATTATGTGGTGAAATAGGTGCAATAATGAAATTCCCTGACTGTGGTATAATAATTGGGCCTCCAACACTTAACGAATATGCCGTTGATCCTGTTGGGGTTGAAACAAGTAAACCATCGGACCAATAAGAATTTAAAAACTCTCCATCAATATAAACATGAACAGTTATCATTGCAGAATCTACTTTTTGTACAGATATCTCGTTCAAGCTATATGGAAACTCTTTAAATAATCCTGACGAAGATTCGAGTTTAAGTAAGGTTCTTTCTTCAATTGTATATTCCTTGGAGAATATAGAGTTCAAGGCTGATTCTATGTCATCTTTTGCAATACTTGCCAAAAAACCCAATTTGCCCGTATTTATACCAACAATTGGAATATTTGAATCACGAACAACTGTTGTAGCATCCAAAATAGTACCATCACCTCCAATGCTAAATAATAAATCAACATTATTTTTAATTTCGAGATGCTTCGAAAATACCGATACTAAATCCGTGTTTAAATCAATTTCTCTTTTTAAGAAATCATAGAATTTTTCATAAATAGTAATCTCAATATTATTCTTATGAAGAATTTCAAAGAATTTTTTTACGTATTCTGTAAATCCTTTATCAAAATTACGACCATAAATAGCTACTTTCATTTTAATCTTCAATTATTGGAGCACCAAGGTGGAAAAATATTACATGTTCTCCAAATTTATTCAATGAATATTCAATTCGCAAAACTTTATCATAATAAGTTGCCAAACCTATGCCAATTCCTCCGCTATATAAAAATTCGTTTGCGACATTATTAGAATAGGCTTTTTGAAAAAAAACATTACAGATTACTATCAGGTATTTAAGAATCGCATAAATGAATCGTATCTATCGCTATAAAGATCTTCCTGTTCGTCAAATTCCATGAACGATGCTTTTATACTATATTCATAACGATTAAATGTCTGTATAATCGATGTTAGATCAGTAATATTTAATTTTAATGTTACTTCAAGTTTTGTGGAATCCTCCAAAGTATTTACATACATACTCAGAATTTTCGCATCGTTTGATTCGATAATTTGCGAGATTTCACTCATTGAATAATCACTTTGTGCAATTTTTAAAACAATAATTCCACCAGGTTTTTCAATTGCTGACAATTTTGAAAAATAATGTAATAAATCTGCCATTTGAACAACGCCCAGAAACTTATTTTGATGATCGAGAACAGGAACAACTGTCAATTTTAGTCTTGCAGCAACTTCCATTATCTCGTAAATATGCTGGTCGCACCTTACTGAAGGTCTTCGTAACGACAATGTATGATTTCCAATTGGTTCTTCAGGATTATTCAAATCAAAAATATCGGTATCGGAAATAAGGCCTAAAAATTCTTCGTTGTTTACTATTGGCAAATGCGAAATACGAAAAACTTCCATCCAGTTCAAAGCCTCAACAGCAGTGTCGGAAGTGCGCAACGCAGGAATTTCATCTGATATTAAATCTTTTGCCAACATAGTAATTATATTATTTTTAATTTGTTGCTCACTATATTATGGTATTATTGAAAAATACAAATTCAATTTTTAGGTCTATTGGAATGTTGGATTAATGGAACATTGTGCTGTTTATAAATACAACTATATTTTTCTACCAATAATTCATAATTCCATTATTCCAAATCAATTTAAATGTAAAATTTTGCTTTTATGATACTATTCTTTTAAAATTAGTTAGTTTTAAACGAATCTGTTCTCAAAAATACTCTTATTTTTGCTCTATTAACTAGTACAAATATTAATTTGTTTATTCCACTGTCAAATAACCAGATATGACAAGACTTAGTGTAAATATAAATAAAATTGCGACATTAAGAAATGCTCGAGGCGGAAATTATCCAAATGTTTTAGATGCCGCTATTAACTGTCAACGATTTGGAGCAGAAGGCGTAACCGTTCATCCACGACCTGATGAACGTCATATTCGTTACCAGGATGCTTATGATATAAAACCTATTATTACTACTGAATTCAATATTGAAGGATTTCCATCAGAGAAATTTATAAAGCTTGTTTTAGATATTAAACCCACACAAGTGACATTGGTTCCGGATCCTCCAGATGCTTTAACTTCCAATGCAGGATGGGATACAATTAAAAATAAACGTTTTTTAAAAGATGTGATCACCCGATTTAAATCGGCAGGAATTCGTACTTCAATTTTTATTGAAACTGATTCTGAATTGATTAAAAATGCAGTTGATACTGGCACAGACAGAATAGAATTATATACAGAGCCTTATGCTGCTAATTTCCATAAAAACAGAGAAAAAGCTATTGCTTCATTTATAAAAGCTGCGGAAACAGCTAATTCGGTTGGACTGGGATTAAATGCAGGCCATGATTTAGATTTGGATAATCTAAAATATTTTAATCAGAATATACCGGGACTGCTTGAAGTATCAATTGGTCATGCATTAATTTCTGATGCCTTATATCTAGGACTAGAAAATACAGTTCAAATGTATTTGCGAGAGTTAAAATAAAGATATGAGTATATAGTATCAAATAGTATCAAGTATATAGTATCAAGTATATAAAAATATTTGTCTCAAATCTTGATTCTCATATCTCATATCTAAATTAAAAATGGATTTATTTTTCAGGAAATATGGCGAGGGGCCTCCTTTAATAATTATTCATGGTTTATATGGTTCATCAGATAATTGGGTAGGTATTGGACGAAAATTAGCCAAAAACTTTGAGGTTTTTTTAATTGATCAACGAAATCATGGTAGATCGCCACATTCTTCCGATCATACATATCAACTTTTAAGAGAAGATTTACGAAAATTTATGGATAAACAATCCATTCAAAAAGCTATTATTATCGGACATTCAATGGGTGGAAAAACAGCTATGTTTTTTGCTGCCAATTATCCCGAACGAGTGAGCCATTTATTAATAGCAGATATTTCCCCAAGATCATATAAATCGACAAATGCAATTCAGTTGCTGGCTCATTCTAAAATTATTCGTGCTATGTATAATCTGGATTTTTATGGTATAAGCAGCCGACAGGAAATTGATGATATTTTGGCAAAATCAATTCCTGAAAACAGGATTCGGCAGTTTCTTTTAAAAAATATAAAACGGTCTAAGAATAACGAATACAGCTGGAGTTTAAATATCAAAGCCATTAGAAATGAGCTTGCTAATATAATGGATGGATTAGATGAAAATCAACCTGAAATTACCGGTTTCCCTGTTCTTTTTATTAAAGGAGGAAATTCTGATTATATTTTAGACAAAGATAAAAAAGCTATACAGCAAATTTTTCCATATGCCGATATTGAGACTATTCCAAATGCAGGTCATTGGCTGCATGCAGAGCAACCTGAACTGTTTTTGCAAAAAGTAGAGGATTTTATATTACAATAGTTTATTATACTGTTTATTATTCAAAATATCATCCCGATTTAAACGGGACGACATTTTTAAGAAGAATTGGTATTAATTGTTGCAGACTCAACGTTTTCCTGCTTTATTAATTCTTCACCTTTGTATTTTAAAAGTAACTGAACCACAGCTAATACATCTTTTTCACAATATTTTACAACTCTTTGCAAGTCCTTATCTTTCCAGTAAACTTCAGCAACCATACTTCCATCAATATCATCTTTTGGCGTTGGAATATTAAAAATATGAGTTAATAAATTTAAAGAAGTGTATTTTTTATAATCACCAAATTTCCAAAGATCCATTGTATCTAAGAACATTACTTCCCAGGGCTTTTTACCGGCAATATCTAAAATTTTGGGGAGTTTTATTCCGTTGATCAACATTCTGCGAGCCATATAAGGGAAGTCGAACTCTTTACCATTGTGAGCACACAACTGCAAATCAGAATTTGATGTATGATATTTTTGAAGCATTTCTGAAAATTCCTTTAACAATATGTACTCATCATCACCAAAAAAAGACTTTAGCCTGAATGTTCTGTTAGTACCTTTCTTAACAGAAATGCCAACCGAAATACAAATTATTTTCCCAAACTCTGAATATATACCTGCTCTCTGGTAAACATCTGAAGCAGATTGTTCTTCATCTCTGAAATAAGTTGATTTTTTATCCCAAAATTGTTTAAATTCTTTTGGAACTTCGTCAAAATCAGAATACTGTGGAACAGTTTCTATATCGAGAAATAAAATATTTTCTATATTGATTTTATCCAGCATAAGCTATTTGCCTAATTTAAGGTTCTTTTCAATAATTGAAGTTAAAATATCAATACCTACTTTATTATTTCCGCCTTGAGGTATTATAACATCGGCGTACCGTTTAGTTGGCTCAATAAATTGCAGGTGCATTGGCTTAACCGTTTTTTCGTATCTTTCTAAAACTTTATTTACAGATCGCCCCCTTTCAACTAAATCACGATTAATAACTCGTATTAAGCGGTCATCATTATCAGCATCAACAAATACTTTTATATCCATTAGATTTCGTAGTTGTGCATTTTGAAGTATTAAAATTCCTTCAATGATAACAACCTTTCTAGGTTTTACAGTAATGGTTTCTTCAGATCTGGTGCATGTTAAATACGAATAAATTGGTTGTTGTATTTCTTTGCCCGCTTTAAGCATTTTAATGTGTTCAGTCAATAGCTTGAATTCTAATGATCCGGGATGGTCAAAATTCATTTCCTGGCGTACTTCCAATGGCAAATGGCTATTATCTTTGTAATATGAATCTTGTGTAATAATCGCGACTTCATCCTTTGGTAAACCTTCAATAACTTTTTTTACTACCGTCGTTTTTCCCGATCCTGTTCCACCTGCAATACCAATAATAAAAGACATATCAATAAAAATTTAATAACTTTAAGCAATATTTTGGTATGAAGATAATATAAATTTACACAAAAATTGTAACACATGATCCGACATATTATCATGTTTAAGTTTACTGATGTAAAAAATAATGTTGACAGATTAGAAAAAGCTAAAAAAATGAAAGTTGCTTTTAGGCCGTTGAAATCAGAAATCGAGATTGTTCAATCGTACGAATTTAGAATTAATTCGAGAAAAACTGACTATTCTTACGATGTTGTTATTATATCTGAATACAAAACATGGGAGGATTTAGACACATACATTAAGCATCCTGAACATCAGAAAGCAATTATTTTATGTAAAGACATAACAAAAGAAAAAGCAGTTGTAGATTACAAATTTTAAAAAATTGAAATGAAAAAGTTATATCCATTAAAATTTAAGCCGATATTAAAAGAAAAAATCTGGGGTGGACAAAATCTAAAGTCATCATTAAACAAGAACATACCCGCAGGTAAAAATATTGGTGAAAGCTGGGAACTATCCGGGGTTGAAAATAATGTTTCTGTTGTTGAAAATGGATTTCTGGCAGAAAATGAGCTTGATGACCTGATTGAGATCTATATGGGTGATTTAGTTGGCGATAAAGTTTATGATCAATTTGGAATAAATTTCCCTTTACTTATAAAATTTATTGATGCTAATGATGTACTGTCTATTCAGGTTCATCCGGATGATGAATTAGCAAAACAAAGACATAATTCAAATGGCAAAACGGAAATGTGGTATATAGTTAATGCCAAAAAAGATGCCGAATTAATTTCCGGTTTTAACCATGAAATGGATAAAAATCAATATTTGAATCATTTAAAAAACAATGAATTACCAAAGATTTTAAACTACGAAAAAGTAACAGCAGGTAATGTATATAACATTCCGGCGGGGAGAGTTCATGCCATAGGTGCAGGAATTGTTTTAGCCGAAATACAACAAAGCTCGGATATTACTTATCGTATTTTTGACTGGAACAGAAAAGATGATAAAGGAAATTATAGAGAATTACATACTGACGAAGCCCTTGATGCAATTGACTATAAGGTTTATGATAATTATAAAACTGAATACAAATCAGTAAAAAATCAAACTTCCCAAATATTATCTAATAAATATTTTGAGACTCATATTTTAGATTTCAATAATACCATTGAGAAAAATTATAATCAAGTTGATTCGTTTGTGATATACATGTGTCTCGAAGGTAAATTTGAAATAGAATATTACGAATCGGAAAAGATTACTGTTGAGAAAGGTGAAACTATTTTAATTCCGGCAGTAATAGAACATTTAATTTTAAATCCTATTGTTGAAAGTAAGCTAATAGAAGTTTATATACCTGGAAAAGCAAAGAAATAAGATATTGAACATATTACTTCAATAAGGACTAACGTTTTGTGTATGAGGCATTGGGCACTTTACAGCACCTCATTTTCAATTTACTATTAATTTTCTTTACTTGCACAAACCTTAATTTAACCACTTATTGCCCAATGCCTTATATACTTTGTTATGCTTAGTGCGTGATTTCTTCCTTCTTGCTATTAATCATACTTCCAATAATATCTCCTTTCAATATTTTATCGTACTGTTGTTAATTAATTTCGTTTCAGTCGCTATAAATAAATCCCCATAAACGCTCCTTTCCTAATATTTATTAACATTTCCTTTTTCTTTCAAATATGTTTTAATATGGAAATATCGTGGTACACGTTTCATGTAGGAACAATATAAATCACCGTATTGTTTCATACAGGCTTCTTCCTCAGCAATAATCCGAAAATAACCGAAAAATTTGGAGATAATTAATATGCATAGTACAAGCCAAGAACCAATAGCAATACAAATCCCAAGACCTGAAATAAACAACATATGTATCTGAGGATGGCGTGAAATTCTATAAAGTCCTTTAGTAGTCGGCTGATTGGGTGGCATGTTTTTAAAATTAGAAAGTGCAATAATGAATCCAACCAGTCCAAGTAGAAATAAAATAATTCCAGGGATGAAAATAATAGCTCCGATTTTTAATGGGCTAAAAAATATTAAAACTAAATAGAAAAGAACCGATACTTTTCCAATAGCGTAAAAAACTCTCTGCTTTTTACTCCATCGTAATCTATCGTAATAAAAAAGCTTTGCTCGAACATTCTTTGGAAAGGTCATAAGAAAAACACCATATATCAGATAAAATAAACATAATAAAACCCATCCATTAAGCCATCCTATTTCAAGTGTGGGAAATAAATCCAGTTTTATCATAATTCTATCTACCTTCCTTTATTCAGAACTACTTCATTCATATATCTTGCAGGGTTCGGAATTTCATATAACAAAATCGTAAAAATTAAAAGTATTTTCTTCGAATTCTTATTTTTTTAGCATTAAGCATAACTCGTTATTATACCAAATATAAGTAAAATATTCACTTTAACGGCTAAATGAGATTGTTAAAACAATCAATTTGTTGCATATACGTACAAGTATATTTGAAAAGCCTATTACAGGTTTAAGGATATTGGAGGAGTTACCTTAAATCCGCAACAAACCACTTAATGGACTGATAGTCACGGGGTGACTTGACAAGAAAAGATATACATAACAACCTTTATATCATTTAGTCACCCCGTGACTTGTAGATTTTAGGGAGTTATAATGTAGTATAATTATTAAGCTAATTTAAAAAACAAATTTCCGAAGTTTTAAAAACTTCGGAAATCTTGTTAATTCTTATTAATCGATATTTTCAACGCACAAGAAATATACGTTGAACTATTTTGTCGAATATCGATCTTTATCTTTGAAAAAATCCATTAATTGTGTTCTTTTCTTGAAATTAGCCGAATGTTTAACTCCTGAAGGAATGAAATAACGATCCCCGTTTTTGTATGTTTTAGTAACACCATCGATAGTAAGATCCATTTCTCCTTCAAAAACGATTCCCCATTGAGCACCATGCGAATGTTCTGCAACAACACCAATGGGTTCTATTGTAAAAAATACTATCTGATGATCTTTACTCTGAAATAATTTGCCTTGTACTCCTTTAAATGGAATATCTGCATCCGGAAGATTTTGCACCATCTCAGGATATATTGAATCATTAAAGTCTTTCATATCGAAAAAGTTTAGTTATAAAATACAAATTAAGTCATTCCGCACTTGTTGCGGAATCTAATGCAAATATTTATTGGATTCCTGCCTTCGCAGGAATGACCGCATTGGGTGTTCTTATTTACAATTCTATCTTCCCTTCCTCTACCAATTTTAATTTTTTACTAATAAGTGCTATCAGCTGGCTTACAGCAGTCATTGCATTTGCAGTTTCAGGATTAATAGTTTTTTGCTGTAAACGAAGCATTAATAAACCATACAAACCATTAAAACATGCTTCAATTTCATTCTCAACGGTTCCCTTTGATTTATTCATCAATTCTGTAATACCTATTTTTGCTTTATTATAAACTTCAATATAGTCTAATTGATCGGGTGATTTTATCAATTGCAGGTGCAATTCATATAAATCATTTATTGTATTTTGGATAAATTGCAAATGACCAGATTCTGTTTTATTTTCCTCTTTCATCAAATCAATTAGCCCGGCATACCAATCTGCAATTTCCTTTTTAACAGAATCAGGTTGTTCAAATCTATCAACAATATTTTTATTTATCTCGTCGATATTGAGATTATAAGCACGAATTAGGTCTTCTATTTGCCACATATATAATATGTACTCAGCAATATTCTCTTGCTTTTTTTGTTTTGCAATTATCATAAACAATTAACTTTGGTTTAATTCTAAAACTGATATAAATACTTTTAATTAGGTTTTAACGAGTAATTGGAATACTAGAATATTGGAAGCATGGAATTAAAATTTCCATTATTCCAAATATCCAACAATCCAGTTTATAAAATAAATCATATCAAATTTAAAACATCGTATTAGATTTTCTTTTTTAAATCGTCAATTAACCTGCGTTCTTTTTTTGTCGGGCGACCAACACCTCTATCCCAAATTTCAAATCCTGTAAATCTTTTCATGTCCAGTTTTAGCTTTTCCTCTTCAGGTGTAATATCTTCGACATAATCTGCTACAACTTTAGCAGACTGTCTTTTACCAAGCAAACCTTTAACCTTGAACTGAAATATAACAGGAGGGCGTTTAATAAAAACTACTTCTCCAATTTTTAAAACACGAGAAGGTTTTACCTGAATATCATCAATTAGTATACGCCCTTTTTTGCAAGCTTCTGAAGCCTGACTTCTTGTTTTAAAAATCCGAACAGCCCACAGCCATTTATCTATACGCAAGTTTTCTTCATGTTCCATAATAAAATGGCAATATAAAATTTGAAATCAAAATTAGGAATTAAAAAGAAGGAAAAAAATAATAAAGTTCTACCTGTTATTATATTCATTCATTGTATTTGCAATACCAACAGTTCCAAAACTTTGAATTATTTCAATTGCCGAATCAATTTTCTCAGGAAGTTTTTCTTTATTTTCATCAGTCCAGGGGCTTAAAACATAATGCGACTGTGCTCCTTTAGGATAATCATTTCCGATACCAAATCGTAATCGGGCATAGTTTTGATGCCCCAAAGCAAGATTTATATCTTTTAAACCATTATGGCCTGCATCGGCTCCTTTGGGGCGTAATCTTAAAGCTCCAAAAGGTAAGGCAACATCATCAACCAAAACCAATAATTTTTCCGTATGAAGTTTTTCTTTTTGTAACCAGTAGTTTACAGCTTTACCACTCAGATTCATAAATGTGGTTGGCTTAATAAGGACAAAAGTTCTTCCCTTGTATTTATATTCAGCACGAAAAGCATAACGTCGGTCCTGAAAAGAAATATTGGATACATTAGCTAATGCATCCAATATTTTAAAACCAATATTATGTCGAGTATTTATATACTCACTTCCAATATTTCCTAAACCGACAATAAGGTATTTCATCTGTTTAGAATTTTTTGTTTCTAAACATTACAAAAAAATTATAATACATTCAGGAATTCGCACAAACTTATTTTAATAATTTCGGTTGGAATGCTATTATTAAAAAAATTTATGCTCATTTCAAACCAATTATCTGTTTAAATTATTTTAAATACTATTTAGCAGCTTTTTCTGCAGGAGCGGCATCACCACTTTTTCCTGAAGCAGCAGCTTCTCCCTTAGCACCTTCAACTCCTTCTTCTCCTTCAGCTCCTTCTTCTCCTTCTTCTCCTTCTTCTCCTTCTTCACCTTCTTCTTCTTCAACTACTACAGCACGTGCAGTTTTAACAATTACTAAAACAGCGTTTTCAGGCTCTAGAAATTCAAGCCCATCAATTTTAAGGCCAGCAACCTTAATAGATTGTCCAATTGCCAAATCACTAATATCAACTTTTATTTCATCAGGTAAAACGCTTGCTAATCCGCTCACTTTAACCTTTCTCATCTTTTGAACTAATCTGCCACCATTTAAAACACCTATTGCAGATCCTTCTAATATAACCGGCATTTTAATCCAAACAGGTACTTTTTCATCAACCTGGAAAAAGTCTGCATGAATAATTTCATCAGTTACCGGATGAAACTGAATATCTCGTAAAACTGCCTGGTATGTTTTACCATCAACATCAATATTTACAAGGTACGCATTTGGTGTATAAACTATTTCTTTGAAAGAATTCTTATGAGTATGAAAATGGACATTTTTTCCATTACCATACAGTACACAAGGGATCTGATCTTGTTTTCTTAAACTTTTAGAAGTTGTTTTCCCTACTGTTTCTCTTAAATTACCTTTTACTTCAACTGATTTCATTTCTTTTATAATTACGTGCTACTCAGAATAATATTAAAAATTTCAAAAGCTTCTTATTCCCCATCACACTTTTTTACAATGTGCTTTATATTTTGGTGTGCAAATGTATAACATTAAACTATAAAATTCGAACTTATCGACTGATAATTATATACTTTATTAATTACATCAGCAAAAACATCTGCTATAGAAAGAACTTTTATCTTATCAGATATTGGTTTTATTGGTAATGAATCTGTAACAACAACTTCTGTTATTTTCGAATCATTAATCCTTTCGTATGCAGGGCCGGATAAAACTGCATGTGTAGCAATAACCCTAACACTCAGAGCTCCTTTATCCATCATCATGTTAGCTGCTTTGGTAATAGTACCAGCTGTATCAATCATATCATCAAGAATAACCACATTTTTACCTTCAACATCACCAATTACTGTAAGCTCACCGATAACATTTGCTTTTTTTCTTGATTTATGACAAATTACCATTGGTGTTTCTAAAAATTTCGAGTATGCATTTGCTCTTTTTGTTCCACCCATATCAGGAGCTGCAATAACCAAATTCTCAATATTTAGGCTCTTAATATACGGTACAAATATAGACGATGCATAAAGATGGTCAACAGGCACATCAAAAAATCCCTGAATCTGGTCGGCATGTAAATCCAATGTCATTATGCGATCAACTCCGGCAGCAGTAAGCAAATTAGCAACTAATTTGGCTCCAATTGAAACTCGTGGTTTATCTTTCCTGTCCTGACGTGCAAAGCCAAAATATGGCATTACCGCCACAACTTTATATGCTGATGCTCGTTTCGCTGCATCAATCATAAACAAGAGTTCCATTAAATTATCTGCTGGAGGAAATGTAGACTGAATAATAAAAACATAAGATCCACGAACAGTTTCTTCGTAAGAAGTTTGGAATTCACCATCACTAAATTCAAGAAATGCAGTACTACCTAGTTCAATACCATACTCCTTTGCAATTTTTTCTGCAATATAACGAGATTTCGTTCCTGAAAAAAGCTTAATTGGAGGCTGAACACTCATTGTTTCTAATTTTCAATATTTATAATTCTTTTTGGATTCGCAAAGTTAAAAATATCATTTTATTTTTCATTGTCTTTGCGAGTAAATTTGCCGAATGAATTTAAAATTTTACCGTATCATTTATCCTACCAATATAATCAAGGATTTCTATCTTCCCTTTTTTTTGTTCGGAAGATGTCACAAATATGTCAGGTAAGGCTTCCCACTCTTTTAACATTTCTTTTTTATAATTTTTAATATTTTTACTGATAGCCGAACTCGAAAGCTTGTCTGCTTTAGTAAAGACCATTGCAAAAGGAATTTGTTTTTCTCCTAGCCAACGCATAAAACCTAAATCGTTTTTTTGTGGTTCATGTCTTGAATCTAACAAAACAAAAAGACACATCAGGTTTTCCCTGTTTAAAGCATACTCATTTATAAGCTTATTAAAATCTTTGCGCATTGATTTTGCTACTTTGGCATATCCATAGCCGGGAAGGTCAACCAAATACCAACTATCATTTATTATGAACTGATTTATTAATTGTGTTTTACCAGGGCTTCGCGAAGTTTTAGCAAGCTTTTTCTTTTCAAATAACATATTAATCAATGAAGATTTTCCAACATTTGACCTGCCAACAAATGCATGTTCCGGCACTTGTGTCTTTGGGCAATCTTTATAACTCACATAACTTGAAACAAACTCTGCTGATTTTATTTCCATTATAAAATAATTTTTAAGATGCAAATTTCTAAATTATAAACAGAAACAACAAATGAAAGTCCTTATTTAAAAAAGACGGACAACATAGCTGCAACACCAAACACGATAATTAATACCCCAGCTATTTTATTTATCCACCATAATTGTTTTAGACGAAAGTGTTTTCTAAAAAAATCAATAAGAAAAGTAAGAGTTAACCACCATAATGTTGCACCTAAAAATACACCTAAAATAATTAGAGAAGATTTTAAAGAACTATCATTAGAGGTAACCATACCAATACCTGCAAATGCAGCTATAAAGAGAAATACTGCTAAAGGATTTGACAACGTGAGAAATAACACAGATAAATAATCTTCGATAAGTTTATTTTTTTTCCTTCTGTGTTTTCGAATTTGCTTTATTGGATTTGTATTGAAAATTTTGGTTCCCAGAAATATTAAAACACCTCCGCCTATCAATTGAATAAAAAATTGTTTTTCTTCAATAAAATTAATAATATATGTTAATCCTAAGGCCGCAACTAATGCAAAAAACATGTCAACGGTTGCTGCTCCCATCCCTGATATTAAACCTGAATACCTTCCCTTATTTATTGTTCTTTGAATACATAAAACACCAACGGGTCCTAATGGTATCGAAGCTAAAAATCCAACAATAAGTCCTTTTATTAAAAATTCTACTCCCACAATTTACAAATGCCTTAAGTTTGAAATGCCTAAAATACTTAAAATACACAAAAAAATAATTCTGTAGTTACAACTAACTTCACTATATAGATAAAAACTTCTTTTATTAAAAAACCTCATTTCCAGATTAATTATCATTTAATCTTATTTGAATAAATATGCAAACCCCCAACAGTAACAATTGATGTAATTAATACAAGGTAATTAATGTGTCCAAATTCATTCCTGTTTTTTATGTGAACCATATTATTTAGGCACTCTAAGTATTTTAGCTCATTTTAAGTATTCCTTCTAGTAACCTGTATTTTTCACTAGCAATTTAGGTTCCAACATTTCAAATATGGAATATTTTACACCTTCTCTGCCAAAACCTGAATTTTTTATTCCGCCATAAGGCATATGATCCACCCTAAAAGTAGGTACATCATTAACAATTACTCCTCCAACTTCCAGTTCATTATATGCCTGATTCATTTCATCAATTCCATTGGTAAAAACACCAGCTTGTAATCCATATTCTGAATCATTAACATTTTTAACAGCATCACTAAAACGAGTGTATTTTTCGATTGTAACAACAGGTCCAAATACTTCCAGTGAGCAAACTTTCATTTCGTTTTTTGTATTTGTAATAATGGTTGGTTCAAAGTATGTCTCATCTCTTTTTCCACCAAACAAAACTTTAGCTCCATCTTTAACTGCTTCATTTACCCATTCCTCAACACGCAAAGCATTCTCTTCATCAATCATAACAGATATATCAGTTGCAGGATTATCAGGTGCACCAAATTTTAGTTTTTTTGTTCCTTCTATGAATTTATCCACAAACTTTTCGAAAATACTTTCCTGAACATATATTCTTTGTACATGAATACAAACTTGTCCTGAATATGCAAAACCTCCAACTAAACACTTTTTAACAGCCAGATCAATATCAGCTTGATTTGAAACAATTACACCCGCATTACCACCTAACTCCAGCGCAATTTTCTTTTTACCTGCATTTGCTTTCATTTTCCAACCAACAGCAGGTGATCCTGTAAATGAAAGCATCTGAATTCTATCATCAGTAACTAATTGATTCCCCGCTTCCCGATCCATAGGAAGAACTGAAAAAGCTCCTTTTGGCAAATCAGTATTATCAATTATTTTAGCCAGTTCTAATACAGATAAAGGTGTTGAACGTGCCGGTTTTATTATAATTGGGTTGCCTGCGGCAATAGCCGGGGCAATTTTATGTACTGCCAGATTCAATGGAAAATTGAAAGGTGCAATTCCTGCAATTAATCCAATCGGGAAATATTTAACTAAGCCTTCCTTTCCTTCCCCTGCAGGTGTCCAATCTATGGAAAAATATTCTTTAGGCAATCGTTTCGACTCTTCGGCAGCAATAGTAAAAACCTGTATTGCTCTATCGATTTCACCTAGTGCATATTTTAATGGTTTACCTGCTTCCTTAGACAGCGTTAAAGCAAGTTCTTTTTTCTTTTCAGAAATTCTGCCTGCAATATCATTTAATATTTTATATTTCTGATAAGAAGGCAAATCACGCATTATACTTTTAACTTTTAATGCTTTATTAATGGCTTTTTCCAGCTCCTCTTTTCCTGCTAAATAAGTTTCCCCAACCACCGAATTATCAAATGGATTAGTAATAACTAATTTTTGATCTGTTTTAATAAATTTTCCTGCTATATATAATTTATAATCATTCATACGTTTAGCCTCATAAAAACAAATGCAAAATTAGCTTTTTTGATAAAGATTCCTATATAGTGCCAGCAATAAAACTCTACAAAATTAGAAATGTTTCTTTTGGCGATATTTTCAGTGTTCTTGCAAACACTATTTAAATCAATGATCTGTTTACAAAAAGATGAAACATGTCATCAAATAAATTGTTAATTTATATCTTATCTTTATGCCTTTAATTTCAAAATATGTACAAAATAAATTTAAACAATAAAGCCTGGCAATTGATAACTCTGGTTTTTCTTTCATTAATATGGGGTAGTAGTTTTATACTAATGAAAAAAGGACTTCGCTCTTATAGTCATGATCAGGTAGCCGCTTTAAGAATTTTTATTTCTTTTTTGGCATTCTTACCCTTTGGAATAAAAAATTTAAAAAAAGTAAGTAAAGAGAATATATATTCATTACTAATTGTTGGGTTTATTGGATCAACAATACCTGCATTCCTGTTTACAAAAGCCCAGACAAATATTGATAGTGCTTTAGCAGGGATACTAAACTCAATTACTCCTTTATTTACTTTAATAATTGGATTGATTTTTTATAAAAGTACCGCTAAACTTATTAATGCTGTTGGTATTTTCTTAGGATTAATTGGAGCCTTAGGCTTGATTATACATACTTCAAGTGATAGTAATATTTTAGGTAATGTAAATTATTATAGTCTTTATGTGGTATTAGCAACAATTTGCTATGGAATAAATGTAAATCAGGTAAAATATAAAATCAAAGGATTAAATGGATTAGAACTAACCTCAATGGCTTTTATGTTTGTTGGTCCTTTTGCCGGAATATATCTACTCTTTACTGATTTTTCATTTGCATTATCAACAAACGACTACATGCTAAACCTTGGATACATAGCTATCCTTGCAGTTATTGGAACTGTTATGGCTTTAGTAATTTTTAATACCTTAATTCAATATACATCAGCACTCTTCGGAGCATCTGTAACTTATATAATTCCAATATTTGCTATAGCGTGGGGAATTTTTGATGGTGAAAAAATTACAATTATTCAGTTTTTATGGATTGGTTTAATTCTTACCGGTGTATACCTGGTTAATAAGCGTAAACAAAAATGAAACAGACTATGTCTGTGATAAATATTGAGACACTCACGAACATAATTAAAATTCATGTGACACAATTTCAGGGCAAATCACAATTTTTGAACTAATGAAAAAATCATCACGTTTTATTTTAGTAATTTTAAGTAGCATTTTGCTAACACTTCCATGGTATCAGCAATTTTCAGGATTAATTATTTTGGTTGCCCTGGTTCCATTGTTATTTGTCGAAGATTATATTTATAAAACCGGCGAAAATAATAAATCTATTATTCTTATAGGATATTCTGCACTTACCTTTGCAATTTGGAATATTTTGACGACATATTGGGTCCATAATGCAGCATTTATAGGTGTGGTTGCCGCAGTAATTGTAAATACTATTTTAATGACAACCATCTTTTGGATGTTTCATTTTACTAAACGAAAATTAGGTCCTAAAATAGGACAATTTGCATTATTGGTTTACTGGATAGGATTTGAACATTTCTATTTAAATGCAGAAATTTCGTGGCCATGGTTAAATTTAGGAAATGCTTTGGCTAAAGATATACAACTAATACAATGGTACGAATTTACGGGAACACTGGGAGGAACATTTTGGATTGTAGTATTAAATATTATGTGTTTTAATCTTCTCAAATCATATATTAATTCGAAAGATTTTAAGCCATTAATTCCACGAATTGCATTATTTATTTCAATTATATTGATTCCTATATTCATATCTCTAATGATTTATAAGAATTACGAAGAAAAAGGCAAAGATTATAATATTGCAGTTCTACAACCAAACATTGATCCATATAACGACAAATTTAGTAGTTTATCGCATTTTCAGCAATTAAATATTATTATGGATTTAGCTGATAGCATTACAGATGAATCAATTGATTATGTTGTTGCCCCTGAAACAGCACTTGATAATTCGATTTGGATAAACAACCTGAAAAACAATTATTCAATTCAAGTAATAAAGAATTTTGTAAATAACAGACCAAGAGTAAATTTTGTAACCGGAATAGATTGTTATAAACGTTTTATGCCCGAAGAAGAATTAACATCAACAGCAAGATACTGGGAAAGAGAAAATTTCTATTATGATGCTTATAATTCTGCAATACAGATTGATACAAACAATCATATTCCTATTTACCATAAATCAAAATTAGTGGTCGGCGTTGAAAAAATGCCTTATCCTAAATTATTTAAATTATTGGGAAATGTTATTCTTGATTTAGGAGGGACAACAGGCAGTCGCGGAACTCAAAATTATAGGGGAACATTTAAACATTCTGTTGATGATATCAGTATTGCACCTGTTATTTGCTATGAATCAATTTATGGAGAATTTGTTACAGATTACATAAAAAATGGCGCTGACTTTATATTTGTTATTACGAATGATGGTTGGTGGGGCAATACCGCCGGGTATAAACAACATCTGAATTATTCACAACTTAGAGCAATTGAAACCAGAAGGAGTATTGCAAGGTCAGCAAATACAGGGATTTCGGCATTTATAAACCAAAAAGGAGAAATTTTGAGTAGAACACAATGGTGGGTTCGCGATGCAATAAAAGATACCATTAAAGCTAATACAGAATTAACATTTTATGTAAAATATGGTGATTATATTGGGCGATTAGCCGATTTTCTTGCTATATTTATTTTTTTATATGCTATTGTTCAAAATATTTTAAATAAATCAGTATTAAAAAAGAAAAAATAAATTTGAACTTACCCTAACTCTCTGGTTGTTAATTAAATTTAATTAACTAATAATTTTTGTTAGTGGCATTATTCTTGTAATCGAAATAGCAATTTTAATTTTACTTAAAAGACGATTACCAACAAATGAAACGATTATCAATTCTATTAACACTTATTTTTATAACTCTATTTTCATTTTCTCAAGAAAAACACACTATTAGTGGTTATGTGAAAGATGAAGCCGGAGAAGAATTAATTGGTGCTACAATTTACATTCAAAGTCTAAAAACCGGTACAGTTACAAATGTTTACGGATTTTATTCTATCACTTTAATTGCCGGAGATTATAAGGTAGATTATTCTTATATAGGATATAAAATCCAAACAAAAAAAATTAAGCTTAATCAAAATCATAGCTTTAACATTACATTAATCGAAACATCTAAAACAATTGATGAAGTTGTTATAACAGCAGAACGAAAAAATGAGAATGTTGTTAAAACTGAAATGAGCACCATGAAATTGCAGGCAAAAGATATTAAAAAAATTCCTGCGCTGTTTGGAGAGATTGATGTAATAAAAGCGATACAATTATTACCCGGGATACAAGCTACAGGAGAAGGATTTTCCGGATTTAATGTGCGTGGTGGCAGCCCTGATCAAAACCTTATTCTTTTTGACGAAGCTACAGTATATAATGCATCCCATTTAATGGGATTTTTCTCAGTTTTTAATAATGATGCCATTAAGGATGTTAAGTTGTATAAAGGAGATATTCCTGCTCAGTATGGAGGACGATTGTCTTCGCTTCTCGATATAAGAATGAAAGAAGGTAACCAGAAAAAACTTCAGGCTACAGGAGGAATTGGAACCATATCATCCAGACTTACTTTAGAAGGACCAATTATTGAAGATAAATGGTCGGTATTGGTTGCCGGAAGGAGAACTTACGTAGACCTGATGCTATTATTATCCAGTGATGATGCAGTTAAGTCTAACAAACTATATTTCTATGACTTAAACCTTAAAACAAACTATAAAATAAGCGATAAAGATAGAATTTATGTTTCAGGCTATTTTGGACGTGATGTTTTTAAGTTTGGAGATATGTTTGGCTTTGATTGGGGTAACTACACATTAACAACCCGTTGGAATCATTTATTTACTGAAAAACTCTTTTCTAATTTCTCATTTATATATAGTAAGTATGATTATATAATGGAGAGCGGTACAGATGCCTCCGGATTTAAGTGGACTTCAAACCTTGAAGATTATAAACTAAAAGCGGATTTTAATTATTACCCTAATCCTAATAATACAATTAAATTTGGTCTGGAAGCAATTCATCATCATTTTAATCCTGGTTTTGCAAGAGGCACAGGAGATTCTACAGCAATGTATAATTCTTTGGAAATGCCCGAATCTAATGCTCTTGAATATGCTATTTATTTAAGTAACGAGCATAAATTAACAAATAAACTTACTCTAAATTATGGATTAAGAGGATCTGTTTTTCAAAACATGGGTGAAGCTACTGTATACAATTTCGATGATTCTTATCAAAAAATTGATTCTACAACTTATAAAAGCTGGGATATTTTTAATACATTTTATGGACTGGAACCCCGATTAAGTTTAAATTATACAATAAACCAAAGGTCATCCGTTAAAGCAAGTTATTCCAGAACCAAGCAATACGTGCATTTGGCTTCGAATAGTACAGCTGGCTCGCCACTAGATGTATGGCTTCCATCAAGTCCTAATATTGATCCTCAATTAGCAAATCAAGCTGCAATTGGATATTTCAGGAATTTCCTTAATGATGCTTATGAAACATCCATCGAGATTTATTATAAAGATATGGATAACCAGATAGACTTTAGAGATCATGCTGATTTAATGCTCAATCCTGAATTGGAAGGTGAATTTAGAGTAGGTGACGCATGGTCGTATGGAGCAGAGTTCTTTATTCGTAAGCAACAAGGTAAATTTACCGGATGGATTAGCTATACATTATCAAAAGCTGAAAGAAAAATTCCTGAAATAAACTCCGGGAAAGTATATTCATCATCATATGACAGGCCTCATAACATTGCAATTGTTGGAATGTACGATTTGACAAAACGTTGGAATATTGCTGCAACATGGGTATATGCAACAGGTTCGCCTGTTACCTTCCCTACAGGAAGGTATGAGCAAGGAAACATGATTATACCTATTTATAGTGATAGAAATAGTTACAGAATGCCAGACTATCACCGAATGGATTTATCTATCACATTAAAAAGTAAAGAAAAACCAAACAAACGTTTAAGAAGCGAGTTAAATGTATCAATATACAATATCTACAACAGGCACAATGCCTGGATGATATATTTTGGACCGGATGAAGATGATCCAACTGTAACAAAAGCAGAAAAGGTTTATGTATTTCCAATTATTCCATCTTTAACCTGGAATTTCTATTTTTAATTGAGGATGAATATGAAAAATTTAATATATATAGCAATTGCATTAATAATTTTCACTACCGCTTGTACGGAAAGCTATGATGTTGAGCTTGATAGTTCTTATATAAGATTAGTTGTTCAAGGGTCAATAAGTAACGAACTTAAAGCACATCAGGTGTCATTGACGAAAAGCGCCGACTATTTCTCTAACAGACTTGCCAACAGAGTAACCGGAGCTACTGTTACAATTTCTGATGGAGAAAACACTTTTAATCTAACTGAAATATCGGATGGCTTATATGAAACAGATACCATTATAGGTGAAATAGGTAAAACCTACACTTTAACAATAGATTCTGAAGGAAAAACCTACACTTCAAGTTGCTATTTAAATTATTGCGCCCCTATTGATTCAATAAATTTTGGATACTACGATTGGAGCGAATATTACGAAACGAATGACACCATGCTATATATCCTTTTAAATGCACTGGAACCAGAAACACCCGGCGACTTTTACTTATGGAACGTTTATAAAAACGGAGTATTGGAATCAGACACACTTCACGAAGTTTATTTCTCTGATGATATTTTTGTTAATGGAAATTACATGTATGACGTAATGGTACAATTGGTTGAAGATGTTTCTATTGGAGATACTATTACTCTTGAAATGCAAGCTATTACAGAGGAATATTATAATTATATTACTCAGATAATGACCGAAACGATATGGAATATGGGACCTCTCGATGGCCCTCCTGCTAATCCTACAGGTAATATTAGTAATGGTGCGATGGGATTCTTTCTGGCATATTCCGTAGAGAATATCACTTCTATAGTGCCTGAAGAAAACGAATGGATATTACTTGAATGGTATTAATAATAAAAAGAGGCTGATCCCGGTAGTTATTGGGATCAGCCTCTTTTTTTGTTTTTATCTTTTCGATCTATTTAAATTCTTCTTCCATATCAGGGTCAACTAATATACGACCACAATATTCGCAAACAATAATTTTCTTGCGTGAACGAACATCTAACTGTCGTTGTGGTGGAATTTTATTAAAACAGCCACCGCAAGCATCACGATGTACAGGAACAACTGCTAATCCATTACGTGCATTCCCCCTAATTTTCTTATATGCATTTCGTAAACGATCTTCAATAACTTCCTGAATTGCTAATGACTTTTTTTCTAAGCCTTCTTCTTCTTTTTGAGTTTCAGATGTGATAGAATTTAATTCTGAATTTTTTGTTTCCAAATCACCGGTACGATCTTCAAGTACACCTTTAGATTCTTCAATTACAACCTTTTTTTCTTCAATTTTTACAGTGTATTCTTTTATCCTCTTTTCATAAAGTTCAATCTCAAGAGTTTGAAATTCGATTTCTTTAGATAAAGAATCAAATTCGCGATTATTACGAACATTGTTTTGTTGTTCAGTATATTTTTTAATTGAAGCTTGTGCGTCTTTAATTTCATTCTTTTTATTTGTAATATATTCTTCAAGCTTAACCACTTCATCTTCAAAATTCTGAACTCGAGTTTGTAACCCTTCTATTTCATCTTCCAAATCCTGAACTTCAAGAGGCAACTCTCCACGCAAACGTTTAATATTATCAATTTTTGAATCTACCAGTTGTAGTTCAAATAAAGCTTTTAATTTCTCCTCAACAGTTAAGTCTGTGTTTTCCTTTACTTTAGCCATTTTTTATAAATAATTTATCGGATTCGAATTTATTTCTGTCAAATGAAGTGCAAATTTAGGAAATTTTTTCATAAGTAATTCATAAAAAAGTTCTTTTGTAATTTGTTCCGTTTCAAAATGCCCAATATCAGCAATTAGAATTTGACCATCGGCATCAAAAAACTGATGATATTTAAAATCTCCGGACACAAAAACATCGGCATTTTCTCTAATCGCATTTTTTAATAAAAAGCTGCCACTCCCCCCACAAATTGCTACTTTCTTTATAGGTTTATTCAACAACTTTGTGTGTCGTACACATTTAGCAGAAAATATTTTTTTTAATTGATTTAAAAACACAATCTCATTAACTTCATTATTTAACTCTCCCACAACTCCAAATCCAACTCTGTTAAAATCGTTTTCCAATGGATATAAATCATATGCAACTTCCTCGTAAGGATGTGAATTTATTAATGCGCTAACAATTTTATTTTTAAGATGTTTTGGGAATATTGTTTCTACCCTCACCTCTTGTTCAAAATGAACTTCGCCTTTGTTTCCAACAAAAGAATTGGTTTCTACTCCTGCTCTAAACGACCCTTTCCCTTCGGTATTATAACTACACATATCGTAATCCCCTATATGCCCTGCTCCGGCCTCAAATACAGCTTTGCGGGTTTCATCAGCTTGTTCTGTGGGAACAAAATAAACTAACTTTATAAGATGATTTGATACCGGGGCTAAAATCTTTTGATTTTTCAATTTTAATTTTTCAGCAATTTTACTGCTTACTCCGCCCCATATGCTATCTAAATTAGTATGTGATGCATAAATAGCAATGTCGTTTTTAATAGCTTTAATTAATACACGCTCAACATAGTTTTTGCCTGTAAACTTGTTAAGTCCTGATAAAACAATTGGATGATGAGCCAAAATTAAATTAGCATTTTTCTTTACGGCTTCATCTACAACTTCCTCAGTAACATCTACAGTAATTAATACTCCTGACAATTCCATGTCATGATTGCCAACTATTAATCCTGCATTATCATAATCTTCCTGATATGCCAATGGTATAACCGATTCTATAAAAGAAACAATTTCTTTTAGTTTCATTATTTTAAAATTTTGGATTTAAAAGATAAAAAACGTGAAATTAAATATCCTCACGTATTTCTAATAAAAGTGACTTAATTTCTTTTAAGGATTTTATGACTTCAAAATTATTCATTGTTCCGTCTTTGTTCTCTTTTAGTTTCTTTTTAGCTCCTGTTAGTGTTAATCCAAGTTCCTTTACTAAATAATAAATAATATGAAAATGCTCAATATCCTCTATAGTAAAAAATCTATTGCCTTTTTTATTCTTTTTAGGTTTAATAATATCAAACTCTTTTTCCCAATAACGTATTAATGAAGGATTTACATTAAACATTTCAGCAACTTCACCTATACTATAATATAATTTCTCAACTCTTTTTTCTTTATAAGGCATATCTTATTTTTATTACGGACTATTGAACCAATAAAAGTAAAAAATAAATTGAAACAATCAAAGTTAATTCTTTAATCCAAAACAATATAAATAACCATCACGAGATGCGATGTATATTTTATTATTCCAAACAATCGGAGTAGATTCAAACGAACCTTCACGTTTATCAAGTAACTCAAATTGATTCTGATAATCATATTTAAAGAGATAAATTCCCCAATATCCTGCTACAATCAATTTATTGTCAACAAAAATCGGGGTTGAAATTGAAGGTCCGACTTTTTTCTTAAAAACTAATTTAGGCGTATTATAAACGGTTATGCTATCCGGGCCTAATACAGTTCTGGTCGAATCAATACTTTTATGATCAACAACGTACAGGTATTCATCAATTCCAACAAAAGCCGCCAAATGAGTTTGCTTACTGTTTATATAATTATCATTTATTCCAATTGATCCGATAATACCACCTTCCCAACCTACAAAATCTTTATCTTCAACCGGAAAATACCAGACAACGGCATCTTCCGGATTTTTCGAAGGATTTAATTTAAAAGCACCTCCCTTACCTTTAATATATTGTTTCTCCACAGATACCAGAATACAGCTATCAGAAGTAACAATAGCTGAGCCATCTATATCTGATCCAATATAAAAATTCCAATCTAATTCTCTTGAATTTAAATTATATCCGAAAATGTGTCCTGATCCTGAAGCAACATAAATATGATTTCCTAACAATGAAGGTGATGATTCAGTAACGATATTATTTCGATGATTATAAACATCGTCCATGGTATATAATTTTCGTTCCTGAATAATTTTAGGTTGAAACATTCCATTAAGCATTCTTCCATTCCTGTGATCAGGATCAAAAACCGTGAAAAAAGAATTTTCCAGTCCTAAATAAGCCGTATCATTTAAAATCAATGCTGAACCGTCAACATCACGAGAATAGCTGTGTGTCCATTTTTGATCCATTCGCCATAACTCTTTACCTGTAAAATAAGATATAGCTCGATAACTCGGAATATGTTTTGAATCAAGATAATTTCCAACACCCAACCTGCTCCCTTGTAAAATAACTAAACTGTTTTCCGGTTTATCCGGATTATTATTTACCCAAATTGTTCCTGTACCTTTAATAACATCATCGAATTCATATTGCCAGATTAATTCTCCCGTTTCAGCATTAATTTTCTTCAAATAATGATCATAAGCACCCTGAATCAGATAAAGATTCCCTTTTTCTTTTACCAATAAAGGCTGTCCTGTCCAACCAGCACCTGCCCATATTTTTGAGCCAACTTTGCGAGAGATTACTGTTTCACCTTTCCCGAGGTAATGTTTCCACACCAAATCTAATTTATCAGGGGCATTTTTCCCGTAGAAGTTACGTTGCCAGTTTCCGAGAAATGTCTGAATTATCGGATACGTTAAAGTATCTGCAACAAATGATGAATCCTGAAAAGCTTCAACACTATCGGTCTGTATTTGAGCAGCTGAACAAAAAAAAATCCCCGACAACAGGGGAGTAATAATAATTTTATATATGAATTTCATGTAAAAAATTTTAATCAAACGATTGACCGCTATTCGAAGAAATAAAGATCATTTTATCAAATTCTTCCGGAGTTAAATCATTGAAGTAATAATGAACAGGGTTTACTTTTTTATTATTTTTTAAAACTTCATAGTGTAAATGCGGTGCAGTTGATGTTCCTGTAGAACCCACATAACCAATAACTTCACCACGTTTAACCTTTTGTCCTTTACTAACATTAAATCCATTAAGATGAGCATATAATGATTTATGCCCAAATCCATGATTAATTACTATTTTCTTGCCATAACCACGTAACGAACTCTCAACTAATTCAACTACTCCATCACCTGTTGCATATATTTCAGTTCCTGTTGGCGCGGTAAAATCCATACCATAATGGAATTTACGTATTTTATAAATTGGATGAATTCTCCATCCCCATCCCGAAGCTGTACGTCTTAAATCTTTGTTTGAAATTGGCATAATAGCAGGAACACTGGCAACCATCTCTTCCTTATTTTCCGCCATTTCAATTACCTCATCATAAGATTTTGACTGAACATATAATTGTTTGGTTATCTTATCAAGCCTTTTTGCAGTTTCAGTAACTAAATCTGAATTTTTAAATCCCTGCAAATCAACATACCTGTTTGTTCCACCAAAGCCTGCAGAACGAACTGACGCAGGAATTGGTTCAGATTCAAAAATTACACGATAAATATTATCATCACGTTTTTGTAAATCTTCAAGGGTTTTATCAACTAAATCGAAACGATTATTTAAAACCTCGTATTGTGTAGCCAGCTGTTGATTTTCCCTTATTAAACCCTTTTCCTTAGGTGTATCGAAAAATATTATGAAGAATACATTATAGATAACAGCAATAACTAATGTAGCGGTAAAATAAGTTAAAAAACGATAAAACTTTTGCTTCGAGGTGAAGACAATTTTATCATACTTAAGTGAGTTGTGATTAAACTTATATTTTACTTTCGCCATAAATACAGTTATTTACGGGGCAAATATAAGGAAATATTTTAAAACTAATCCATTGGATTGCGTCTTTTTGAACAAGCGGCAACCATTAAGTCATACTCTTCGGCACTTATATCGTTAAAATAATAGTTAATAGGATCAACTGTTATATTATTTAATTTAACCTCATAATGTAAATGAGCCCCTGTTGAGCGGCCTGTATTCCCAAGAGTTCCAATAACTTCGCCACGCTTTACTTTTTGTCCATCGTCTACAAATATTTTCTGAAGATGCGCGTAAACTGTTTTATAGCCGTATCCATGATCTATTACAATACGATTACCATAACCATAAAAAGAGTATCCTGATTCGACTACAACTCCATCGCCGGTTGCAAAAATATCAGAACCTTCAGGGCCTGTAAAATCCATACCATGGTGCATTGTAAGTTTTCCGTTAAAAGGATCCTGGCGCGAACCAAAATAATCACTAATCCTGGTAAAATCCTTTAATGCAACAGGTTGTATGGCAGGAATAGATGCAATCATTTTTTCTTTATTCTTGGCTAACTCTATTACAGTATCAAAAGATTTGGACTGTACATATATTTTTTTCGTGATAACATCAACCTTTTTAAAAGTTTCAATTAATACATCAGAATTTTCATATCCCTCAAGGTCTAAATAACGATTTGTACCACCAAAACCTGCTTCTCTAACGGATGGAGGAATAGGTTTTAATTCAAATATTGATCTGTAAAAATAATCGTCACGTTGCTGTATGTCACTAATTATAAAACCGATATCTTCCAATTGATCGTTCAGTATGTCATATTTTGATAAAAGAATCTCTCTGTCCTCTTCAAACATTAAAACTTTGGGTGTTTTATAAAATGAAGTATAACCAAGGTTTACGAATACAGCTGAAAAACCCGTAACTAGTATAAAAGCTAACATCCTTTGGATTTTCTCTTTCCAAACAAGTTTAACCTTTTTAAAAGTAAGAGTTTTTGAATCAAATTGATATTTGATCTTAAGCATATTTTAATACAGTCTTAACACATTAATGATAAAAAAACACAAGGTTTGCGACAAATCTAACTTAAATAAATTAATTTTACAACCCTGATAAAATATAAATTATCTTATATTATATTTTAATTAATAAGTTTTAACTGTTTTTAAAATAGGTTTTTATGAATTCAAAAGAAATCAGAAGTAAATTTTTAAGTTTTTTTGAAAGCAAAAATCACACTATTGTTCCATCTGCTCCAATGGTTATAAAAAATGATCCAACCCTCATGTTTACTAATGCAGGGATGAATCAGTTTAAGGATATTTTTCTTGGAAATAATTCAGTTAAAAATAACCGTATTACCGATTCTCAAAAATGTTTAAGAGTTTCAGGCAAACACAATGATCTGGAAGAAGTAGGTCATGATACATATCACCATACGATGTTTGAAATGCTTGGGAATTGGTCATTTGGTGACTACTTCAAAAAAGAAGCAGTAGAATGGGCTTACGAATTTCTGATTAAAGAAATGAAAATTGATCCTGAAAGACTATATGCAACAGTTTTTGAAGGAAGCAAAGAAGATAAACTAGATTTGGATATTGAAACAAAAGAATATTGGAAAAATTATCTGCCGGAAGAAAGAATATTAGACGGATCAAAGAAAGATAATTTCTGGGAAATGGGCGATACTGGCCCTTGTGGCCCTTGTTCTGAAATCCATATAGACATAAGAAATGATGAAGAAAGGAAAGAAACTCCGGGTCATAAATTAGTAAATAAAGACCACCCACTTGTAATTGAAATTTGGAACCTTGTATTTATTCAGTACAATAGAAAATCAGATGATACATTAGAGTTACTTCCAAATAAACACGTTGATACTGGTATGGGATTTGAACGATTATGTATGATTTTACAAGATAAAAAATCAAATTACGATACCGATGTTTTCCAGCCTATAATCCAGTCAATTGCAAAAATCTCAAACAAAAAGTATGGCAAAGATGAGCAGGCAGATATTGCTATGCGAGTTATTTCGGATCATTTAAGAGCAATTAGCTTTTCAATCGCTGACGGACAGTTACCTTCAAATGTTAAAGCAGGATATGTAATTCGCAGGATTTTGCGTCGTGCTGTACGTTATGGATATACATTTCTAGAATTTAACGAGCCATTTTTATATAAACTACTACCTATATTAATTGAAATTCTGGGTGATGCTTATCCTGAGTTGAATAATCAAAAAGAGCTAATTGAAAAAGTAATTTTTGAGGAAGAAACATCATTTTTAAAAACACTTGACACAGGAATTCGTTTACTTGATAAAATAATTAAAAACACTGAGGATAAAGAATATAATGTAATACCCGGAAAAATTGCTTTTGAACTTTACGATACTTACGGTTTCCCTTTCGACTTAACTGAACTTATTGCACGAGAACACAATCTTGCTGTAAATAAAAAAGAATTCGAAGACGAAATGGAAAATCAAAAAAATAGATCGAGAAGTGCTGCAAGCATTGACACTGAGGATTGGATTGAGTTATTAAAAGATGATGTTGAAGAATTTGTTGGATATGATTACCTGGAAACAGAAGTAAAAATCACACGATATAGAAAAGTAAAACAAAAGAAAAAGGAGTTTTATCAACTGATATTTAATATATCACCATTTTATGCAGAAAGTGGAGGACAAGTTGGCGATAAAGGATACATTGAAGCTAATGGTGAAAAAATAAGTATATTGAATACAATTAAAGAAAATAATTTAAGTATACATATAACAGAGAAATTACCGAAAGATATTAGTGGAGATTTTAAGGCTGTTGTGAATTCAAGTCAAAGAATGTCAACAACTAACAATCATACCGCAACACACCTTTTACATTATGCATTACGAAAAGTATTAGGAGATCATGTAGAACAAAAAGGTTCAGAAGTTAATTCTAATCATTTACGTTTTGATTTTAGCCATTTTCAAAAACTAAACGACGAAGAAATCAGGAATATCGAGATTTTAGTTAATGAAAAAATCAGAAAAAATATTTCTTTAGAAGAACATAGTAATATTCCTATGAAAGTCGCCTCTGATATGGGAGCAATTGCTTTATTTGGGGAAAAATATGGAGATACTGTTCGTGTAATTAAATTCGATGATTCCGTTGAATTATGTGGTGGTACACATGTGTCGAATACCGGACAAATCGGGTTTTTTAAAATCATGAGTGAAAGTTCAATTGCAGCAGGAATTCGAAGAATCGAAGCTATTACCGGTGAAAAAGTGGTTGAATATGTATTTAGTCAGATGCAAGAGTTAAACGAAATTAAGGCATTATTTAAGAACCCCAAAAATACTATTGACAGTGTAAGATCATTGTTCGAAGAGGTTTCAAAACTGAACAAACAAATTAACGAAATGACCAACGAACAAGCTCAAGCAATTAAGAAACATCTAAAAGAGCGAGTTCAGGATATTAATGGTATTAATTTTATTGGTTATAAAGTCGGGATTAATTCAGCCGCTGCTATTAAGGATCTTTCATTTCAATTGAAAAATGAAATTGATAAACTTGTATTAGTACTTGGCACAGAAATCGATGGTAAAGCTAATTTATCTGTTATGATTTCTGAATCACTTGTAAAAGAAAAGGGTTGGAATGCTTCGCAAATAATTCGCGAAGTTTCAAAAGAAATTCAAGGTGGTGGCGGAGGACAAGCATTTTATGCTACAGCGGGAGGTAAAAATCCAAAAGGATTAGAATCGGCGATTGAGAAAGTTAAAGAACTGATAAAATAAACGGTATAATTCCTAACCATATCCAACCTACATTATAATTAATAATCAAACTTCTGTAAGCTTCGATAAAACTTAAAAAAATTTCATTACAATCAGTTTATATTTTTTCGACCGTCTAATTTATTACCGTTAGTTTGAATGACAATATCATGCTGTCATTTTGTTATACGTGTCAGAACATGAGACACTTACATCAAAATACAAAATCGCTTTTTTGAAAAAAATAAATTCGTATATTTGGCAGATACTAATCAATATATATGATTATGAATATAACAAGAACTTTTGATTTACTAGACAGATACAAGGAATTATATCAAATGGAAGATGCCCTTGCCGGAAAACAAAATGGCAAATGGGTAAAGTATAGTTCACAGGATTATATTAATTATGCTAACTGGATTAGTTATGGCCTTTTAGCTTTGGGGTTTAAAAAAGGAGATAAAATTGCCACAATTTCTAATAACCGTCCTGAGTGGAATTTTGTTGATCTGGGATTTGCACAGATTGGTGTAATTCATGTACCAATATATCCAACAATTAGTGAAGAAGAATATGAGTATATATTTAAACACTCTGAAGCAAAAGCATTAATAGTATCAAGCAAAATACTGTGGAGTAAAATAAGTTCTGTTATTAAAAATGTTGATTCAATAAAATCAGTTTATTCATTTGACGATATTGAAGGATTAAAATCATGGAATACCATTATTGAAGAAGGGAAAAAGAACGAAGAAAAATATAAAGACGAAGTATTAAAAATTAAAGCCGACATTGATAAAGATGAAATGGTTACTTTAATTTACACTTCAGGAACAACAGGAAATCCAAAAGGCGTTATGCTTTCTCATAATAATCTGGTTTCAAATTTTGTTAGCGCAGCAAAAGCACACGGTTTAGGTGTTGGACATAGAGCATTAAGTTTTTTACCCTTATGTCATGTATTAGAACGGATACTGACTTATAAAATGCAATACAAAGGAATGAGCATATACTATGCTGAAAACCTTGGAACAATTACAACAGATATTAAATATGTAAAACCACATATGTTTGGTACAGTTCCGCGTTTTTTAGAGAGAGTATATGATGGAATAATCGGAAAAGGTCGTAACCTTCCTTACATAAAAAAACAAATCTTTTTCTGGGCAGTAAATCTTGGATTAAGATATCGTATAAATAATAAGCATCGATATTTTTATAATTTTAAACTTAAAATAGCACGAAAACTGATTTTTAGTAAATGGCAAGAAGCTTTAGGTGGTGAAGAGCTTTTAATAGTTTGTGGTGGTGCTGCTCTACAGGTACGATTAGCAAAAATATTCTGGGCTGTAGGATTTACAGTATTAGAAGGTTACGGTCTAACAGAGACTTCTCCGGTAATTGCAGTAAATACTCAAGTACCAGCTGCTTGCAAATTTGGAACGGTTGGACCAATACTTGAAAATATTGAAGTTAAAATTGCAGATGACGGCGAGATTTTATCAAAAGGTCCGAATTTAATGTTGGGATATTATAAAGCTCCGGAACTTACCAAAGAAGCTATTGATGAAGACGGCTGGTTTCATACCGGAGATATTGGGCATCTGGACAAAGAAGGCTTTCTAAAAATCACTGACCGCAAAAAAGAAATGTTTAAATCTTCAAGTGGTAAATATATTGCCCCTCAGGTTATTGAGAACAAGCTCAAAGAATCATTCTTTATTGAGCAGTTAATGGTTATTGGAGAAAATGAAAAATTTGCTAGTGCTTTATTATCGCCAAATTTTAAATTTTTACATGACTGGTGTTCTATTCATAAAGTTCAATATCGTGATAATAAACATTTAGTTACTACGCCTGAAGTTATAGCCCGATATCAGAAAGAAGTAACTAAATATAATGCAACACTTGGCGAACATGAAAAAATTAAAAGATTCAGACTTGTTTGTGAAGAATGGAGTCCTGAATCCGGAGAATTATCGCCTACCCAAAAACTAAAAAGGAATTTTGTTCATGAAAAATACAAACATATTATAGCTGAGATATATCAGCACGATAAGAAATAAGAAAGTAATGGAATAATATATGAACTTTCAGTAAGTGAAATAAAAATACCATTAAGAAAAAGGGGCTGTTGAAAAAGTAAATTTCAACAGCCTTTATTTTTTGTCATTGACATGGA
>JAIORB010000101.1 GCA_021108325.1 Bacteroidales bacterium | reverse complement strand
AACATATGAGCAATCCTGGTAGTGCCTTTTAAACTAAACTCATAACTTAATAATGCTAATCAAAGGTTGAACCCTTATCAGGGTTCTTGTCATTGTCGTTTGATTAGCCACGGGTTACACCCGCGGTTATACATATTTAATTCCTTCGGGATAACATTATCCGAAGAACAATAATATGAATAAGCCCGTGCGAAACACGGGAGAAATGATAAAACGTCCACAAACAACCCCGAAGTGGGTTGAATTAATCAAGTAAATACTGATTTACAGAACAATCTCAACCCTTGATTCGCATTAATAAGTATATTTTATTCTGATGAACAGACTACTATATTATTTTAATACCTTGCAGTTACAAATAACTCTTAACCTTTTCTAATAATTTGTCCATAATTATGGGTTTCGAAATATAATCGTTACAACCTGCTTTTATACAATTATTCTTATCTTCTAACATGGCATAAGCTGTTTGAGCAATAATCGGGATCTTTTTATTGACTTTTCTGATTTCCTTTGTAACCAGTAACCCGTCTTTATCGGGCAACTGAATATCCATTAAAATTAAATCTATATTTGGAGTGTTTTTAAAAGCTTCTAATGCATCTTCGCCACAATTAGCATAAATTATATTTATTTCTGTTTCTGAAAAAACTGATTCCAATAATACAAAACTGTATTTGTCATCTTCAACAATTAATATAGTTTTGTCCGACCAATCTAGTAACTTCTCATCGTGCTGCACCAAATCAACAGTTTCCTTATTTACAGTAATTTTCAATGGAATAGTAAAATAAAATTGTGAACCTTCATTTTCAACAGATTCTACCCAAATATCGCCACCTAATAAATTAATCAAACCTTTAGAAATTGCAAGTCCTAAACCAGTACCACCAAACTGCCTGGTAGAGCTACTATCAGCCTGTCTAAAACGATCAAATATAATATCTAATTTATCTTTTGCAATACCCGCTCCCGTATCTTTAACAAAAAACAGAAGCTGGTCCTTTTTATAAAATTCAACTCCGAATTCTATTTCACCTTTTTGTGTAAATTTTACAGCGTTACTTAATAAATTTGAAAATACCTGCCTAAGCCTTATTTCATCAGTTGTAATAAGAAACTCATCCTTAACAAGTTTTATTAGCTTTAGTTTAATTTTTTTCTTATTAATTTTAATTTCATTGAAATACATTGCATAAATTTCATCAAGTAAAGCATTCATATTAACATTGGTTTCAAACAATTCTATCTGACGTGCTTCGATTTTTGAAATATCAATTATATCGTTAATAATGGTTAATAGTTGATTGCCATTTGAATTTATAATTTCAATGAAATTATTTCTATTTTCTACAGGAAGGTTGTCTTTTTTAAGTAATTGTGAAAATCCTAAAATACTATTCATCGGAGTTCGTATTTCGTGGCTCATATTTGCCAGAAACTCTGATTTTAATTTATCTGCGTTTTCAGCCTTTTCTTTAGCTGCAATTAATTCATTTTCCAGTTTTTTTCGTTTGGTTATATCTCTTGTTGCTCCCTGCAATCCAACAATTTGTCCGTTTTCAATTATAAAACGTCCTGCTACTTCTGCAAAAAATGGTACTGTGTCTTTACGCCGACCTTCTAATTCAAAAGTAAACGGAGTCGCCTCATCAGGTGTATCTTTATAAATTTTTAATAAATCATCTATTACAGTTCTTGCATTTGAGAGTGATTCTTCTGTAAATAAACTGGAATTTGAAATCCCTTTTCTTTCTTTAAGGCTGTAATTAGTTATTTTTTTTGAACTTGGACTAAGGTATTGATAATTAAAATCTAAATCCATCATCCAAATTACATCAGTAGAATTCTCAGTTAATAGTTTGTATTTTTCTTCGCTTTCTTTTATTTTCTGTTGATTTTCTTTTCTTTCAGTAATATCCTGAATTATGGCCATAAAATATGATCTGCTTTTAACATAAGTAAGATTTACTTCGATTGGATATAATGTCTGGTTTTTTCTTTTATGAAAAGTTTCGAATTGTAACTGTTTTACAGAACCGGAGAGTAAGGGCTTAATTAATTTTCTGAATTCTGTAATAGTATATCTTGTAATATCAATAGGGGTTAATTCCCTGAGTTCTTCAATTGTGTATCCCAGATTTTTTGATACAATTTTATTAGTATAAGTAAACTTAAATGTTGTATCGTTAAATATAAATACTTCGTTACTGCTTTTTTCAATTGCAAAATTTAATTTATGAATTTCCTCTTCAATTTTCTTTTTTTCAGTAATATCAGTTTGCGTTCCCCAGGCATTTATCAGTTTACCGTTTTTAATAACTCCAACCATTGAATTCGAGAAATATTTTTCCTTACCATCTTTAGTTAACTCTTTTGAAATACCACTGGATAATTTGAATCCATTTTGAATAAAAGCTCTTAAATAATTTCTGTTTTCTTCTGTATCCGGCATAGCATCAGACAGTTTCAATCCAAGAATTTCTTCTTTTGAAACGCCCATCATATTTGCATAAGTATCATTACACTCTATACAAATACTATTAAAAAACTCCGTTAACATTTGATCTTCAGGAATATTAATATTAACAGGTTTATCAGGTTGAAAACACCAAATCCCAAGTGTAGTAGATTCAATAAAGTTTCTGAGTTTTTCTTCACTCTCTTTAATCCTATCCTCTGCTTGTTTGCGATCTGTGATATCTTCAGCAACTTTTATATAATTAATAATCTTACCATGCTTATTAAAAATTGGAGAAATGGAAGCAGCTTCCCAAAAGAATTTTCCATTTTTCTTTTTATTATGAAACTCTCCACGCCATTCTTTACCGGCAGATATTGTATTCCATAATTCTTTATAGATATCATCAGGTAGATTACCGGATTTTAGAATTCTTGGGTTCTGACCAATGACTTCTTCGCTTGGATATCCTGTATTTTCTGAAAATTTCGGATTCACATATTCCAGGTTCCCTTTCAAATCTGTGATTGCAATTACGGAAGGACTTTGTTTTACTGCTGTGGAAAGTTTTCTTAATTCTTCTTCTGCTTTTACTTGCTCTGTAATATCAAGTGCAGTAAAAGTTATCCCTTTTGACCAATTATCCTGATCGAATGGCGTAAAACTGAGCAGTACATCAATAATTTTACCGTCTTTTCGTTTCAGTTGTGTTTCTACAGTACCTGTACCTTTTTCTTTTATCTGCTCATATTTTTCTTTACCAACTTTATTATATTCTTCCTCGTTTGTATAAAGTAATATAGCATTTCTCCCAATAAGTTCGTCTTTGCTATATCCTGTTATTTCACAAAAATATTGATTCACATTTTGAATAACCCTGTCTTTAACCACCCCTATACCAGTGGGAGCAGCTCTAAAAATACTTTTTAATTTTTCTTCACTTTCTTTGACTTTATCCTGAGAAGCATGGAGATCTTCGCTTATAGTTTTATATTCTTCGTATAATGATTCAAATTCGTTTTTTTGTTTATTGATTTCGTCTGCCTTTTCAGCTATTTTTTTGAGATAACCGGCTTCTATTTGTAATTTAATATGGTTTTTTTTAAGCCTGAATAAATAAATCATAATAATTGCAACCAATAAAATCACAGAAAAAACAATTAAAATTATTTTATGCGCATACTGTTTTGCCGGTTCTATTATCTTATAATAACATTTGTAAATAGATATTGAAAATATTCCATCGATAATATTTACAGACCGGTAAACCACTAACATTTTTGAAAACTTTCCAGTATTGTCGATTAATTTGTATATGGCTGATCCTTTTTCACCCTTCACTCTTTTTATAAGTGTTTTCTGCCTTACAGAAAAGTCATACTCTGGGTAATTAGCTCTATCTTCATTTAACAAATCGTAGATAGTTTCTCCTTCAGATAAGAAATTATGTTTATAAAAAAGTTCCCCTTCCTGATCCATAGCAATTGCGAAAGTATTATCGTCTAATACCGGTGAAATAAATTGATTAACAATAGTTTCGGTTAAAACAGTAAAACGTACAATACCAATAAACCGATCCTGGTAAAATACCGGATACGAAACAGCAACTGAAGGTTTGCCATCAATATTAGAATAAATTTGGCTGATATGCATCTTTTGCTTCTGTATAACATAATCAACATCTTCTCTAAAAAATAAAAAAGACAGGCTGTCTGTTATAAGAGGATGCCTGTGAATTAATGTTCCGTTACCGGAAATTAACATTAAGGCAGCCAACTCTTCAGAATGAGCAGAAAAAATATTTTCCAGAGGACAATATTCAGGATAAAATTCATGGCCGTGGTTATGTAAAAGTGCATTAATAACAAACGGATCGTTTGCAAGTGCTTGCAATGTTTTTGTATATTCCAACATTAAATTTTCAATACCGGCAGCAATAATTTCAGCTTTTACAGTCAGGCTGTTTTTTACGCTGAAAACAGTATTATCTTTAAACTTGTTAGTATTCCAAATAACAAAATATATGGCAGATGAAAGAAAAGTAATGCTTATAATTATTAAACTAATAGTGGTTCTCGAAGTAATAAATTTTTTGTTTTTCATTTATAATGTGTGAGTTCAATATAAAAAGTGCCGAGCAACTAATTTAATAAAATACTTCGAAATTAGCAATCTTATTATAAACTTGTTAACAAATTCACTAAACATCTAAAGTGCAATTATTTTAGTTTTTAAATTGAACTCATATATATTTTTATTAACATCCATTTGTTAATTTAAAGAATTGATATGATTAAATATATTTACATAAAACTGAAAATAATTCGTCAATTAAAATTGGTTTAGAGATATAATCAGTACATCCTGCTTTAATATAATTTTTTTTGTCATTAACCATTGCATGTGCTGTTTGTGCTATTATTGGAATGTTCTGGTTAAATTCTCTAATTAAAGTCGTTACTTCATCCCCGCTTATTCCCGGTAGCTGAATATCCATTAAAATTAAATCTAAATCGCTATTTTCTTTTGCTTTTTTTAATGCATCATTTCCGTTTTTTGCTATTTCAATATGAACTTTGGTTTCGGAAAGCACCTCGGTAAGATACTCTATACTATATGGATCATCTTCAACTATTAAAATTTTTATTTTACTCCAATCTATTAAATCAATTTTGTTAATATCCATTTTTATATTTAATTTTTCTTGATGTCTATCAGGTTGATACGGAATAGTAAAATAAAAAGTTGTCCCATTCCCTAATTCAGATTCAAACCAGATTTCACCATTCATTATTTCTACTAAACCTTTTGCTATTGCTAATCCTAAACCTGCACCTCCATATTTTCTTACATCAGACTCGTCTGATTGTCTGAAACGTTCGAATATTAAATTACAACTCTCTTTTTTTATTCCAATTCCGCTATCGGATACATAAAACAGAAGTTTATTATCATCCTTTTCTTTACACCCGATTTTAATAAATCCTTTAGCAGTAAATTTTATTGCATTATTAATTAATATACTTAAAATTTGATTCACTTTTGCACCATCACAATAAACTTTTTTATCATCAGGTACACTTACTTCATTTATTTTAAATAAAAGATTCTCCGGATCTTTTATATGTCTTTTATTATGATTATACACATCATTTAAAATATCCATGATATTACAATTCGAATAATTTAGTTTTAACTGACTTGTTTCTATTTTAGACATATCCATGATGTTATTAATAATTTGCAATAAATCGTCTCCGCAATTAGAAATCAGATCAGCATACTCTCTCATTACATCGGAGGTACATGTTGTTTTGGTAAGTAACTGTGAAAATCCAAGTATACCATTCAATGGTGTTCTAATTTCGTGAGAAATATTTGCTAAAAATACAGATTTAAGTCTGTCAGATTCTTCAGCTTTTTGCTTTGCAATTGTAAGTTCCCTGTTCCTTTCTTTAAGTATTTTATTTAAAAGAATAAATTCGTCGTTTGTGGCAGAAAGTTCTTCTTTTGTGGCTTGCAACTGTTTATTTTTCATTTTTAATGCAAGCTGGGCTTCTTTCCATGCAGTTATATCTCTAAATATTCCTAAGGTATACTTAACTTTTTCATTTTCGTAAAGAGGTGTGGCTGTTATTAAAATGGTCTTAATCTTGTTATTTCCGGTATTTAATTTAATTTCGTATGAAGATTTTTCACCTTTCATCCTTTTTTTAGTCTGGTTTTGAACCATTTTGTACTGATTCTCATCTACAAACTCTTTAATATTCATGCCTATCAGGCTTTCCTTATCTAAATCAAAAACTTTTTCTGCGGCAGGGTTTACAAAAATTATATTTTCTTTTATATCACCAATCATAATCCCTTCACCCTGATTTTCAACTAATGCCCTGTATTTTTCTTCATTTTCTTTTAACGCTACTTCGGCCTTTTTTAATGCGGTTATATCCTTGGTTATTGATAAGATATATTTGATACCATCATACTCAATAATATTGGCAGACATTAATCCGTATACAATTTCGCCGGTTCTTTTTTTGAATCTGGCCTCAAGATTTGAAACTGAGTTATTTTTTATAAGGTTCTTTACCATTACATCATGGTCATAATTATTAAACCAGATATTAATATCATTATTTGTTTTACCAATAACATCTTCGGCTGTAAACCCTGTTAACCGCGTAAATCCTTCATTAATTTCAGTATACATACCATCATGCAGCCTGTTAATGATTAATGCATCAGGGCTTGTTTCAAAAGCTACTCTGAATTTTATTTCAAAATCTTTAAGTTTTTTCTCCGCTTTTTTCTTTTCTGATATATCCAGAATTATTGCAAGAAAATAAGGCCTATCATCAGTTTTAATAAACGATAAATTAACTTCGACATGATATAAACTCCGGTTTTTTCGTTTATGTACTGTCTCAAATTGTATCACACTCTTAGATCCATTTATTAAAGGCTTAATCATTTTTTTAAACCTGGTAATAGAATATTCAGGTTTAATATCAGTGGGAGTTAAGTTTCTCAACTCTTCAAGCGTATATCCCAGGTTATCAGGAACACCCTTGTTAACATATATAAATTTTAAGGTAGTAGCATCGAAAATATAAATCTCATTCTTACTATTCTCAATTGCAAAATTTAATCTCTTAAAATCTTTTTCATTTTTTTTCTTTTCGGTTATGTCTGTTGCTGTAAAACTTATGCCCTTCGACGGATCATCCTGATCAACGGGTGATGCCCGAAACAAAATATCAATTATTTGTTCATCTTTTCGTTTCCACTTTATTTCTATAATACTTTTTCCTTTTCCATAATTTTTTTTAAAGTCTACAGTTCCTAATTTTTCATATTCCTTATTCGTGGCAAATAACATCCTGATATTTTTGCCTTTAATATCCTTTTTGTGATATCCTGTAATCTCACAAAACAAATCATTTATGTGCATAATAACTTCGTTAGAGAGAAGTCCCATTCCAACCGGTGAAGATTTAAAAATGCTATCCAGTCGGGCTTCTCTTAACTTTAAAGCTTTTATTGATTTGGTATGATTTTCTTCAAGTTCAATCTTTTTTAATGTAAAACTTATGTCATCTGCCATTTCTTTAAATAACTCCTGTGATTCCTTATCATTTGAGTACTTAGAAGGAATACGTATAGTGAAAACACCATAAAAACGATTTTGGTATTGCAATGCTATTACAAAAGAAGAAGAATTTTTACAGCTTATTACAAGTGGACAATTTCCACATTCATTTTCAGGTGAATTTATTATTACTACCTCATTATTATTCAATACTTTTTTGTAGCAATTAAAACGTTTACCTTCATGTTGATCTCGAATAAACAGATTATATTCGTCCCCAAACCCCGATTGTGCTTTATGCACTAACTGGTCATTTTCGAACAGAGTAATTTTTGCTTTAGAATATCCAAAGGAACTTGTAATATTTTTGCATGCTCCATGTATTAATTTACACTTATCGGAAGTAATTGATCGTAATTTGTTAATATTACGTATACTGTTTAATACAGCATTCATATGTATTAATCTTTCTTTGTTCTGCCTTTTATCCGTGATATCGTTAAAGTTCCATATATATCCTTCGATTTCATTTTCCGTAATCAAAGGAACAAAGTTAGTTTCGAATATACGGCCATCCTTAAAATACAGTAAGTCGAAATCACTATCTTTCGATTTATTAAGATTTCTTATTTTTTTAAAAAATACCTCCGGAGATTTTAATTGGCTCAATGCAACTTTGAGAAGTCTTTGGTTTTGTTTAAGATCAAAAAGCTCGTAAGGTATTTTCCACATCTCAATAAACAGATGGTTTATAAATAGGATTTCTCCTTTTGGATCGACAACAAGTATTCCATTTGAGGCTGAATTAATTATTGAATTCAACAAAACTTCATTTGTAATACTTTCCTTTTTCCCGGACATTAATTCTTTATAAAAGTATTCCTGTTTTTCTTTATGTTTTGTTAGTGGATTTTCCATTCCGTTTTGCACCAGTTTTACTCTCATAATAATTCCGTTTAATTCTTCAAATATTTCAATGTATTAAGTTTTCTTTAATGGATGCTTTATACCCAAAAAGATTAAAAGAATGATTAATTAGTTTCAAAAAAGAACCCGACATTGTCTTTTAGCGAATAAATATGTAATTATATAATTCATTATTTATCATTATTGTGTGTAACATACGGTATTGTAAAGTAAAAAGTTGTTCCCTTAGTAACTTTTGATTCTAACCAAGTCCATCCCCCCATTTTTTCAACATAGCCTTTTGCTATTGCAAGTCCTAATCCTGTTCCGCTATAATTTTTTCTTGATGATTCTTCTACTTGTCTGAATTTTTCAAAAATAACTTTCCACTTTTCTTTAGGAATCCCGATTCCTGTATCTTTTACATAAAATAAAATTGAGGTTTCACCGTAAGGCTTATAACCAAATTCAATTTCCCCGGAATAAGTATATTTAACAGCATTATTTAAAATGTGTTCCAGAGCTTTGTATAATAGTATTTTATCTATGAAAATTGAATCAATAGATTTATATGGACGATATATAAGTTTTATCTGTTCACCTTTTTTGCACTGAATTATTTTAATGAATTTACTATACAAATCAGTTAATAAATTATTTAAAAAGTATTCCTCATTATTTAAACGAATTAATCCTGCCTCGATTCTCGATATATCAATAAAATTATTGAATGTATTTAGTAATTGATTCCCGCAAAAATTAATCAGATTGCCGTATTCTTTGAGTTTTGTGGAAGGTAATTCGCTTTTTTGTAGTAAATACGAAAATCCAAGTATCCCGTTTAATGGATTTTTAATTTCGTACGAAATGTTTTCTAAAAAAAATGTTTTACAATTATCTGTTGCTTCTGTAATTTCTTTCTCTTTTATTAATTGGCTGTTTATTAACTCCAATTTTTCATTTTTCTCAATTAATGCTGCAATTTGTGTTGTCGTTTCTTCAATAAAATTCATATATTTTTTTTGAACTAAATAATCTTTATTATCATGGTCAAACATGTGTAAAGCGAAAGAAATATCAGCTGCTAATTCAGAAAATGAGTTTACTTCTTTTTGGTCAAAAGCATATTTTTCAGGAACAGAAACAACTAATATTCCATAAATTTTATTGAGATATTTTAATACAACCGAAAAAGCCGGCAGGGTATCTTTGCAACAAACTACACAGCCTTTGCATGTATAAAGCGGATCGCAAATAGCAATTAATCCATTTCTTTTTTTTGCAATATTGCAACATGGTAAATCCACTCCTTTAATAATATTATTTCTAATATGATTAGCATCAGAACCATCACCGGAGCTAAACAAATCTTTAGCCCTTCCATTATTGTATTGTAGTAAAATAAAGGCGCCATAATAATCCATGTTTTGAACAAGATACTTACAAGTTTCATCTAAAAAATCTGATCGGTTTTTTGCTTTGCTTAATAGCTTTATAATTTCAATAAATTGATAATTAACCGAATTGCCCTTTTTATCAGAAATCATCTCATGCAAGGCTACTCCTGTTGTTATATTTTTGAATAAATGATCATGATCAATCTTTATATTTCTTAAATAAGTTTTTTTTATTTCTGTATTCATAATATAAAATGTTTTATATCTACACCAAATTCAATTTATAAAAATTTCGGTTTAAGGGTAATCATCATCCATGCCCACGATGAAAAATGATTATTATCTCCGCTTTTAATCAAATCCATAGTTGAGCTAGCAAACATTACAGAATATCCTGCTTTAAGGCTGATTTCATTTTTTGTAAAAGAAAAACCAAAATCCAGTTCTGATCCTAAATAATTATTTTCGATTTCAGATGCATTTAAACAGAATAGGTGATAGTCCAGGTTAAAAATGACCGCTTTATATTTATAATCAATTTTCGCGTATAAGTCTCTTAAACCAGCACCTTTAGTATGTTTATCAACAATTGTAAAATAATCCATGCTTCCAAGCTTACTATGTCCTGCTCCGTATAAATTGCTAAAGGATTTATTTATGCCTGATGATGAATTTATTGTATCATTGCCTGTGAAATAATCATAACCAACAGAAAAGTTTACTTTTTTACTCAAAAAATGATACTTAAGTAATCCTGAAAAAAACCATGCATTTATTTCTTTACCGGTTTTATCAGTTCCATGCTGCCTATAAGCTTCCAGATGTACATCCAGACAAGGAATATAATTTTCCATCCAAAGATTACCACCAATAGTATTACGTACATAAACAGGGTTCCCATTCTTGTCAGCCTGGTATCCGTCAGCTATATCAATAAGACTAAATCGAAGGCTGTCATTAATTTCCTTTTGGAGCCATATAAAACTTAATGTTTTATAATAATCTATTGGGTAATAACTTTCAAATTGTTTTTCTGTATCATTATTGTAAGCTAAACCTAAATGCAGACCCCAGGAATTATTTGCAAATTTAAATAACGCAAGGTCGTGTGTGGCTGAAACATTATTCCAGTTTGCTCCTGCCAATAATCTTTGGTCATCGTACTTTATTTGCTGCCTGCCTAATGCTGTTGATAAATTATCAACGATAATAAGATTAATCCATGCTTCATGTATGTTAGTGGCAGATTGATCCGTTTTATATTTATTTTCGCCCCATACCCTTACATCCTGAATGGAAAAACAAGAAGAAAAGTAATCATTCTTATAATTTAAGTTAATTCTGCTTCTCTGAGTTATTATGTATGCAGGCTCTGTTATCGAATCTCTTTGAATTTTATATCCATCCCGAAATTCAAACCTTGGGCGAAATTCACCATCCATGTTAAACTGTCCATAAATAAAATCACTACTAACAACCACTATTAATGTGATATAAAAGAATTTTATTAATGTTTTTTTCATTATTTTATTTATTAAAATTCTACTTAAAAAAACATTCTTATTATTATTAAAAGCATAATGCCCTGAAAATGGTGCCTGATTAAACTAATCAAATCATAATCGGGCATTTCTGCTTTCAACCAATCAAACCAAATGAAACAAAATTAAAACTTAATATTTTTCATATTCTTTATCTGTAGAAGTATCATTATACATCTCTAAATCAACACCCTTTTCTTTTGGTGTATCTTCTTTTTTTATTACTTTTTTTTCTACAGGTTGATGTGTTTTAATTATATTATGTTTAACAGCCACCCTTTTTGTTTTTCCTAACCTCGTATTGTCAATTTTAAAATATGAAATTATATCCTGAAGTTGTTCGGCCTGGCTTGCAAGTTCTTCTGCACTGGTAGCAATCTCTTCTGATGCCGCAGCACTTTGTTGAGTTACCTGGTTCAGTTGCTGAATAGCACTGTTTACCTGGTCGGCCCCACTATTTTGTTCCATGCTGGCAGCAGCTATTTCCTGTACGAGTTTTGCTGTTTTTTCGATCTCAGGTACTATCTCAACAAGTTGTTTTCCGGCTTCTGCAGAGATTTTTACTCCATCGCGTGATAGTTGATCTATCTCATCAGCAGCGGTTTTACTATTTTCGGCTAATTTTCTTACTTCGGCTGCTACAACAGCAAATCCCTTACCATGTTCGCCTGCACGAGCAGCTTCAACAGCCGCATTTAATGCAAGAATATTAGTTTGAAAAGCAATATCGTTTATTATAGTAATTTTTTCGGCTATTTCTTTCATTGCATTTGCAGAAATCTCTGCTGATGCATTACCCTTATTTACACCTTCGGATGCTTTCAGAGCAATTTTTTCAGTTTGCTGTGCATTATCGGTATTTTGTTGGATATTTGATGTCATTTCTTCCATTGAAGAAGAAACTTCCTCGGCCGACGAAGCTTGTTCTGAAGCTCCCTGAGACATTTCTTGTGATGTTGAACTCATTTGCTGACTTGCTGATGCAATATTATCTGCACCGGACATAACATTGTTAATAATGTCTTTCAACTTAAAGACCATCATTTGTAATGCCTTTGCCAACTTACCAACTTCATCTTCCTGATCAATATCCAAATTTACCGTTAAGTCGCCATTTGCAATGCTTTCGGCAAAATTTACACTTTTGCTTAAAGGTTTGGCTATAGCCCTGGTAATTATAAATGCAATAAGAATACCTAATATTATAGCTAAAAAAGTAAGGGCAACTATCATTAGTGTTGCTTTTTCAACAGCTTCAGCCATTAGCTCATTTTGATGTTCCCGTGTTTGTTCTGCCACAGCAATAAAATCTCTTGCAGCAGCAATCATCAATTCTTCTTCCTCAGCCTGTAATTTTATTGCCTGAACTGTTTCATCAAATGCTCCCTTATATTCAATCATTGCTTTTTTCATTGCATCCATTTGATTCAGGTTCGCTTTCTGACGCATTCTCGACTTAGTATCATCTACCTGGGTTAATATTGTATTGTATAATTCATCCATACTGGAAATAAGTGCATCGTCTTTCCTTAATAAATAATTTTTTTCAATCCTTCGTGCTTCCAGTACATATTTCGCCAATCGGTTTCCATCATCGGATTTTTCAACACGCTCGAATAATCTGGCATATTCAATTTGCTGGTTAAATTCAATTTCCATTTGCTCTTTTTGAGATGCCCTTAAAGCCTCAGCCTGTTTTAATGCTCCTCTGCCAAACTGCTCCATTTCATTTATGGCAGGTAGCATTTTCTCATCATATATCTTTACATATTCTTTAAAAGCTGATTCATATTCAACCATGCTTTCCTGTAATTCATTCATTTCTTCAATGTTCACAATATTTTCAAACTTCGCTTTAGTGTCGATTATTTGCGAATAAATATTTTCCACCGTCATGTCTATATTCTTCAGAGATTCCTGATCTTTTCTTATTACAAAGTTTTTTTCCTGACGCCTGGCTTCTAAAGAATATTTAACCAAACGATTAACATCATCAGCTTTATCAACACGGTCAACAACATCACTCATGCCTTTCCAACCAATAAAACCAACGATTATACCTAAGATGATTACCAAGCCAAATCCTATTGCTAATTTGGCACCTAATTTTAAATTTTTCCAATTCATAATTTTATTGTTTTTGTTATTATTACTAATTAAAATTTTATGCTATTTCTTTTTCTTGTGACATTTTATCCTTTAATACAATCAATTCGTCTGTAGTAAATATCATTTCCATATCCAGTATCATGATAAATTTATCATCGACTTTTACCATTCCATTAATAAATTCAGCACGGTACTTACTGCCAATACTTGGAGGATCCTGAATCCCACCTGAATCAATTTCGAGTACCGATAGTACCTCGTCAACTAAAGAACCAACAAAAACCTTTTGATCATCAAGCGTAAGTTCCATTACCACAATACAGGTTTTATCGGTATAAACAGTTTCCCCCAGGCCAAACTTAAGCTTGGTATCAACAACAGGCAAAACAGTTCCTCGAAGATTAATAACTCCTTTCATATAAACCGGAGCTTTTGGAACCTTGGTTATCTTCATCATTTCAAGTATATTTAATACTTTACTTACATGCAGGGCAAATTCTTCATCGCCCAACCTGAATGACAAATACGAATTACTTTTTACTTCTTTTTCTTTCATATTTTTTTAATTTTAATAATTACTTAAAGCTAATTTTATTTTATTTTTAACATCTTGTATATTAGAGGGTTTTACAATATAATCAAACGCTCCTTTTTTAATAGAACACCCAATACTTTTCATGTCTGATCTTACCGAAAGAATTATCACAGGTATTTTTTTGTATTTTTTATTTGCTTTTATTCTATCGAGTAACTGAAACCCATCTACTTTTGGCATCATTAAATCAAGTAAAATGAGGTCGAATTTAATCTCTTCAATAATTGTAAAAGCTTTTTGTGCATCATTCGCAATTTTCACGTTATATCCTTCTGTACTCAATAAACTTTGCATCAGGTATAAATGCGAGTCAGCATCGTCAACAATCAATATTTTGGACATATTTGAATTCATAAGTTAATTATAAAAACAAATTTACCAGCTTAAAAATTCGGATAACAGAGGGGAATTACGTGGTATTAAAAAACGGGTAAAATTACCCGTAAGGTTTATACTATAAAAGCTTGATTATTAAACAAAATACCAGACTCGATGGAATATAGGATCGTTTTTCTGTAAATTAAAAACTAATATTACCTTGAATCCGCAATAAGTATTTAACACCCTGATAGTCACGGGGTGACTTGATGCAAACAGATTGCATAATTGTCATAACATCAATCAGTCGCCCCGTGACTTGCGGATTTTAGGCATTAATCCATATATATGACTGGTTGTTAGTTGCTTAGGTTATATGCCATTACTCAATCATCAAAGAAATTACAAATTGATAGTTTTTTACTAAAACCAGGTAGTAATACGTATTAGTTTTCTAAAATGCAAACAGTACTAAATTGATATTTTAACCCAAATTTGGGTTAAATTTTCATTCCTTATCGGTCCATTTAGGGGGCGTTATTCAAAAAAGTAATAAATAGTAATTCGGGCTATTTAACAAATTTCATATAAGTCATATTTAATTGCAAAAACAGCTAAACTAACAGAATTCTTACAATTTGTTTTACACAAAAGATTTGCCTTATGTCCTTCAACTGTTCTACCACTTATATTAAGCTTTTTAGCTATTTCATTATTTGAATGACCTTCACAAATAAGATGCAATACTTCTTTTTCTCTTTTAGTAAATTTTATATCCTTTCTATTTATACTCTTGCATTTTTTAGCTATTGAATAAACGTCTGCACTTCGTAACGAACCAACTAAACTCTTCCTTCCCCTGATTTTTAAAACATTTCCAGATAGTTCAATACTAATTAAATTCCTATCTCGGTTTATTGCCCTAAATTCAATCTTAATTTCTTTAAATATTCCTTTCAAGCATCTATCAATTTTTTCTACTACCATATGGATGTCATCCTTGTAAATAAAATTTACTAAACTCATCCCTATTAATTCTTTTTTTGAATATCCCAGTATCTCACAAAACTTTTTATTAACATAAGAGAATTTTTTATCCTGATATATAAAAGCACCATCAGTTGAATACTCCATTAAGGTATTAAATTTTTCGTCGGCTAAACCAAAGATTTTTTCCTGTTTTTCTAATCTTATCTCTATTAACTTTAATAAGTCATTCTGGTCAAATGGTTTTTCAAGATAATCATTGGCACCTATATTCATAGCAGCACGCACATCCTCATCAGAAGCTTTATTCATTAAAAAAACGAAAGGAATAATTGCAGTTGAATTAATTTGTAACAGTGTATTAAAAATTTCATAGCCATTTAAACCGGGCACATCCGAATCGCAAAGAATAATATCCGGAAGAAACTCAAGTGCTTTCTGTATACCTGAGGTTCCTTCAGAAGTTGAAATTACATCGAAATTTTTGCTGTTTAAAAAAACACTTGTTTGATCAAGCAATTTTATATCGGGTTCAATAAGCAAAATTTTCTTCATCTGTCAGTTAATCCTTTCGTTCAGATAGACTAAAATTAATAATATTTTGTTTATTAAAATATTGTTTAATATACATTATCCATAATGCACAAAAATATTTTAATCTTTTGATTGTCCTTTCACGTATCGCTGTTTTACTTCACCGGTTTCGGTATAGAATATTATTTTTCTTCCGTTTTTACCACCCACACTTGAGCTAACTATAGGAATTTTCAATTCTTTAAGCTGTTCCCATGCTAACTTTATATTTCTTTCTCCAATGTTAAACTGAGGATTTTTAGTTTTAATAACTTCGCCACCACCAAAAACTTTAGCAACAATATTAATTTTACTAGATCCTAAAGAATGCATTTTTTCTAACAGTTTTTCAATTGCAATATTTCCATATTTGGGAGAAGCTAATCCTTCTCCATTCCAGTATGGGAGCATGTAATGACACATACCTCCTGTTTTTAATTTAGCATCCCAAAAACAAACCGAAACACAAGAACCTAAGATTGTATTAATCTGAAAAGGTTTCTTGCTTACAAACAGAGCTGCCGGGTACAAAAAATGTGATTCGAGATTATTCATCTTTAAAACAAAATCTAAAAGGTATCAGGTTCTACATCAAATTCCTGATCATCGTCAAAGAATAATTCATTCCCATCAAATGCAAAACCACTAACCTGAGATTCATTTTCAGGAATTGAAATTGTGAAATTAGCTCCTTTGTCCATTTCACTTTTAATATTAATACTTCCATATAATAAATCAAGTAATACTTTATTAATTGATAGGCCGAGACCATGCCCCCTGCGAATTGAATTAATTCCAGAATCCAGTTTTTTAAATCTATCAAAAATAATTTTTTGATTTTCTAAAGATATGCCTGTTCCATAATCTTTAACAGAAACAATTAATTCATTATTTTCAATACTTGCATCAATTATTATTTCTTTCTTTTCAGAACTAAATTTAATTGCATTGCTTAATAAGTTAGACAGGATCAATCTTAATTTTTCCGGATCAGTCTTAAAAAAGAAAGGTTTATTATTTTCGGTTTCAATATTAAATTGAAAAGTAACTTTTATTTTTTTCTTTTTTGTTTCATATTTAAATGAGTCGATTACACTTTCCGTTAAATGTTTAATATCAACATTTAAAATTTCCGGAAATATCTCTCCTGCTTCGAGTTTTGCTGCAACAAAAATATTACGAAGTTGAAAATCAAGATTAAAAGCTTCAGAATATATTAAAGAAACCATTGAAAAAACTTTTTTCCAGTTCTCTTTTTTTACTGATAAAATATTCTTTGAGAGTGCTAATATTGAAGCAAAAGGATTAATTATTTCGTTAGTAATATTTGAAATAAAATGACTTTTAAGTGCTTCAGAATTTTCTAACTTTTTATTTACTTTTATTAATTCTTTATTAAGCTTCTGAACTTCTTTAAGAGCATTTTTATTCTGCTCAAAACGTTTTTTTAGCTCATTAATTAGGTCTTTATCGGTTAAATCACTCATAGTATAATAATTTAAATTCTCCTGAATATTGTTGGTTTTATTTGTTCTAATGGAAGATTCATTCCCAGAATAGATTCTGAATGACCTATAAATAAGCAACCTCCCACTTTTAATTTATTACACAACTTACTAATCACTTGTTCTTGTGTTTCCCTGTTGAAATAAATTAATACATTTCGACAAAAAATAACATCAAAAACATCAGCAATATTATATGTATTATCCATAAAATTTAAACGCTGATAGTTCACCTTATCTCTTAAGATTTTCACAACACGAACTGTTTTCTTTTCCTTGTCTTTACTTCTTAAAAAATATTTCTTTTTAATTTCAAGAGGAACGTTTGCTATTCTTTCTTCTTTATAAACAGCTAATACTGCTTTTTGCAAAATTTGTAATGAAATATCTGTTCCTGTAATTGAAAAATCAAAATCAATATTTTTTTTCTTAAATTCATTTAGAGTAATTGCTATCGTGTATGGTTCTTCACCACTTGAACAACCTGCACTCCACACTTTCAAATTTCTATTTACGGAATTTTTTTCAATGTATGCTGGTAATACTTCATTAGTAAGAAAATCGAAATGTACAGGTTCTCTGAAGAAATCCGTTTTATTCGTACTTACTACATCGAGCATGTGAATAATTTCATTTTTTTGTCCATCATCACTAAAAACATAATCGGCATATTCTTTATATGATGATATTTTTAATTCTCTTAATCGCTTCTGCAAACGACTTTGAAGCATTATTTTTTTAACATAAGGCAACTTAATTCCAGATTGTTTAAATATAAAATCACTTAAACGATTAAAATCATTGTTTGTCATTTTTGCATTAAATATCTGATTTAAAGCAGAATCAACCATAAAATTTATTTTTATTTTAAGAGAAGGGAGGAGTCCTCCCTCCTCTTCAAAAGATGTATAAATATGAACCCTAACCTAAAAAGAATTTATGAATTATCTTTTGATTTACTTTTCTTTACTTTTTTCTTTTTAATTACTTGTTCCTTTTCTTCAATTTTAACTTCACCCTTCTCTGTTTTTTCTTTAACTGAAATAATTTCGTCTGCCGAAAAAACCTTTTCCATATCAAGTAGCATAATAAATTTTTCATCCACTTTTATCATGCCATATATAAACTCAGACTTAAATTTATTACCTATATCAGGTGGTGGTTGTATCTGGCTATCTTGAAGTTCCAGAACGGCTTGAACAGAATCAACCAAAGTTCCAACCTGAACAATATCATTATCCATTTCGATTTCCATAACCACAATACAGGTATTATTTGTATATTCGGTTGGGGTCATACCAAACTTTATTCTTGTATCAATAACAGGTAAAACTATTCCTCTTAAATTAATAACACCTTTCATATATTCAGGAGATTTTGGAACTTCTGTAATCTTTAGCATTTCGAGTATGTTAAGTACTTTGCTAACATTAACAGCAAATTCTTCATCACCCAGATTAAATGACAGATAAGAATTAATTTTAGTAATTGTTTTATTATTCATATTTATTCCCTCCTTATATTTTAATTATATATTTTCTTTTAACTGTTGAACATATCCTGAGAAAATTTAGAAATTATCTTATTTGTATCCATTACAAGAGCAACCGTACCATCACCTAATATTGTTGCTCCCGAAATAATTTCTTGATTTTTATACATTTTACCTAAAGATTTTAGAACTGCCTGATACTCTCCAACTACTTCGTCAACAACAATACCTATTTTATTATCTTCATACGAAACAACAATAACTTGTTCACTTTCCTGTTCTCCTTCAGGTAAATCAAATTCTTCCCGTAAATAATAAAATGGGAATTGTTCTCCATCTAAGATAATAAGGTTATTATACTTGTTTACTACATTCTCATGGTCTGTAGCATAAATTTTACCTACTACAGATAATGGTATTATATAAAAGCTATTAGCTATTTTAACTAATAAACCATCAATAATTGATAATGTTAATGGCAATTTTATTGTTAATGTTGTTCCCTCGTTTATTTCCGATTCAAGTTCAACAACTCCTCTTATTTCTGATAATTTACGCTTAACAACATCCATTCCTACTCCGCGGCCTGACACGCCTGTAACATTTTCAGCTGTTGAAAATCCGGGTAAGAATACTAAATCTAATATTTCTTTTTTTGATAATGTCGCATCTTTCTTTATTATTCCTTTTTGAATTGCTATATTCTTTATTTTTTCGGGATCTATGCCTGCTCCATCATCATGAATTTGAATGTGAACATTTGTACCTGAATAAAAAGCTTTTAATAATATTTTCCCTTGTGTTGGCTTACCCAATTGGCTTCTTATTTCCGGAGATTCAATTCCATGGTCGATACAATTTCTTAAAATGTGTAACAATGGATCTGTTAATGATTCAATAATTGTTTTATCTAATTCTGTTTCGGCCCCTTCAGCAACAAAAACAATATTTTTATTTAGTTCTTTCGATAAATCCCTTACTAATCGTTGAAAACGTGTAAGCATTGTTTCAACGGGTACAAGAACAATATCAAATGCATTATCACGCAATTGACGAGATAATTTTTGAACATCCTCGGCAATTGTCAGTAATTCACCATCAGTTGACTGTTCAGCATAAAGGCTCAAGCGAGCTTGCGTAGTAACCATCTCACTTACTAAATTCATTAACTGATCAAGTTTCTCCGATGATACCCTAATGCTGGATATAACATTTTCTTTAACTGAAGGTAAAGGGCCTTTCATTTTTATCATTTCGTCCAACGAAACACTTTGTTTTTTGGATGATGAAAAATCCTTTATAATCTTTTGTATTTCAGAAACACCAACATCCGTCTTTTCTTCAGCTATTTTAGAAATTTGATTTATAACTTCAATATTTTGTATGATATCATAATCGGCTATCTCATTTATTTCCAGCTTACATTGATCTTCAACAAAAATAAATACATCAGTAACTGCATTAACATCTTCGCTGGTAACCAATATTATTTCCCAGTATGTATAACATTTTGTGATATCGATTTTCTCAATTTCAGGAATTTTATTAAAGTGAGCAAAAACTTTACACTCTCCTAATGTATATAATTCATCCAGCAAAAATAAAGGATTAGTTCCATCGCTAAAAATATCACTATCTGGTTCAAAATATATATAATACGATTTTACTTCAGATTGATCGTTTTGTGGTTTTTCAATAACGACTTTTTGTTTTTCTTCATTGTCATTATCAATTAATTTCCTAATCTGTAATGATAATTCAGTATGTATTGTTCTTAAATCAGCAGCATCTAAATCATCATTAGCTAAAAGTGCTTTCATATGATCTACAGAAGCTAAAGTAACATCTAATAACTTTCTTGTTATTTTATACTTTCCTTCTCTAACTAAGTCATATAATGTTTCTAAATGATGTGTAAACTCGCTTAAAGTATTAAACCCAAACATTGCACCTCCCCCTTTAAGGGAATGCATTGCCCTGAAAATTCTTTCAATTAACTCTTTATCTTCCGGATCATTTTCAATTAATAATAAAGCATCTTCCAGATCATTGATATTGTCTGTGGCTTCTTCTATAAATTTATTTCTGAATTTATCCATTATCTTAATACTTTTTTAAGTGCTCCAATTAACTTTGCAGGTACAAATGGTTTAATAATCCATCCGGTAGCCCCGGCTTCTTTTGCTTCCATTTTTTTAGAAGTTTGAGATTCGGTTGTAAGAAACAAGATTGGAATTCGTTTGTATTGATCAGTTGCTCTAACATTTCTTATAAACTCAATTCCATCCATTATCGGCATGTGAAGATCTGTAATTATAAGATCAATATGAGTTCCATCGAGAAATTTTAATGCATCTTTCCCATCAACACCAACAAGTACATTGTAACCTTCATTTTCGAGTGTAAAACTTACAACTTCCCGTATACTTTCCGAATCATCGACAATTAAGATATTTTTGCTCATAACTTTAAGAATTTCGATATTTTATATTAATACTTTACTTAAATCAGAATTATTTAATAATGATTTAATATCATCAGATAGTTCAACATCAAATGATACTTTCTTATTAAGTGTTTTAGCTGTTTTTTTAACAGAACATAATAGCTGAATAAATGTCATATCCACATTATTTATATTCTTTAATGCAAATTCAACATGATCATATTTCATTACGGCTTCAATTATTTTATCTTTCATGCTTTCAATAGAAAAAATAGTAAGCTCATTCTCAAGTATTATATTTGCCATGCTTTCTCCTTTTTTCTTTGACGGTTTTATCTGAATATTTTTTTCTTTTTTTTTCATAATTAATATTTAGGGGGGTTAGAAAAACTCTATTTCACCATCTTCTTCATTATCAATATCCGATTCTATGCCTTTTGAAATCTGATCATGAATTTTGTGCTCAGTTTCCATCGTATAATATTCTTTAATCTTTATCAAATTTTCATCTATTGAGTTATTTACTTCACTACTATGAATCTTAAGATTGTAATTTATTGTATTTAACTCTGAGATAATTTCTTCAATGATATTTTCAAAATAATCATAGTATTTTATCTCTGATATTGACTTTTTAATACTTTCTAATACTTGATTACTTATGTCTTGATTTTCTTTTAACTTACTGTCTACATTTTTTCTGAAAGAGTGTAATTGTGACACAATGTCCTTTGTTTCACTAAAATCCATATTTAAAGTTAGCTTCTTATATTCAATTATAATATTCTGAACTCTTTTTTTAATTGGATATAGCTTTTCAGTTACTTCATCTAAACTTGATGCATTTTTATTAATTTCAACAAATAAATTTTTCACCTGATTAAGAGACTCTGTTATACTCTCATCTACCGGGGTATGTTTATGAATATTATCAAAATACAACTCCATATTCTGATTTAGTTCAGAAGTCAAATTTTTAAGAACTGTGAAATATTTTTCTGATTGCTCTAATTGGTGTTCAATTAAAGTAACATCTTTATTTAATTTTTTGTTTTGATCAAACTTACTTCTAAAGTTATCCTCAGTAAATGCAATTTGATCAACAATATCAGTAAACAAATTTATTTCATCTTCATTTTCATCTTCATTAATATTTCCACACATTTCAGAGATAACTTTCATATTATCGCCGACCTGCATAAAATTATTAACAATGATATTTAAGGCTGACTGGTATTCCTTATTGGCCTGAATTAACTGTGCTGCCTGCAATCCTGCAATATCTCTTATTCGAATAAAGAACTTCGCCTTATCGTTTAAGTGTTTTTCATCATTTGAAAGATTCCCAAATTTATTAAGCTCACTAATCAGGTCTCTATGAGTTTGTTGAATATGCTCCATTTTTTGTTTTATGATATCCTGATACTGGAGTTTTTTAATAATATCACTAATACTATTTGCTGATTTATTTGTTGTTCTCCTGATTTTAGGGATACATTCTTTATTGTTAGTATATTTTTTCTCTATACCATTTATTCCAGACCTGACACTTAACAATAAAGCTTCAATATTAATTTCGCTTTGATTCTTTACTTGTGAAAAGTTTGAATATGTTATTTTTGAAATTTTACGAAGATGGTTTAGGCTTTTTGATATTCTTTCAGATAATAATTTTATTTTTTCTATTTTCTCTTCAACTAATATATATTGATCTATAATTTCGGAAGAATCGGTAGTAATTGGTAATGACAAATTTAAATTTGCCAATAGATATTTCAGGCTCATTAGATTTTGACCAAAATTCTTTAGAGGAAAAAATACAAATCTAAGTTGATTTGACAATACCCCCAGGAATCCTATAGTTAATGATATTTTTTGTTCAAAAATATTTGCCTGGTTTTTTATACTATCAAAAAAAGAATGAATCTCATTATATAGTTCCTTATTTTTATTTGTATTAAATATATCGAAAATAGTATTTACATTATTTGAGATTATTTTAGATTGCTTATATAAATTCTTAAAATCGCTATTTAAATGAAGAAAATCATCCGCTGAACATTCATGCAGCGACATTAATTTATTATCAATCTGTGCAAATGTGTGTGAAATGTCTTTTACAGAATAAGTCTCCAGAAAGTCTTTTATTTTGATCTTATCGTTTAATTCCTTATCTATCATTCCATATTATTTTACAATATTCTTATTATCTTCTAATACTTTATGAACCTTATCTAAAAATTCCGGAATGTCAATTGGTTTTTCAATAACATCTTCAGCTCCTAAATTTTTAGCGATAATCTTGTTTTCCTGATTAGCAAATGCCGTAACAATAATAATTGGTATATTATTATAATTCTCGCCAGACTTTAATTTCTTCAGTAAATCAAAACCATTTTCATTTGGCATTAACAAATCTAAAAGAATAAGATGCGGAACGCTTTTAGTTAGTAATTCAACCGCTTCTCTTGCACTATAAGCTTTTTGAACGTTATATCCATCATCTACTAAAATAGCTTCTAATAAAACCAAATTAGTTTCCGAATCATCAACAATTAAGATATTATCTTTTTTATCCATCATATTTGATCTCTTATTATTATTATTTACATATAAAAAAGGCTAATAAAAATTAGACGTATGTAAAATTACTAATTAAGGATACTTAAATACAAATAATCCTAGATGATATTAGTTACTGGAATTAGATGATATAAATCACCAAAAAATTCCAATAGAAGTGATTTTTAAAAAGAATTTAATAAATTTACCAAAACAGAGTACTTCATGATTATAAAAAACGACACTGATATTTATGATAAACTATTTCCAAAAGGGGATATATTAACCAATGAGGAAATCAACCAATTAAAGTCAAGTGGGAAAACTATTAATTTTAATAAAAAAGATATTATTTTTCGGCAAGGTACATTAACATCACATGTAATGTATCTGGAAACCGGCCTTATTAAACTTTCTAAGGATGGAAGAAATAACAGGTCGATCATTTTAAAAATTGCTACTCCGGGTTATTTTATTGGTTTAACTTCTATTTTTGGAGATAAAACATTTCAGCATACGGCAACTGCAATTGAAGATTCATCTGTTTTTTTTATCGATATTAATACTTTTAATTCAGTTCTTGAGAAAAACGGAAAATATTCGGTTTATCTTTTAAAAAAAGTATGTAAAAACAATTTAAATATCGTTGACAGAATTACATCTCAATACCAAAAACAATTGCCAGGGAAAATAGCCGATATCATTCTTTATTTTTCAGAAAATATTTATCACTCAAACACATTTGAATTTCCTTTAACAAGAAATGAATTAGCAGAACTTGCAGGGACTACTAAAGAGAGTTTTATCCGCACTTTAACAGAATTTAAGAATGACAGGATTATTGAAATTGACGGGAAATTTATAAAAATAAAAAGTATTGATATTATAAAAACACTTAGCAGGATTGGGTAGTTAAAGTATGAAAAAATATAACTTTTTAATTGTTGATGATATATATATGAATAGATTATTGCTTAAAGAAATAATTAAGGATTTGTGTGACGAAATTAAAGAAGCTGCAAATGGGAAAGAAGCAATAGACATTATTAAAAATGAGAATGTTGATATTATACTTATGGATATTGAAATGCCAGTAATGAATGGAGTTGAAACAACAAAATATATCAGAAACAAGATGTCTTATCCTAAAAATACATTGCCAATTATTGCATTAACGGCTCATAATCCAGATGATTTTTTTGAAAGTTACCATAATGCCGGTTTTAATCAATTGTTAACTAAACCTTACTCATTTAAAAAAATATTAAGTGCTATTGAATCTTTTTGAATGTCAACCTGTGGATTTAAGGTTTATACAAATCTTTCAAAATATATTACTTTCCGGCTTCTATTTTTCAGATAAGCTATTTAACTCTTCCAGTAATTTCATATTCATATCGTACATCTCGGTAATAATAATACTATAATGCTCTTTAATACTTCCGTTCTCGGGAGGATTATTCACTTTATACAGCAAATTTAGACGAAGTTGTTCAGCATCATGTAAAATATCTAAAACATTCTCTTGATTATTTATAGGCGAATATTCCATAAAAGAAAAACACTCGTTTATCATTTGGTTAGCCAGAAAATTAATATCCTTCTTTATGTCTCTGCAACTTGCCATAAAACTATTATAAAAATAAGATGAATTTTAGAGTAAGATATAGGTAAATATTTTAAAATCAAAATCTTTTAACTAAAAAAAAACACCCTTTTAAGTTAAAGAGTGTTAAATTGTTGTATTCTTGAATTTAAAAAATTTTACTCAAAACTTGGTAAAAGTGACTGTGTATGTTTTTTAAAATCATCTATTCTAAAAATATTATAGCCATCGTAATATTTTACAATATCAACATCAACATTTTCATATCCTGACGTTTCGTACCACTTAACAAATCTATAATCTGCCTGTAACAAATTTACCTTATAATTATATATACATTGTTCAAAATCTTTTCCGTAATTCATCATTGCTGTAAGAAAATATAAACCTACATCATAAGCATGAACTGCCATTTGGGTCGGTTCGGTTTTGTATGTATCACGGTATTTTAAAATAAAATTCTTAACATCCTTATGATGATAATCAATGAAAAATGGTGTAGCAACACATAATTCCAAATTAAAATAATACTCAGGATCGATGTTTTTGAAACGCTGCCAACGCGATAATCCAATTACCCGAACCTGATGACCGAAAGTTTTAATTGTATTTAATTTTGTTACAACATTTGTTACGAAAGCTTCTTCGTTTGAAGGAATAACAAATACATTTTCGATTTCTTCATTTAGTGCATGTTCAAGTACATTAATACTATCCTTAAAAACAACTTCTTTAAATTGAATATTATTTACAAGTGTATCAACGGACAAGTTATTAAAAATTTTATCCTTAACCATTTGAATATTGCTATATCCTAAACTGTCTCCATTGTGCACCAGAACAATATTTTTATCTCCAAAACCTGAAACAAATTTTGCAAACTCATCTATTTGTGAATTATAGGATGGATTAACCTGAAACAAATACGGATTTTCATCAACAAGACTTAAATTGTCCGTTAAAGGAGAAATCATCTTTATCTGATTATCTTTTGAAAATTCAGAAACTAATCGAACTTCGTGATTGAATATCGGCCCGATAATTAAATCTGTACTTGCAAATTCAGGAAAACTTAAAATTTCTTTTATTCGCGAAGTATCATTTTGAGTATCGTAAACATGTAAATTAATCGATAAACCTTTTTGTTTTAAGGTATCAATCGCTAATAATAAACCCTCGTAAAACTCAACAAAAGTTACCGATCTTGGATAAATATAAAATGGATTATAAAAAATCTTTTCATAAATTTTTTCTCCAAAATCGTTTACTTCGGATGAATCAATATAAAATTCTTCGTCATTTTTTTCCAGATATAATGGCAATAAAAGGGCAACCTGGTATGGTTCTCGTTGTATACCTCTTATGTGTTTGCAATCCGGGAAATCTACCGAATCAGAATAAGCTATTGATGTTCTCTTTTCATATAGAATTGTATCGCCTAATTCTTCATCCGGTATTATTAATACAGTGGCACTTTCAATGTCTACAACCTTCGGAATTTTTAACACCTGACCAACTACTAAACCATCACTAACAAATGGATTGTGTTCTAAAAGTATATCTTCGGTTATTTCATAAAATCGGATTAAAGAATAAAGTGTGTCTTTCGTTTTAACGGTATAATATATAAACTGACTTGCAACACGAATAGTATCTTCTAATGGTTCAACAACAGGAATTTTTTGTATTGCCTCAACAACATCTTTTGATTTTGGAATTTTCAATATCTGATCTAAATTAATTCCATACCTAACCATTGGATCATTACATGCTATAATATCTTCCTGTGAAACATTATATTTTTTCGAAAGAGAGTATAACGTTTGTTCCTTTTTAACACGATGATAAATAAAATCATTACTGAGAATTTTATCTTTACCTGATTTCTTTTCAACCACCGGAATCTTCAATGCTTGCCCAATCTGCAAACCAAGAAAAATTTCCGGATTCTCTTTTGCTATTTCCTTTTGTGTAATATTATAAGCATTACTCAGCGAAAAGAGAGTTTCTCCTTTTTTAACAACATGAACATAATATGCCTGTCCTCCGATAATTACTTTTTCTTTCGATTTTTCAATGATAACCGTATCACTTTGAGCAAAAGAATAATTATTAATTATTGAAAATAAAATTAGTATCAGAGTAAGTCTTTTCACTTTAATAGTTTTTCAGGTTAATTAACCCTTATGAATGATAAAAATTGTGTTACAAATAAAAAATCATAAACAAAATTACATGAAGTCGGTCAATAAAAAAAACTTCAAAATTAAATTGATGAAAAAAGCATAGCAAAAATACTATGCTCTATTAAAAGTATTAATTGTGATATTAGTTTTCTCTTAAAACATATTCATCGTATTCTATTTCGAATCTTAGTTTATGCTTTGATTCCTCCTGAGCCAAAGATAAAAATACGTCTTTCATTTCATCATTATTTGCTCTTTTAGCTAATTCATAATATAATCTAAAAGCTGCTTTTTCTTTTTTCATTGCAAGTATTAATGCATCCTGATAACTCATTCCAGGTGATGGTTTTACACTAACCGTATAATCACCAATTTTTAGATCAACTATTTCCTTTTTCTCAAATTGATATGCTCCTTCAGCTTTAATTTTGGTTAAACGAGTTTTATGCTCCATTTCTTCCTGTGCAAATGAAGTAAATACATGACGCATATCTTCAGTTTTAGAATTTTCTGCTAATTGATTATAAAAATCAACAGCTTCCTGTTCTCCATTTATCGCAAAATCAAGAACATCATTAATAGATTTAAACTCTTTCATATTGATATGATTTTGTAGTTAATACATTTTCAGTTACTTATACTTTATTTCTCTCCAAAGCCATATTCCTGATAGAACTTTTTCAGGGCTAAAGAAAGATCTTCAAACTCCACAAAATGGTTTTTACATCCACTACGAGAACAAATACTAACTTTCCCTCCCATATCCAAATTAAATGGAATTAAAGGAGCATTGCACGTTTTGCATTTTGTTTCTTCTACTATTTGAGATTTACAATGCGAACAGAAGAAATTTGCTATTTCCCCTTCAGGGATATCAATATCACAAACATAGTTATAACTACCATATATTGAACTTAATCTTATTGTTCCTTTTTTATTCCCAATTTCTAAATCTAACTTTATTCCAGGTTTCTGATCGATAAGATTATCGTTATCCATCAAAGATTCACCACAAACCGGGCATTTTACATTTAATAAAATAGAATCGAACATAATTAATTCTCCTTTTAATTAAAATAATTGATTTTATAACAAAAAAAATACAGCATATTAATTATTGAATGCTTTATTAAACCCGTCATCAAAATATTTAACAACAAAGTCGCAACCATGCTTAAAGAGTTTATTCAAATCATCTTTTTCGGTATAAATGAATTTATAGTTTTCTTTCTTATTAATAATTGAGAATAATTCAAATATTTCTTTTCTGATATCATCAACGGATTCAACCTTTGTTTCTGCAAACTGATTAAATATCTGCACCAGTTGCATATAGTTTTCTATTTCAACTTTACCATTAAACTGTTTTTCAAATATCTGAATATTCTTTTGTGTATTTGTAAAACTACCTGATGTTTCAACAGGGAACACTGCCGGAAGAATCAAATTAGCTTGTTTAGCTGTTTCTGTCATAAAATAATCCTGAACCATTACAAACTCAGCATCAGTAAACCATCTCTGAACTTTAGTCTTATCAGTAGCACATCCAACAGGATCTTCACCAAAAATATAGAATTTCTTAATTAAACCTTCATTTAATAATTCTCTCATGCATTTATCTCCTTGAGCCGGCAAACTATCAATATTCCATATCTTTGTTAAATTCATTATATATTCTTCATCAGCCAAATCAATATACCCAATACAATTTTTCGATGAAACTCCCATATCGAATATTCCTTGCGAATTATTCTTTTCTTTTAATGAAATCAAGCCGTTAGCAGTTTTTCCTAATTTGCCGGTAATCATAGCCAGATTAAATAGTTCTCTGCTAACATTCGATGAAACTTCTTTTTCGGAAAATACAAGAACAGCATTTATTTCATTATTATATTTCACTGCAAATTCTTCTATACTTTCCTGACAACACACTCCTGATTCTTTTATCAGTTCTTCGTAGTTATCTTTAGCTAATTCTTTCTTATACTCATCAAATCCATTACAGTTATCTTTAATAAACAGGGCATTATGCAATCCTTTCTCCATTAAATAATAATTAACCGCCTTTATGAAATGATAATATGATTTAACCTTAACTGTTTTATCTACTTTATGCTCCAGTGCACTTAACTCCTTGTTTGTTACCAATTCAACAGGGACATTTTCAATTTCGCGGGCATTATTTATCATAAAGCTAACTACAGCATTGTCCATATTCACTTCCGAACCTAATAAGTAAATTCTACTCGCATCTTTGATTTGCTTGAAAGGAACATTTGCTTCAAAATTTTCACTATACCATCTTCCTTGACCTACATAATGGAAACTCGTTACATTATTGGTTTTTGCTCCTGCACGAGCAAGTTTCTGAATCATATACATTTCTTCGTTACTCAACCTTGCTCCCGCAAAAAATCCATTTTCATCAGGATCAGCTGCTTTGATTTCGTCAGCGATTATATCAAACGCCTTATTCCAGCTTATAACCTCAAAGTTATCATCAACTTTTAATAATGGTTGAGTTAATCGTTTTGTATCATTCATAATGCCATATCCAAACTTCGGATAACGGCAAATATTTCCGTTTTTATTAATTTGTCCTTCTTTACCAGTTACTTTCCAAATAAATTCTGATTTATGATGATATTCTAATTCACAACCCACCGAACAATAATTACATAATGTATTAACAGTATCCAGTTTTACCGGACCCGGTTTGAAAGCAACATTTTCTGTAATTGCTCCGGTTGGACATGCTGAAATACATAATCCACAGGACTCACAATCAGTTTCGGTAAGTGAATTCCCCATACTTGGAGCAACAAATGTATCGAAACCACGATTTATTAATCCCAATGCATTTGCTCCTACTACTTCTTTACAAATTCTTACACAACGGGCACAAAGAATACATTTATTATTATCTATTTCGATAAACGGATGTGAAAAATCCAGTTCATGCTCATGGAAATCACCTGCGAAGTGCTTTTGATCTGCATCGTATTGTGTTGAATACTTTTTCAGGTCACATGTATGAAACTCTGTACATCCACATTCTAAACAACGTTCCGCTTCATGTTTTGCAACTTCTTCGCCATTGTAACCTAACTCAACTTCTTTAAAGTTTACACGATCAGCAGCAGGAAGAACAGGCATTTCTTCACGCATTTGATTTTGATATCTTCCTAAGAAATCATTTGACGTTAGTTCTTTAAAATTATCTCTTCGACTGATAAATTCTTTTGGCTCCGGTTCAAGTTCTAATCCCATTAAATATTGATGACAACTACGACTGGCAATTTTTGCCTGAGCTACTGCTTCAATAATTGTAGCAGGGCCAGATACTCCGTCACCGGCAGCAAAAATTGATTTTGCACCGGTTTGTAATGTTTGCTTATCAACATTTATATCGCCCCAACGATTCACTTCTAATTTACCATCGGTGGTATATTTATTAAGATCATCTAAGAAATTAACTTCTGTTTTTTGGCCTATTGCTGCTAAAGCATAATCCAGTTCAATCTCAAATTCTGATCCTTCAATTGGTATAGGACGACGACGACCCGATGCATCAGGTTCACCTAATTCCATCTTTAAGCAAGTTATAGATCTCAACTTACCATCTTTATTTTTATTAACTTTAGATGGATTAGTTAAAAACATATATTCAACACCTTCAACCTTTGATTCATGAATTTCGATTGGGTTTGCAGGCATTTCCTTTTCAGTACGACGATAAATAACATAAACTTTCTCGGCACCACAACGCAATGATGTACGACAGCAGTCCATAGCAGTATTTCCACCACCAACAACAGCGACTGTTTTTCCGGCAAAGTCATATTTCTGGCCGGTCATTTCCATATTTCTAAGGAAATCGATTCCTGAGTAAACATTTTCCGCATCGTCACCTTCGCAACCAATTAATGTTCCTCGTTGCGATCCTATAGTCAATATTACAGAATCATAATCTTCTTTTAATTCTTTATAACTTAAATTATCACCTAGTTTCTTATTGTAAAATATATTTGTTCCGAGCTCAGTAACTGCCGCTACTTCTTTATCCAAAATATCATTTGGCAAACGATATTCAGGAATACCATAGCGTAACCAACCACCAGGATTCGGAGCAGCTTCGAATATATCACACTGATGTCCTTTTTGTTGTAGAAAGTATGCTGTTGATAATCCACCTGGCCCGGCACCAATAATTGCTACTTTTTTACCTGTTGATGGTGCTACTTCAGGAATATATCTTGTCTCGGAAAATAAATCCTGGTCGGCAGCAAAACGTTTCATATAATCGATACCCACAGCAGCACCTTCGTCGAGATGATTACGACGACAAGCTACTTCGCATGGACGAACACAAACCCTGCCACAAATTGCCGGTAACGGATTGGTTTCTTTAATTAAGCCAATAGCATCACGGTACAATCCTTTTTCAATTAATGAAATATAACCTTGTACATCAACACCTGCCGGACAAGTTTGTTTACAAGGAGCTTCGCAATCAGCATAGTGATTACTTACCAATAAATCCAATGCTGTTTTGCGCGCTTTTTTAACTTTCTCGTTTTCTGTTTCTACTTTCATGCCTTCCTGAATCTTTGTTGAACAGGATGGTTGCATTCCTTTCATTCCTTCCACTTCAACAACACATACAAAGCATGATGAGAATGGTTTAAGGCGCGGATCGTTACATAAAGTAGGAATTTCAATTCCATTACGCTTAGCTAACTGGAGAATAGTTTCCCCAGGGGCTCCTTTAACATTTTTTCCGTTAAGAATTATATTTAGTTGATTGCTCATTTTCTTTTTAATTTGGTTAATGATTTTTTAATTATCATTTTATGATAAAACAATAGCATCAAACTTACACTTACTAAAGCACATACCACACTGAATACATGCATCCTGACGAATAAAGTGAATTTCTTTTCTTGCTCCGTCGATTGCATTTGTCGGACAGTTTTTAGCACAAACTGTACAACCTGTACATGTATCAGGATTAACAGTATAAGTAAGTAGTTTTTTACAATTTAATGCAGGGCATTTTTTATCCTTTATATGAGCTTCGTACTCATGACGGAAATACTTTATAGTAGTTAAAACAGGATTTGGTGCTGTTTGTCCTAAACCACAAAGAGAGTTGTCTTTAATTTGATAAGCTAATTCTTCCAGTTTTTCAATATCTCCTTCCTTTCCTTCACCCTCAGTTATTCTGGTAAGAATCTCAAGCATTCGTTTTGTTCCCACACGACAAAAAGTACATTTTCCGCATGATTCTTTACAGGTAAAATCAAGGAAGAAACGTGCAATATCAACCATACAGGTTGTTTCGTCCATTACAACCATACCTCCCGAACCCATAATAGCTCCTGTTGCATTTACTGAGTCGTAATCAACAATTGTATCAGCAAGATATTCGGGTATACAACCACCTGATGGACCACCTAACTGAACTGCTTTAAACTTTTTACCATCGGTAATTCCACCACCCAATTTAAATATGATATCTCTTATAGAAACACCCATAGGTACTTCAACAGAACCACCATGATTAATCTTGCCTGTTAAAGCAAAAACCTTTGTTCCTTTACTTTTTTCAGTACCGTATTTCGAAAACGATTCTGCACCATTTAATAATATATATGGAATATTGGCAAATGTTTCTACATTATTGATATTGGATGGTTTACCCCATAATCCTGCTTCTGCCGGAAATGGAGGACGTTTACGTGGCATCCCGCGCTCACCTTCAATTGAAGCCATCAATGCAGTTTCTTCGCCACAAACAAAAGCTCCGGCTCCCTCTTTAACATATAAATTAAAGTTAAATCCTTTAACTCCTAATATATCTTTTCCCAGATATCCTTTTTCTCTGGCCTGGTCAATTGCTATATTTAACCGCTTAATTGCCAATGGATACTCGGCACGACAATAAATAACACCTTCACTGGCACCGATAGCATAAGAACCAATAATCAAACCTTCAATAACGGCATGAGGATCACCTTCTAATAAAGATCTGTCCATAAATGCACCGGGGTCACCCTCATCAGCATTACAAATAATATATTTTGTATCAGCTTTATTATTGTAAGCAAATCTCCATTTCATTCCGGTCGGAAATCCTCCGCCACCACGACCGCGAATACCTGAATCCAGAACAGTTTTTATAACCTGTTCCTGACTTATTTTACCTTCCAGTATTTTTTTAATGGCTATATAACCATCATGCTCTTCGTATTCTCCAATATTTTCAGGATCGATAAGACCACAATTTCGAAGTGCAATCTTTACCTGTCCATCCCAAAACGAATCATCTTTTGATTCGAAAAGATCGCTTTTTACAATATAATCTTTTACCGGTTCACTTTGCTTCAAGTGTTTATCAAAAATTTCAACGGCTTTTTCTTCGTTAATTTCTCCGTATAAATATGAGCCAGTTTCATCAATTACCTCAACTAATGGCTCACGGTAACACATACCTATACATCCTGTTATCTTGAGTTCGATATCGAGTTTATCTGCTTCTTGTAAAGCCTTAAGCTTATTGTATACTTTATTAGCACCAGCAGCTATTCCGCAACTTGCTAATCCTACTAAAACTTTAGTTTTTTTCATGTTAAATTCTTTAGGTTTTTCCTGTTGGAATAAATTAATTACTTTCCTTAATCTTGATTTCTTTAACGATTTTTACAGCTTTATTTCCTGTAAGTTTAGCATAAGTCTCATCTCCGATCATCATAACCGGAGCCAGAGAACAACAACCAAGACAAGCAACAGACTCTAATGTAAAAAGTCTGTCTTCAGTAGTTTCTCCATCTTTTATTCCTAAAGCATCTTCAACAGCTTCAGAAATTGCAGTGGCATTTTGCACATGACATGCAGTACCATGGCATACTTTTACAATATATTTTCCAACTGGATTTAATCTAAATTGCGTATAAAACGTAGCAACGCCATACATTTCACTCAGTTTTAATCCTGTTTGTTCAGATATTTTTATAAAAGTTTCTTTAGGTAAATATCCGTAAATATCCTGAGTTCCCTGTAAAATTGGAATCAGGTTACCTTTTTTATTTTTATATTTTTCAATTAATGGATCAATTAAGGTTAGATCCACAGATGACTGTATAACAGCTTCCTTTTCCTGTAGTATTCGTTTAACACGCATAGTTTAAAACGCTTAGTTTATAATTAATGGTTTCGAAAATAATTGTTCAATATAAAATTTTGATTTATTAATACCAAGATTTAAAATATGTCCTTTAATATCTACACTCTAAATCCTAATAATACTGGGTTTTACAAAATTTATTTAAAATAATTCTAATTATAGAATTCCATTTTAAATATACTAAAACAACACTATCTATCCTGATTCATTCATAAATACCAAAATCCCGGAAGAATATTTCTATTGACAAATATCTTTTTATTTCGTAACTTTTAGTTTCAAAAACAGTACATATAAAGATAAATCCTAAATCTCGTAATCATGAAAAAAAATCTACTTCAATTATTGTCAATAAACATTATTTTCATTTTTTTATTTTCAGCAAACCAATTGTATGCTCAAGATCCGGTTCCTGAAAACTTAAGTAAAGACGAGCTTAAATTAATTAGACTTAAAGATAAAGTTAAAAGCATTGAGGGCAAAATAAGTACAACAGAAGCGAAAATAGCCTATGCTGATAGTTTAATACAAGCAGGATTTGAAATGGCTAATGAAGCCAGCAATGAACTCAGAGTTATAGAAAGTGAAGAGAAACTCTTTGTAAAAGAAAATAATAACCAACGAAAAATTTTAGTAAAAAAACTAAAAAAAGCTGACGATGAGGATGTGAAATCTATTGAAGCTGAATTAAAAGCTCTGGAAAGATCGTATAATACTGAATTAAAAGTTTTTGACAAAAGATATAGTGTAGAAGAAAAGAAATTAGTGAAAGCAAAATCCAACGATGTAAAAGGGAAAGAAAAAATAAAACAGTATAATCCCAAGTTAAAAGAATATCAAAAAGCGTTGGAATTAGCTAAAGAACAACTAGAAGCATTTAAAGCCGAGAAGGAATTGGAATAATTTATTTTAAAGAATTGACGATGCCGAAGGATAAATATTTGGATGAGTATTTTGAATTGCAGCATTCAACAACTCAATCAATTCATTTTGGTCTTTAGACAAAGTACCTTTTAAGAACAGATTATTAGAAACATGATTGCTTCTGTAAATTACATTTTCAACATCTAAATTTTCAATAAATAATTTAAGCTCTTCGAAAAGCTCAACAATAGTTTGTTGTTGATAATCTCCATTAAACCTGTTTTGAAAATGATCTAATCCATATGGTAAACTCAGAGTAAGTGTAGAAAGAAATTTTGGATTAATTTTATTAATAACCTCGGCAGATTTCAAAGCATGCTGTTTTGTATACTTTTTTCCTCCAAGTCCGTTAATTATCATAATGGAAGTTTCGATACCCGCATCGTGTGCTTTTAATATTCCTTCAAGGGTTGTATTAAACGTTTCTCCCTTGTTTATAAGTTTAAGTAAATTATCATCACCGGTTTCAATCCCAATATAAAGTAGCTTTAATCCCAGATTTCTTAATTCTTTAAGTTCGCTTTCCGATTTATTTAAAATATCTTTTGGTAAAGCATAAGATGATATTCGTTGTAGTTTACCAAACTGATTATTGATTTCATTAATAATCGGAATTAATTTATTGGCCGATAAAACAAAAGCATCACCATCAGCTAAGAATACTTTTTTCACGCCTTTATACGCATTCGCTAAAATTTCAATTTCGGGTTTTAAATCTTCAAAACTTCGTGCTTTGAATTTTTTAGAAGTGTACATTTCGCAAAACGCACATTGATTCCATGAGCAGCCCAGAGTAGCCTGTATTATTACTGAACGTGCTTCGCCCGGTGGCCGAAAAACCGGTTCATCATATTTTATTGCAGGGAAAAACATAAGGATTCGAAAATAGCACTTTATAATCAATTCACAAAACGTACAGCGCCGGAAAGAATATATTGTTGATTATTTTTTAGCTCCTGAGATTATCCACTTTTTTGCTGCCTCATTAGTGCTAAATGGACAAACTTGAATATTTAATACATCTTGGGCAAGGAAAGGGAAAACTGATTTACCGGGAGTATCAACTACGGCAGCAAGTTTTAAATCACTTGCCTTTTTATTTTGCTTAATAAAGTCTATTACTTTTTTAAAATCCTTTATATTCATCTCAACCGTTGCATTACAAAAATCAGAAATAACACCAATACAATTGTCTTTAATTAAGTTATTATCAGTGAGATATACAAAAGAACTAATAATATAATCTGCATCAATCTTGCCATGAAATTTTCTTGTCATTATTCCCTTTCCATTAATATTCTCATATGTATACTCTACCTTAGTCATAAAACTAAAAATTTTATTATTTTTTACACATAATTAATCATATAGTACTTTAAATATCTACCATTTTTTTAAATTCTGCAAAAGAAACTGGTAATTTAAAAAGATTATATGCTTTTTGAATAGTAGAACAAAATTCACGTTTATATTTTAATGAGTTAAAAAAGAGTTGCACATATGCTGTTTCTACCGGCTTATCAATAATGTATACTCCTAACTTCTGATTATCGATGCTTTGGTACTCTTCAATTAATGATGCCATGCTCGATAATTTAGATATATCAAAATTAAAGGAACATCCTCTCATATCAGTAAGTTGATAATAAACTTCAGGAAAATCTGAATCTTCTCTAAAAACCTTTGCAAAACGATAAAGCTCTTCAAATGATTTAACTCCTGGTTCCAATTTCGATACTCCAAAATTCAATTCAGGATATATTTTATATCTATTACTCATAAAATGAAAAAAATTAAATTTAATTACTTCACAAACTTATATAAAGTTAGTCTATTAATAATAAAGTTCAAATCAATTTAATTCAATATTTTGTTTTAAACATTCCATAACTTTTTGACATCAAAGGAAAGAAATAGTAACTTAGTACTTTTTGAAAATTTAAACCTAAAACAATGAAAAATATAAAATTAACACTCCTGATTTTAATAGGCCTTATAAGCCTAAATACTTTTGCACAACAAAATCCTCTTTGGCTGAGATATCCGGCGATTTCACCTAACGGGCAGACTATTCTTTTCAATTACAAAGGTGATATTTATAAAGTACCCGCAACGGGAGGAACTGCGGTCCCAATTACTATAAGCGATAGCTATGAATACTCAGCAGTATGGAGCAATGATGGCAATAATATTGCTTTTGCCTCCGATCGCTACGGCAATTTTGACGTTTTTGTAATGCCAGCAACTGGTGGCGATGAAAAACGATTAACTTTTCACTCGACTGGTGAAAAACCAAGTAGTTTCACCTCAGACAATAAAAACATTATCTTCACTGCAGTTCGGCAAGATTTACACACCAACGTACAATTTCCTTCTGGAGTAATGGCCGAATTGTACAGTGTCCCCGTAACCGGTGGCAAGGTTTCGCAATTGCTCACCTCACCGGCACATGACGCTACATTTAGTCCAGATGGGAAGAAATTGATTTTTCATGATCGAAAAGGATATGAAAACGCATGGAGAAAACATCACACATCTTCAGTAACAAGGGACATTTGGGTTTATGACCTGGAAACAAAAAATTACCAACAACTTTCACAATTCAAAGGTGAAACAGCAATAACGATGATTTTTTTTATTTGTCGGAAGAAAGCGGATCGTTCAATGTGCACAAGAGTTCTCTGAGCAATTCATCGGAGAATAAAACACTTACCAAATTCGAAAAACATCCTGTTAGGTTCTTGACAAGTTCCGATAACAACACACTATGTTTTAGCTATGATGGAGAAATCTATACTATGTCCCCTGGTAGCCAAGCTCAAAAAGTAATTATTCAAATTGACTATGATAGTCGTGGAACATTAGAAAAAGTAGTTCCGGTGAACAAAAATTTCACTGAATTCAATCTGTCATCTAACAACAAAGAATTCGCATACGTTTTCCGGGGAGACATTTTTGTGAGTAGTATAGAAAATGGTACAACAAAAAGGATTACAAATACGCCATGGCAGGAGCGCAGTGTGAGCTTTAGTCCGGATGGCAAATCGCTAGTATATGCAGCGGAAATTGATAATAGTTGGAATGTTTACAGTAAATCAATTATCAGAGATGAAGAACCCTATTTTTATGTTTCTACTGTACTGAAAGAAGAAATAATCATAGCCACATCAGCTGAAGAATTTCAGCCATCCTATTCGCCAAATGGTAAAGAAGTGGCCTACCTTGAAAATCGCACCACCCTAAAAGTAATCAATCTTGCTTCCAAACAAAGCCGAACAATTATGCCTGCCCGATACAATTACTCGTATGCTGATGGCGACCAATGGTACCAATGGTCACCCGACAGTAAATGGTTTCTTGTAAGTTTTGGCCCCAAAGAACGGATTTTTTGGCCTGAGGTTGGGTTAGTAGAAGCTTCTGGAAGCGGACAGATCAGAAACTTAACTCAAAGTGGATATGTAGATTTTAACCCTAAGTGGGCCATGGATGGAAAAATGATGATTTGGGGTTCAACTCGTGAAGGCACCAGAACTGAAAATGGATTTATAAACAGTGCAGACGTTTTTGGCATGTTTTTCACCCAGGAAGCATTTGACAGATTCAATTTGTCAAAAGAAGAATTTGAGCTTCTAAAAGAAAAAGAGAAGAAGGATAAAAAAGAAGAGAAAAAATCTGAATCAGAAAAAAAAGACAAGATATCAAAATCTGGGGATGAACAATCGGAACAAGTAAAAGATTTGAAATTTGACTGGGAAAATATGGTTGATCGCAAAAGCAAACTTACAGTCCATACATCAAAGGCTGACGATTGGCTGTTATCCAAGGGTGGCGATACGCTCTACTATCTCACCAGTTTTGAAGGCAAAAATGACCTGTGGATGACCAACATGAGAAAAAAGGAAACCAAATTATTCGCCAAAATAAACGCCAAAAATACCAGTATGCAATTTTCCAAAGATGGTAAATTTATCCTGGTACTGGCAGATGGCAAACCTATTAAAATTGACATTAAGGAAGGAAAAACCAAGCCAATTAAAACCAATGGTGAAATGGTGTTAAAACAGGCAGATGAGCGGGCGTATATCTTTGATCATAGTTGGCGACAACTAAGAGAAAAATTCTATGTTATTGACCTTCAGGGAGTAGATTGGGATTTTTATTATTCAGAATACAAAAAATTCCTGCCTTTTATTAACAATAGCTACGATTTTACAGAAATGCTAAGTGAGATGCTTGGCGAAATGAATGCTTCTCATACTGGTAGTGGATACAGGCATAAGGCAGAAAGTGGTGATCAAACTGCTTCACTTGGCGTTTTATATGACTACAAACATACTGGAAATGGAATAAGAGTGGCAGAAGTTTTAAATGGCGGACCACTTAATAAGGCCGCTTCAAAAGTTGAAGCTGGCGATATTATTGAGAAAATTGATGGACAAATCATTACTCCTTCGATGGATTTTTATCAACTTCTGAACAGAAAAAAAGGTAAAAACATTCTTTTATCATTATATAATCCAACTAATAATATTAGATGGGAAGAAGTGGTCAAACCAATATCATTAAAAGAAGAAAACGAGCTGCTTTACAAACGATGGGTAAAATCTCGCAGACAAGAAGTGAAACGTCTTTCAGGAGGTAAATTGGGTTATGTCCATGTTAGGGGCATGAACGACCCGAGTATGAGAACCGTATTCGAAGATGCTTTGGGCAAACATATCTCTGCCAATGCGCTTATTGTGGATACCAGATTTAATGGTGGTGGCAACCTACATGATGTTCTTTCGGACTTTCTTAGTGGCAAGAAATACATGGATATCATTCCCCACGGTCAGAACATAGGTTATCAACCCTGGAACAGATGGATCAATCCTTCTATCGTATTGATGGGCGAAAGCAACTATTCGGATGCTCATTTGTTTCCAGTAGCCTATAAAATCAAAAAAACAGGTAAAACGTTGGGTATGCCTGTACCTGGAACAGGTACATTTGTTTGGTGGGAAACCCAAATCGATCCAACAATTTATTTTGGTATTCCAATGGGTGGTTGGAGACCTTTGGGAGAACCATTTTTGGAAAACAATCAGATGGAACCGGACATTAAGGTACGTAATGAACCTGATATTATGGCTAAAGGTAGTGATCAACAACTGGAGGAAGCAGTAAAAGAATTATTAAAGCAATAGAATATGAATTACTCAATTTTATGGTTGATATAATACGGAATCTTTTAAATGAAAATAATATGAGAAAGATACTATTAATACTTTCAATTTCTGTCATTTTCGCATGCAAATCAGAAAAACAGGATCAACCAAAAGATGTAAGCGAGACAAATACAACATTTTTGAAATTGGATTCAGAGCAAGCAAATAATTTGGCTCAAATGCCATTACACTGTATGCAACAAGAGTTTCCGAATAAATTAGGACAAACACTCGCAGGTGAAAGCGATCTTGGAACACCAAAGGAGTTACATCCTGCATTTTATGGTTGTTTCGACTGGCATTCATCAGTTCATGGACACTGGATGTTAATCCGACTGCTTAAAACTTTTCCGGAATTAAATGAACGCAATTTAATTGAACAAAAACTTAAAGAAAATATATCAGCAGAAAATATTCTTTCGGAGCTTGAATATTTTAAAAGATCAACGGAAAAATCCTACGAAAGAACTTATGGTTGGGCATGGCTACTAAAACTTACCGAAGAATTAAACACATGGGATAATCCTTTGGCAAAGGAGCTGGAAAATAATTTACAACCTCTTACAATTTTTATTGTTGAGAAATACATTGATTTCCTTCCGCGTTTAAAATATCCGATTAGAGTAGGAGAACATACTAATACTGCCTTTGGACTTTCATTTGCCTGGGATTATGCAAACACAACAAATAATACTGAATTTAAATCACTCATTGAAAGCAGAGCTCGTGATTTCTATATAAATGATAAGCAATGTCCGCTCACGTGGGAACCAAGTGGTTATGACTTCCTTTCACCGTGTTTTGAAGAAGCTGATCTTATGCGTCGTGTTTTAACAAAGGATGAATTTAAAATATGGTTGGATAAATTTCTTCCACAATTATCAGATACAGATTTCAATTTGGAAACGGCAGAGATTCTGGACAGGACTGACGGTAAATTAGTACATCTTGATGGTTTGAATTTTAGCAGAGCATGGTGTTTATACGGAATTATCAATAATTTTGAAGAATATAATCATCTGAAAAAAATTGCCAATGAGCATATTTTGTACTCATTACCTAATGTTGTTGGTGATAGTTATGAAGGAGGTCATTGGTTAGGGTCATTTGCAATTTATGCTTTGTCACAGGTTCAGTAATATTAATCTTTAAATCGCTTTAAATCTGATTTTTTAAATGTCCACTCGGGAGTTTCTAAATCACCTTCAAAATCCACATTATACCATGGACTTAATTTCCTGTTATTCGGATTAGCCAGAATTTGAATATCCTGAGCCGGCATATAACTTTGTGCTAATAAAAATATTTTATTTTGGTTTGAATCAATTGCCATATCAACCACAATAACCGCATGTCCGGGACTACCACCCTGAATAAAAACATCGCCAATTTGGATATCATTAAGATTAACTGAAATCATTTCATTAGAAAGTGAAAGAGTACCGGCATAGGCGAAAATGATGTTCATATATTTTCTAAAACCAGAATATGTATTCGAAGGAGATGCCTGATCTTTCCAATATGTTTTATTCCCTTCAACAATTATTCTTTTTCCTTTCATCCATTCAGAATAATCAACACGAAAACCATTGGTAAAATTAAAATGTATTTTATTGTACTGATTTGATTTATAAAGATACTCTGCTTTCAATCTCATTACAGCATCGGCACATTGTTGCAGATCTCTTTCGCCAACATCCATATCAACAACAGCTTTATAAACCCAGAAATTGGGTTTAATCAAACCATTGTAATATTTCACTTTAGAGCCATAAGGTTTTAATGGCAAGTTTCTAAGATAATAAGCAAAAGTACCAGGCTCTGAATTAATTCTATGATAAGTTTTAGGTGGATTAAATCGCTCTGAAATAGTATTCCCATTTTCATTAATCAGGCTATTATTTTCAGTTTGCCCACATGCCGAAAATATTAGCATAAGCGAAAAACATGTCAAAATTATTGATTTCATTACAATATTATCTTAAACTGCAAAATAACTTTCGAGTTCTTTTAATGTATCTGAACTTGTTTTAATATCGTGTATCATATTTCCTCTATCTAACACAACAATTCGTTCACAAACTTCAGTTACATGATTCAAATCGTGGCTCGAAATTAACATAGTAACGTTTTTTTCCTGTTGCAATTGTTTCAAAAAATTTTTTAACCTGATTTGTGTTGATGGATCAAGACTTGCAAAAGGCTCATCGAGAACTAAAATTTCAGGATCGGCAATTAATGATGCAGCAATACCAACTTTTTGCTTATTTCCACGCGATAATTCTCTTATATATTTCTTTTTACCTAATATTTCTCCATTAAAAAAATCTCCAAACTGATCTAAGAATTTCTTTACATCCCCTTTCGATAAATTATTTACGCTGGCTATAAAATCAAAATATTCTTCAGGAGTCAGGAAATCAATTAAAAAACCTTCATCTATATAAGATCCTGTATATGATTTCCAATCGGTAGTTTTTTTAACATCAATTCCTTGTGAATATATTTCACCTTTATTAGCCTTAATTAAGTCAAGTATTAATCGAAAAAAAGTAGTTTTCCCCGCTCCATTATTCCCTACTAAACCAAAACTTTCACCTTTTTCAATTTTTAATTCGGGAATATTTAAAACTACTGTTCCATTATATGCTTTTGCTAAATTTTTTACTTCTATCATGATTATATATATTTAAATCTTATGTGCAAATTTTATAATTCTCTAAAACCTTCTGCTATCAGGTGTTTTTTCTGCTCGAACCTTTTAACAACTATTTTCATTAGTGATTTGTGAAAAGCTAAACTTACAATACCTATAAATCCTATTGCTCCAATTCCCCAATGTGGAATTCCAAGCAAATTAAACGGTACCCAAATTAGTATTGGTAATAAAAAGAAAGGTAATATCATTATCCAATTTGAGGCTCCCAGTCCCTGATAATTAAATACTGAACTTTTTGCCATATCCATACGTTTTCGGCTACTGCTCGAGAAATACATTAATAAAAACGATAAAAATCCTAAATTAAAAAGAAATGTAGCAGTATTAATTATCAACACCTTAGTACCAAAATAAACATATGGTATAGTTAATATATAAGAAATAATTACTGTTGAGATAATCATTATATATTTCGCACGAAAATGTTTTTGGAAATCAATATTATTTGCAATTATTCCATCGAAATAATTACTTTCCCAGCTAAGCATATACTGTCCATAATTAAACATTATGCCACCTGTCATGAAAACTCCTACAAAAATTAAAAATCCCAGTCCTTGCATATCTTCATTAGGGTAAAACAATAAACCATATAAAAGAAACAGCGGACTCATATTAATAATAGAACGACTTCGTTTATTTCTCCAAATCAATTTTATCTCTAGTAATATCATTTCGCCTAAATCACCAAATGAATCGAAATACTTTATTCTGGACAAGGAATCAACTTTCTTTTGTTTTTTTACATTAACATCTTCGATAGTCATTCGTGATTTCAGATAAGAATAATTAATTCCGTATACCAAAATCAATATTAAAAATGGAATAATTATATAAAACGGATTATTTGATAAGAAAACAAATATTTGAGATGACAAATCCGATAAAGCTATAATATCAAACTTATCGAGAACTATTGTTGTAATAATAATTAAAGCAAATATTCCAATAATAGCAGGTTTATCAATAAATCTTCTTTTCAGATAATGCAATAAAAAGCTATTATTTAATATAAGTATTAACATTACTATTATCCACGAAAGTGCAATATTCCCTGAATAATCTACCACAATAACCTTGAGAGTAAATGGAATAAATACCAGTAAAGGCAATACATTAAAAATATTTAAGCTTGATTTTAAAAGAATGAAGTTAATAATTTTCGATTTTTTTACCGGTAAATGCAAATACGATTCTATATTTATTACGGGCAAGCTGTACAGAAAAAATCGAACAAAAAGATCAATACCTAAATAATATAGCAATCCACTGTTAAAAATAACAAAAGTATCTCCATCGGGATATATATCTTTTAATATTTCATCGATAAATAAACCCAGTAAGATCAAATACGAAAACATAATTAGTAAAAGGAAACCAATAATAATATTTATTACCAGGCTCTTTTGCCAAAAGTTCGACCGGGTCATTTCTTTCCACTGATGGGATAATAACCATTTAAACATACTTTTTCAATTTTTAGTTTTTAAAATTAGTTGAAAAAGTAATCAAATTATTACAATTGGGAATTGTTTTTTTTGAAATGTGAAATACCAATTCTCCTTCAAAATGTCGTCCCGATTAAATCGGGATAGTATTTTGAAGTTTAGAATGGTTAATGCCGTTATATATTCAATCCATATTTGTTTTTCACAAATATGGCATTTTGAATAATAAACGGTATAATACCCGTTCCACGACATATAGCCGTTGCACGGGAACGAAGACAATTTACTCTCAGAATATTACTTAAATTTTGCACTTAATCAGCAATCTTACAAAGTAATGATTAGACAGGTATCTTATTTTTTCAAGTATTTTTCAAGCAAACTAATTAAATTTTCTTCAGAAATTGGTTTTGCAATATAATCGTCACAACCTGCTTTTAATGCCTTTTCCTTATCCCCGAACATAGCATAAGCTGTTTGGGCAATTACAGGTATATCAGATTTTATCTTTTTTATTTCCCGAGTAGCGGTATATCCATCCATTACAGGTAATTTAATATCCATTAGAATTAAATCGATATCAGGATTTTCATTAAACATTTCTACTGCCTGTTTACCATCTTTAGCAAGCAATTGTTTAATTTTTCTATTTGATAAAATTTCCCTTAAATAAATAGCACTATTTGTTTCGTCTTCCACAACAAGAATAGTATAATCAGCTAAATCACTTTCTGTTATATTTTCCTGTAATTTTGATACCTTCGTTTGTGTTGATGTTTTATATGGTATCGTAAAATAAAACTCAGCACCTCCTGCCTTACCATGCCTATCGAGATCAGACTCTACCCAAATGCTGCCACCAATTTTTTCTACCAAACCTTTACAAATGGACAGACCTAAACCTGTTCCTCCAAATAACTTCGTGGAATTATTTTCTGCTTTATTAAACCTATCGAAAATATCTTTATGATATTTCTTAGGAATCCCTATTCCTGAATCTTTTACAAAGAACTCCAATTGACTCCCTTTAATCTTATATCCAAAATCAATTGATCCCTTTTCAGTAAATTTAAATGCATTACTTACTAAATTAAAAAGTACCTGTTTTAATTTTGATTGATCTGTTTTTATCGTTGCTTCTTTATCTGACAATCCTTTAAAAACATTTAGTTTAAGATTTTTTTCCTTTGCCTTGAGTTCAAAAAATGAGAATGTTTCTGAAATAATTTTATTTACAGATATTTCTTCTTCAAATAAATCAATTTGTCCCGTTTCTATCTTTGAAATATCTAAAATATCGTTCACAATATGTAATAGTTGGTCACTACTATCAACAATAATATTGGTAAAATGATTTAATTTTTCTGATGAGATACCCGGTTTTTGAAGTAATTTAGCAAATCCAATAATCCCATTCATAGGTGTGCGAATTTCATGTGACATGTTCAGTAAAAATGCCGTTTTTAAGCGATCGTTTTCTTCAGCTTTTTTTAATGCAGCAATTAAATCCTTCTCTGCCTTTTTTCGTTCGGTGATGTCATGCCCCAGAATGACAAGACCTTTCCGATCACCGCTTGGATAAAAAATAGGTACTTTGGCTACATCGTAAATTCGGACTGAACCGTTGGAATCAGCAATCGTCTCTTCTCCGTGAACAAGACTGCCTTCCTTCCAGGCTTCTGTATCAGATTCTTTACAGGTAAGGAATGAATCCTGAAGCTTACTATTGAGTTCTGCCAATTCGGAATCTTTCTTCCCACGATAGTCTATGCCCTCTAGCTGGAAAATCCGGATGCCAGCATCATTAGCTTTGATCCAGCATCCATTGCCATCCTTAAAGCAAACAAAATCCGGCATAGTATCAATTAAAGTTTTTAACTGCTTCTCACTTTCCTGTAGTGCTTTCTCCGCCTGCTTGTGCTTGGTGATATCCTGTATTGCTCCAAGAATAGCAAAATCGTTTTTATAATGAATCATCCTGACGGCGAATTCACAATTTCGCACATCACCGTTTTTAACAATAATCCGGGCAGAATATGTATCAGGAACTTCTTCACCTGCAATTCTTTTTCTACCATATTCCTCGATTTTTTTTCTATCATCCGGATGAAGTAAATCCCATATTATCATTTCATAAAACTCTTCTTTGTTGTAGCCGGATAATTCACAAGCTTTATCATTAACAAATAAAAACGTCTTATCCTTGTAAATATAGATCGCATCATGACTGTTTTCCACGATCGCACGATATTTTTCTTCGTTTTCTCTTATTTCATCTTCTGTTTTTTTGTGTTCGGTTATATCAACGATAATGCCCCTGAGACCGACAGGTTTTCCATCGCGGATAATCGGCGATGAATATATAATAATAGGAAACTCGAAACTATCTTTTCGTTGTGCAATATATTCGAAATGACCTTTTTCTATACCGCACAGTATTTTTTCGATATTATCTCTTGCCCTTTTTCTATCATCGGGAGCAATGAATTGCAGCGCATTAACTCCCTTATCCAAATCCTTCTGAGTATAACCAAACTTATCGAATGCCACCCTGTTTACGAAAGTCAGATTTCCATGAGCATCACATTCATAAACCACCTCCGGAAGCAAATCTGCCATCTCACGGAATTTCTCTTCACTTTCGCGCAGCGCTATCTCTGCCTGCTTACGCTTGGTGATGTCGCGTACAATACATTGGATACTGACGATTGCATTTGATATTTCACTGATATTCGGGTTTGCTGTTGCTTCTACATAAAAAGGTTCTTTGCTTTTCGGTTTGTAAAGAAACTCAAAAGATACTGTTTTTTTTGTCTTAATGATCTCTTGAAATAGCGCTTGTAATTGTTGTTTATTTTCATTTGCAATATATCTACTGAAATGATGTCCGATTTCTTCTTCTGCTTCATATCCTCCAAACTTTTTCACATTTGGACTACAATATAAAATAGTGCCATCCAATGAAAAACTGACAATTACATCTTCCATATCTTCTACAAGTGTTCTATATTTCTCCTCGCTCTCCCGTAACGCCTCCTCTGTTTTCTTACGTTCGGTGATATCTATAGCGAATGTAATAATTACATTCTGACCCTGAAATGAAGCTTTTTGAGATCGAACAATTTTAGGAAATATTTCACCATTTTTTCTTATACCCCAGAAGTCATATTGCCTGGACTTGCCATTAAAAGCATCTTCGACAAATCCCATTATCTCTTTCATGTCATTTTTTTCAGGAGCTGATAAAAACTCAGGTGTTTTTCCTATAAAAAACTCCTTCGGATAACCGTACATATCCACGGCACCCTGATTAACATCAATAAAACGACTCTCTCTGTCCTGTATATAAATCGCTTCAGATGCATTATTAAAAAGATCCTGATAATTTTTTTCCGTTTTTTTTAATACTTCTAATGCTTGCTTACGTTCTGTGATGTCTCTGATTGCAGTAACTCTGAATGTATTATCTTTTTTTGCAAAAAAAATTCTTGCTTCAATTTCTATCGGAAGTGTTGAGCCATCTTTTTTTATTCCTTCTACCTCATAGGGAAATGCATAATCTTTAATAATGTTTTCAGAAATAATACCGTGATATTTTTCGGAGATAAGAAATTTTATTAAGTTTTTTCCGAGTAATTCTTCATGTGTATAACCAAACATTTTTACCAATGAAAGATTGACATCAACAGCAACCCCTTTATTGTGTATAATAATTCCTTCGAAAGTAAGATCTGAAAGTTTTTTATATTTAGCTTCGCTTTCTTCTACTTTTTCTTTGGCAATTATTAAGTTATTATTACTTTCTTTTAAAGCATCGCTTGTTGAAACTAATTCTTCGTTTGCTGCTCTGATTTCTTCTTCTGATGCTGTTAATTCTTCGTTAAGTGCTGCGTAATTTTCATTTTGATTTTTTAGTAATTCTCCCACCTGCTTGCATTCAATTTCAGATTTCTCCAGTTCAGCAATTCTTACTCTTAATTGATCTATCTCTTTAAAAAGTTGTTCTTTGGTTTTGTTATTATTTTCCATATTTCAAGCTTCAGAATTCATGTTTGCCTACCTATTTATATATTCAAGGTAATATGCAAGTTTCAGTTCCACTGTTAAAAACGCAACTTTACAATACTATTTATAAAACTAATAATCAAATCTGGTTTTTAATCATTTCTAAATATTGTTCTATTTTTTCAAATATTTTTTAAGCAAACTAATTAAATTTTCTTCAGAAATTGGTTTTGAAATATAATCATCACAACCTGCTTTTAATGCCTTTTCCTTATCTCCGAACATAGCATAAGCTGTTTGGGCAATTACAGGTATATCAGATTTTATTTTTTTTATTTCCCGAGTAGCGGTATATCCATCCATTACAGGTAATTTAATGTCCATTAAAATTAAATCTATATCATGATTTTTCTTAAACATTTCTATTGCCTGTTTACCATCTTTAGCAAGCAATTGTTTAATTTTTCTATTTGATAAAATTTCCCTTAAATAAATAGCACTATTTGTTTCGTCTTCCACAACAAGAATAGTATAATCAGCTAAATCACTTTCTGTTATATTTTCCTGTAATTTTGATACCTTCGTTTGTGTTGATGTTTTATATGGTATCGTAAAATAAAACTCAGCACCTTTATCCTTTTCGGATTCTACCCAAATTTTGCCACCCATTTTCCCAACCAAACCTGTACAAATGGCCAATCCTAAACCTGTTCCACCATATAATTCTGTCGTAATATTTTCTGCCTTAATAAAGCGATCAAATATTTTCTTATGGTATTTTTTAGCAATACCTATACCTGAATCTTTAACATAAAATTCCAGTCCATTATTTTTTAAATGATACCCAAAATCTATTGATCCATTTTCAGTAAATTTAAATGCATTACTTACTAAATTAAAAAGTACCTGTTTTAATTTTGATTGATCTGTTTTTATCGTTGCTTCTTTATCTGACAATCCTTTAAAAACATTTAGTTTAAGATTTTTTTCCTTTGCCTTGAGTTCAAAAAATGAGAATGTTTCTGAAATAATTTTATTTACAGATATTTCTTCTTCAAATAAATCAATTTGACCTGTTTCAATTTTAGAAATATCTAAAATATCATTAACAATATTTAAAAGCTGTTTACTGCTATCAACAATTATATTTGCATAATAATCATATTCTTCTTTATTTATATAATTTGCTTTTTTTAGAAGATCAGCAAACCCGATAATACCATTCATAGGTGTGCGAATTTCATGTGACATATTTGTTAAAAATGCCGTTTTTAACCGGTCATTTTCTTCGGCTTTTTCTTTGGATTTAATTAGGTATTCCTCAGTCTTTTTACGATTAATAGAAATACTTATCTGATCAGAAACAAATTCAAGCATCTTCATATCTGATTCGTTAAATGCATTTTCGTTTGAGTAACTTTGAACAGCAAGAACACCGGTTACTTTTCCTTCAATTTTAAGAGGTACTCCAAGCCATATTTCCGAATCTGTTCCGAAACGTTCAATATCTCCTGATTTTTCTAATTTCTTTACTTTTTCTTTAGTAGCAAACAGGGGTTCTTGAGTTTTTATTACGTAATAGGTTAATGTTTTTCCTGCCGGGAAAGTAGTAAATTCATCCTTTTCGTCAACGAAAAATGGTAATGAAAGGGTATCGGTTTTATTGTCGTAAAGAGCAACATAAAAATTAGTGGTATCAATAATTGTTCCCAGTTCTTCTTGTATCAGACTAATTAATTTTTTAAGATTATCAGTTGTAATAACTGCATTGGAAATATTGTATAATACCTTTTGTATTTGCTCTGCCCGTTTGCGTTCAGTTATATCCAGGCAGACGCCTACAATACCAATCGGTCTATTCTTATCATCTGTCATTAAGCTTGATGTCATAATGGACGGGAAGGATGAGTGGTCTTTTTTAACCCTTCGAAGTTCACCCCGCCAGAAACCCTTTTTCTTTATATCTTCCAATACTTTCGGAAAATTCCTCTTGTCTTCAGACGAATCTAGCATAATAGTTGATTTTCCTATCAAATCAGTAACCCGATAACCGTGCATTTCCGCCCAAGCCTGATTGACAAAAATAAACTTCCCATCCATATTTGCTACCGCTATTCCCTCTAACGACTGTTCAATGGCTTGATTAAGTTCCCTTAATTTCTGATTCGCCTGCTTGCGCTCGGTGATATCCTGCCCTTGGACAATAATAGATAAAATCGTCTTACTGTCAGGCACATAGATAGGGGCTGAATTAGATAATAATATTTTAATGGAACCATCTTTATGCATAATAGGAATTTCTACTGCATTTAATCTTTCTCCTGATGTAGCTTTTCTTATATGAACCATTACTTCTTCAAATCGATCTTTAGGAAAAAGAAAATCAAGTTTTTTCCCAAGTACATTTTCCGAATTAAACCCGGTAAAATGCTCAAAAGCCCTGTTGAACCTGGTAATTCGGCCTTTCGTGTCCCAAACAATAATGGGGGCATTGGCGTAGCGAATCAGACTATCAAGATAGTCCCGTGTTTCTTTGAGTGAATCTTCGGCCTGCTTACGTGCTGTAATGTCGCGCCCAAAACTTACAGTGCCAACAACTTTGTTGTTTTTAAGAATTGGTGCAGTATTAACGGAAAGAATAATAATTTGCTCATTAACTCTTTTTATACGCACTTCATAACGTTGGGATTCTCCTTTGAGAGTTTTTTGATATACCTCCATTACAATCGGCAAGTCTTCTTCAACGATGAGAGGAGCAAAGGATTTTCCTTCCCAATCCTTGAACAAGTGACCGGTAATTTCCTCTGATCGTTTGTTAAAAAATGTCAAATTACCATCTATATCCAAAGTCCAGATCATATCATTGGACTGTTCTATCATTGTGCGATACTTTTCTTCCGATTGTTCAAGGGCATTCTCTATCTTTTTACGTTGGGTTATATCTTCAACTGTCCCTTCGTAATAAATAATCTGATTGTTACTATCATAAATTACTTTAGCGCTTTCGCAGACGAAAATAGTTGTACCATCCTTTTTTGCCCAAACAGATTCTAAACCTTTTATTTCGCCCTCTTTTTCTATGTTTTCGAGAAATGTGTGGCGCGAATAACCGGATCCGAAACCTTCTTTTTCTAAATTAAGCCGGGCTAATTCATCGAAATTGTTATACCCAAGCATATTAACAAGTGCAGGATTTGCTAAAACAATTTTACCATCGGGGGTAGTTCGATATAAACCAATAGTCGTATTTTCGTACAAACTTCTGAATCGTTCTTCGCTTTCCGTAAGGATTTTTTCGTATTTTCTCTCTATTGTTACATCTCTTGCACAACCTATTGTTCCTATTATATTATTATTATACCAAAAAGGAGCCTTGCTAACATTAAGAATAGTATATACACCTTTAATATATCCTGTCTCATCTAAATTTGTTTGCTTTTTTGATTTAATAGTTTTCAGGTCAGAAACGGTACACATATCCCCAAATGTGTGATAATTGACATTTTCAGGATGAGAGTTTTTTCCCCTTTCTGCAAAATATAAATCTGTTTTTCCAATTGGCTCGTCCGTATCTTTTGCATTCAATAAATTTTCGCAACATGATTTATTTACAAATAAATATTTCCCTTCTAAATCTTTTGCCCATATTAGTTCGGGCAAATTATCACACATTAGCCTTAACATCGTAAATAAGTGTTCGTATCCGACTTTGCTCTTTTGGAGGTCTGCCAGAGTTTGAAAAGATTTAATTCTTGATTTTATTAACTCTTCATTAATGCTATAAGCGATTATGGAAACAATAATAAACGGTATTGACCTATAAAAATCATGAATAATATTTGGAGTTTCTCTAAAAAGATTACTGGTACATAGTACTACTATTAAAAATAAAGTTGTTAATAAGCCTTTCTTCCGCCACCATAAAATTGATATAATAATCGGTATATAAAAATAATGGCTAAATACTTCCCCGGTATCTCTAATTATATGGAAATAATAAATTAATAGAACTGAAACTATTAATAAAAGGATAATCGAAATAAGTCTTACAGTATCTTTAGTTTTCATAATCTTTAAATTATTAAATATTAAAATACCTTAATATCTATGTTGCTTCGTAAAAATTGTTTGCATTTTTATATTTATATAAAAATAAGAAGATAATATATACAAAACAAAATAGTATTATAAATACCAATATTTTTGTCACTTCTATTTTAGTAAAAAGGATGACTGCTAAGCAATCATCCTCTTTCTTACAAAATATTTTATTTAAATTGATTTTAAAATTTCTGCCCAGATTGAATTATCCATTTTCAAGCCAATTACTTTACTTGCGCATAATGAGCCAATGCTACCGCATTTATCCAAAGGTAAGTTATTACTAATCCATAAGATATACATCTAATTATAAAAACTCCAGAATCGAATCTTCAATTTCTTTCATATTGAATGGTTTTCTGAAATATTTATGTATCAAGCGTTCGTTTAATGCATCGGCAATTTCTTCAGTTATATCAAAGCCTGTTAAAATAAAAAAACGGATATGAGGGAAATCTTTTTTTGCCAACCTGATAAAATCAATACCATTCATACCAGGCATTTTCATATCGCTTATTACAACTATAGTATGAGGATTTACTTTTAATTGTTCCAATCCTTCAGCACCAGATTCTGCTGTTAAAACATTAAATTTCTTTTTAAAATTAATCTCAAATAGCTTAAGGTTTACTGACTCATCATCCACATATAGTATTGTAATTTTTTCGTCCATCATATTTATATTTTGTTTAAAGGTAATGTTATTTTAACAGTAGATCCATGTCCTACACTTGATTCAAACTCTATAGTTCCATTATGTTCTTCTAAAATATTAAAAGTTATTGATAATCCCAAACCTGTACCTTTTCCTGCTTCTTTTGTTGTAAAAAATGGATCAAAAATCTTTGGCATATTTTCAGCACTTATTCCACAGCCTGTATCAGAAACAAGAATTGTTATCTTTTGTTTTGAAACAGTCGTTTTTATATTTATTATTCCTTTATTATCAATTGCCTGTACAGCATTCGATAAAATATTTAGCATTGCCTGATGTAATTTTCCTTCGTTACCATATAATGAGTGCATCTTAGGAGAATAATTCTTTTTAATATCAATTCTATTAATAATTTGATTACGAAACATAACAAGGCAATTGTCAATTATGGAATGAATATCGCATTCAATAAGCTTTGAATCATCTCGGCGACTATAATGGTTTAAACTTGTAACTATATTAGCAGCCCTTTCAACTCCAATATTTATTCCTTCAATTAATGGAGACACCTCATTTTTGTGCTCTTTCAGGTTTTCGTCAAAATATTGCTCCAGGCCAAAAATGCCACCTTTAATAAAGTTAAGAGGATTATTTATTTCGTGCGCAACACCTGAGGCCAAAACTCCAAGTGATGCCATCTTTTCGGCCTGTACAAGTTGTTTTTGAGTATTTTGTAAATTCTTAAGTACAGTCTCAAGTTCTTCACGTTGATTATGCAACTCTTCGTTAGTAGATAATAGTTCTTCATTTGAAGTAGCAAGCTCTTCAGTACGATCCTTAACAAGAAATTCAAGATGGTTTCTATGTTTTTCAAGTTCTTTTTCAATAATCTTTTTTTCGGTTATATCAACCATAGTTCCAATTGAACCAATGGATTTTCCTTCAGTATCAATTACTGGTGCACCATTTACCAAAAAGTCTAACCTTCTGCCATCTTTAGCAATAAATACTACTTCATAGTAACTTACTTTCTTATTTAGTCTCTCAGAATTCGCTTTTTCAATTACTTTGTAATCTTCTGTGTCATGAAGTATTTTATATCCTATTTTACCAATAATCTCTTCAGGAGCATATCCTAGTTTTTCAGTAAATTTTTTATTCACATACTTAACCCGATGATCATTATCCGCCATAATAACAACTTCATTCATACTTTCCATAAGCGTCCGGTACTTCTCTTCACTTTCTTTTAATTCCTTCTCTGCCAGTTTTCGTTCGGTAATATCGGTAATTGTTCCTATGTAACCTTTGATTTTATTATCAACAATTTCCGGTTCAGCATTACCAAGAACCCAAACAATGCTCCCGTCAGGTTTAATGAATCGGTATTCGGCTGTTGACTTTTCGCTTTTACCAGAATGTGATTTCCAATTATCCCGGAGCATTTCTTTATCTTCCGGATGTACTGCTGTAAGCCAGCCATCACCAATTGCCTCTTCAAATGTTAATCCTGATAATTCCATCCATTTTGGGTTAACATATGTTGTATAACCATCAGCATTAGTTCGAAAAATACCAACCGGCGAAACCTGAGCCAAGGCTTGGAATAGTTGCTGACTTTCCTTTAATGCTTTTTCGGCTTGTTTGCGTTCAGTTATATTTTCAACAAAACCCTCATAATATAGCGTTTTTCCTTCAGCATCACGCACAGCACGGGCATTCTCCCTAATAATTATAGTTTCGTCATTTTTCTTTTTCCATTCCGCTTCAAAATCTTTTACAAATCCTTGCTTTTCAATAATCTCTATGAAATTATTTCTTGTCGATTTTACAAAAACCTTTTCAGTCTTAAGGTCTCTTTTATTTAGTTCTTCCAATGAATCAAACCCAAGCATTTTTATAATGGCAGGATTGGATTGCAAGATCTTACCTTCGGGCGTAGTTTGATAAATACCTGTTTGAGCATTTTCAAAAAGCGTTCTATACCTTAACTCGCTTTCTCTAAGCTCTGATTCAATTTTTTTTCGTTCGGTAATATCAATTAAGGAAAATTGAAGTAAAGTTTCTTCATCTGATTTAAAGGATAACAAATGAACTTCGGCATCCCAAAATTCACCATCAGGACGTTGATGAAGCCATTCAAACGTAACACTTCCTTCCTTCAATGCTTTCTCAATATAAGATACTGCTTTTTCAGATGAGAGAGTACCGTCATATTGAACAGGAGCAGAAACATCAAGAGGTGTTTTTCCCAGAGAAGCTTCATGCGAAGGAAAACCATACATTTTTACAGCAGCAGGATTAATATCAATATACTTAAAAGAAGTAGATTCCATCACTACTATTGGAATCTCTGAACTATCAAAAACTCTACGACGAAACATTTCGCTATGCTTTAATGCTTCCTCAGCCTTTTTCCGTTCTTTATTATCAAATTCAACTTTTTCAAGAGATTCTTTATTGATTCTGAATATATTATATCCCACAATACCTGTAAAAATCATTGCTGCGGATGTATCAATAATATAATCCACTATTGATGAATTGGGTAATTTTATCTGATCTTTTAAAATCAGTATAAAGACAATTAATATTGTGACATTTGCTAAAATATAAATAAGAATAGTTGATTTGTATTTAGTAATAAATAAAGGTGCCATATTTAGCAAAGCTAAAATAATAACAATGGTATCAAGCCGGGAAACTATTTCACCATGATCAACCCACATAACAATCCACACACATAAAATAGCAGATGATATAAACAAATGGGAAGAAATATTATAATAACCCTTTACTAAAAGGAAAAGACATCCAATAAATAGAATTAAAACAATAATCTCAGCTAAAATAACCGGAAAATAAATCCCATCGTACTCGGCACTATGAATCTGAACATAACTTGTGGAAAGAATAAGAAAAAAAAGACCTACAATTGCAGCTATACATAAATAAAAAATAAAACGTGCTTTCTGTTGAGTAGTATAATCAGATTTATTATAATAGCTTAAAACTTTAGGAAGTTTAAATCTGTATGTTGTGTCACCTTTTTCTCCAGCTTGAATTCCCATAAGCAACTTTGTTAATAAATATCAACAATTTCAATGAATAATAATTATGATATTTTGCTATAAACAATTACCAAAACTTCTTTTTCATTTATTGTTATTCATCATTATAAATTTAAGTAATCTTTTACTATTTTACAAAAATTAAAATTAAAAAAGGGTAATTGCTTAACAACTACCCTTTCCCTTTCTTTATAGTATTTTTAAATACTGATCTTTATTTCTTCCCAGGTTTTCAGCTCCATTTTTGAACCAATTACTTCAATCACTTTACTTGCACATAATGAACCAATACTTCCACATTTATCTAATGGCAAGTTATTTACAAGTCCGTATAAAAATCCTGAAGCATATAAATCACCTGCTCCTGTTGTATCAATAGAATTAGCTTTAAAAGGTTCTATTCTGTACACTTTTCCTTCGCTTTTGACCATTGAACCTTTACTTCCAATTTTTACAATTGCAATCTCACATTGTTCTGCTAATTCATTTAAAGAATCTTCCGGTTCTTTTCCGGTAAATGCTTTTGATTCATCTTCATTAGCAAAAATAATATCTACATAATTTTTCACATAATCTTTCAGGAAATCAAGATTATCTTCAACCACATTGAAGCTAGCCATATCAATCGATATTTTCATATCATTAGCTTTAGCCAGTTCAGCAGCTTTAAGCATTAGATTATGATTTTGCACCAAATAACCTTCAATGTGTAAATATTTATAATCTTTAAATTGATCGACATTTAAATCTGCATCCGACAATTCTATTGCTGCTCCAAGATATGTAGCAAATGTACGTTCCGAGTCAGGTGTTACTAAAGCAATTGCTCTTCCTGTATCTGTTGCACTTTTTAACATAAATGGCTGAATGCCGTTTGCTTTCATATCATTACTAAAAAACCCACCAAATTCATCATTTCCTACTTTTCCAATATATCCGGTTGCAACACCAAGGCTTGCCAATCCATGTATAGTATTCGCAGCCGATCCTCCGGATGATTGAGATTTTTTAAAATCTGCAGTTGCAATATTAATTTCATCGGCAAAATCTCTATCAGAAAGCTGCATACTACCTTTTTTCAACGAAAACTTCTCTAAAGTTGAATCATCAGGTAACTGAGTCATTATATCAACTAGAGCATTCCCAATACCAAGTACTTTATTCATTATTTTTATTTTTTTATTTTTAAAACAGTTACAAAAGTAAAAAGATTATTTAAAAAGCCTTGCAATTCAATCAAAACAAAATCATTAGATTCCCACGTTACTCGCTTTGCTCATGAGAACTATTCTTATGACCAACGGGAATAAAAGTTTGCGGGAATGACAACTCAACAGGAATACTTAAACAAAGCCTCAATAAATTCCATTCAATTAAAAAGATCATAATAAATTTGGTTTATATTATAAACTAGTTTATATTTGCAATATGTTTAATTTGAAAATACAGTTATGGAAACAAATGAAAAAGTATTAAATCCTGAAGAAAGTCTTCAGATTATTGAAAGTATGATCCAACGTACTAAAGGGAATCTTCATGATAGTAGCTTCTATTTTTTACTTTGGGGCTGGGTAGTTCTTATAGGTATTGTAGGTCAAATAATAATTGAAAGATATACAGATTGTACAAAACCATATTTAATTTGGTTAATTATATTTCCTGCGGTAATTGCTAATATTATTTATGGAGTTCGCCATGGTAAAAAAACATGTGTATCGACACATCTTGACAGTTTGAACTTAATGATCTGGATTGCATTTTTGGTTAGTTATTCAATTGTACTAATATTTATGAAGAAATTCGATTATAATATTGTACCAATAATATTTTTATTAGCAGGAAACGCAACATTCCTTACCGGGATAGTAATAAAATTTAAGCCTTTAATATTAGGTGGGATAGTTTTTTGGTTAGGAGTTATATGTTTATTTCTAATACCAGCAGATTATGTTGTATTTATTTCTCCTATAGTAATTATATTTGGATATCTGGTTCCAGGTTATGTTGAAATCTTATTCTAAACGAAATGCTTAAAAAATTAGATCCTTTATTACATTCCGAATTGCGATTAGCAATTATGTCTCTTTTAATTTCGGTTGAGAAAGCCGAATTCACATACTTAAAAGAACAAACCGAAGCTACCGCTGGTAATTTAAGTGTTCAAATAACTAAACTTGAAGATGCAGGGTATATATTTGTTAAAAAAGGATTTAAAGGCAAAATACCACAAACTACCTGCAACATAACTAAAAAAGGAATTGAAGCATTTGAGAAATATGTAGAAGAACTAAAAGCTTATTTGAAGCTATAATTTTTTTAACATCTTGGTTTGTTTTATAAACTTGTTTATGAAATATTTAGCAAGAACAATCAATTAAATGACAAGAATTGTCAATTAAACAAAAACCATTTGAAATATTTTTGACTTGAAAACGCAATAAATTTATAAGTAAGTGTCAGTAATTAATATAAAAAACTAAAACATCATGAAAACAATGACAAAATTTTTAATTATCAGCATTATAACATTAAGCTGTATAAGTGTAAAAGCACAAAACGAAAAAATTGCTCAACTTGAAGGAAAAGCCTACATAGCCTATATTAACTCTAGCGTATTTATGTGGAAACAATTATCAAAAGAAGCTGATTTTATTTTATCAGATAACAACTCTACTCCTAAAAACAAAATTGAAGCAATTAAGCTTAAATACGGATTGCTTTATTCTTGTTTATCCAATAAGGACGAAGAAACATATGAAAAACATTTGGATAAAACTCTTGAACAGATAGAATTACTTTTAAAAGAAAATCCCGGATCATCTAATTTGCATGCAATAACAGCAGGAATAATGAGTGTTCAGATGGGCTTTAGTCCAATGAAAGGTATGACACTTGGTTCACAAAGCGGAATCCATATTGGAAAAGCATTATCTCTTGACTCATTAAATGCTGCTGCATGGAAGCAACATGCAAATTCTAAATATTTTACACCTAAAATGTGGGGTGGCGATATTCAGGAAGCAATAAAAAATTACGAATTCACCATCAGTCTTTTTGAAAAAAACAATCAAACAAAAGACTGGATGTATCTTGATGCTTTAGCGTGGTTAGGTATTGCTTATGAAAAAACAGATCAAATCGAAAAAGCTAAAGCAACCTACGAAAAAGCACTAAAAGTTGAACCTGAATTTACATGGATTAAAAATCAACTATTACCTGATCTTATTGAATCATAATTTTTAGATTTAAAATGAAAAGACATCTAATAATTATAATAATACTTTTTATTTCGTTGGTAAATGCATATACTCAAACCATTCAGATTGAAGGTAAAATAATTGATGCTCAAAATAATGAAGTTTTACCGGGAGCGAACATATTTTTACAAAGCGATTGGAGCATAGGAGCAACAACTAATGAGAATGGTACTTTTCAATTAAAAATCAATAAGCCTATTAATAATGACACTTTAATTATAAGTTATATCGGATACAGGGATTCTTTTATCCCTGTAAATTCCGTTAGTAGTTCTATTACAGTAAAACTTGAGCCTTTTGCAGAACTTCTTGGCGAATCCGTTGTTACAGCCCGAAGAATTATTGCTGAAGAGTTCACGATAAAACAGATGAAACAGATGGATATTTATTTGAATCCTGCTGCAAAAGCCGATCCCCTTTTAGCAATAAATGCAATGCCTGCGTCAACTACAACAGATGAATCGGCTAGTATAAGTTTGCGTGGTAGCAGACCTGATGAAACCGGTATTTATTTGAATGATGTTCCTATATACGATGCAATTCGCTTTTCGCAACTTAATGGTATTGGCACTTTTAGTATTTTTAATACCGATATTATTGAACGAATGCATGTTTTTGTCGGAAATCCGCCACTTGAATATGGAAATACAGCATCAGGATTAGTAAGTTTACAGACAAATAATCAAATACCAACAGGCTCTTCAAATACTCTCGCTATTTCACTTGCTAATTTTGGAGCTTTTACATCCAGGAAACTAAATAATAAAACATCTCTAATTGCATTTGGGAATTATCAACCCTCACAAATTTTTACCGGATTAAATCAGGATGCTATGCGCGATTTGGAAAATTTCAATTCGTTCGACCTGGGATTTCACATTATCCATAATTTAAATCACAAATTACGATTTAAGCTATTCAATTATAGCAACATGGAAGGTTATAAGTTTAATACCAGAGTTCCAAGTTATACGGGCATTTTTGACATGAACAAAAAACGGAATTTTACCATTGCCAATTTTATTTCACAGCAAGATAAAGGTGAAATCACAGTAAACGCAGGCTATAATATTAGTGAAGAAAATTATAAATACAGTATAACAGATATTGGAGTTAATAAACAAGATGTATACTTATCATCAGCGTATCAACACTTTTTTAAGAAATGGAGTATAAAAACAGGTGGTTCTTTCGATTATAGAATCAGCGATTCAAAAGGGACAAAACCTTATTACGATTACGCTCAGGATATGCATCATCCAACTATTTCTTTTAACTCCAATCAGGAATATTATTTACCTGAGTTTTTTATATACACAAAATTTAATATTACAGATAACTTGATATTGGGTACAGGAATTAGAAAAAATATTGTTATAAATCATACTCCGAATTATTGGAGCTACCAGGGAAATTTAAATTATAAAATAAATAGCAAGCACAACTTTACTTTGTCAGCAGGTCATTACAACCGATTATCAATGCCTAATGCCGAACAATTTGAAAGTACACATTTTGAAAGTGACCAATATAGTCTGGATTATCAGTTTACGGTTGATAATTTCGAGATACAAACTTCTGTTTTTACAAAAAATGTAGAGCATGCTAATTATAATGATAAGATAATTGGTGGAGAACTCTATACAAAAATAAATATTAAGCCTTTTGAGTTTCAGTTTTCATTTACAACAATTGATGTTGAAATAAATGATGGCACAGAAAAATACCCTTCAAAATATGATTTGGATTATTTTATAAGAAGTGTTTTAAAATATAAGCTGAAAAACTTTCTTGAAATAAGTACCATCTATATTTTCAGACAAGGGAGTTATTATTTACCTGTAAATGACAGTTTCTTAGATTCTGAAACAAATACCTATTATCCTTCATACAGCAATTGGGATAATGCCACGCGACTTTCGGATTATCACAAAATTGATTTGTCAATTTCAAAATATTGGGTAATAAATTCTGATTTAGCCTTGGTTTTATATGCTAATATCAGCAATCTATTAAACTCTGATAATGTTATGAGTATCAATTATAATGAAGATTACACAAGCAGCTTTAACGAACTATATTCTCAACGTACAATTTATTTTGGAGTGAATATTATATTTTAAATTATTTGCCAGCTAAAACAATTATTGTTATTACGAACAGAGAGAAACAATCTATATTAGGGATTGCTTCGTTTCACTCGCAATGACTATTTTATGATATTTTTATAGCAATTCGTTAAGTTTAGCTATAACGTTCTTCTCAATCCGTTCCATTACTTTACTTGCTTCTGCTTTTTGGAATTTATCGCCAGTAATTTTTTCGAACAGTTCAATATAACGACTGGATACCTGATTTACAAATTCAAGTGGCATTTCAGGAACCTGTTGACCTTCTTTCCCCTGGAATCCGTTTTCCATTAACCACTCTCGAACAAACTCTTTGGATAACTGTTTTTGATTTTCGTCTTTATCTTGTCTCTCTTGATATCCTTGCAGATAGAAATAACGAGACGAATCCGGAGTATGAATTTCATCAATTAAGTAAATTTGTCCATCCTTTTTACCAAACTCGTATTTTGTATCAACCAGGATTAATCCCATTTTCCCGGCTATTTCAGTTCCACGTTTAAATAAAGCCAAAGTATATTCTTCCAATTTCTTATATTCTTCCTCAGAAACTAATCCTTGCTTTATAATTTCGTCGCGAGAAATATCTTCATCGTGGCCTTCATGTGCTTTTGTAGTAGGTGTTAAAATAGGTTCAACAAATCGTTGATGTTCTTTCATTCCCTCCGGCATCGGGACACCACAAATCTCACGTTTCCCTGATTTATATTCGCGCCATGCATGACCGGTTAAATATCCGCGAACAACCATCTCAACGGGATATGTTTCAACAAAATGACCAATGGTAACCATAGGATCAGGAACAACTATTTTCCAATTTGGAACAATATCAGCTGTGGCATCCAAAAATTTATCGGCAATTTGATTCAGTACTTGTCCTTTGTATGGTATTCCTTCGGGTAATACAACATCGAAGGCAGAAATACGGTCGCTAACTACCATAACAAGAAACTGATCATCAATATTATAAACATCGCGAACCTTACCTTTATAAATACTCTTTTGTTTCGGAAATTTGAAATCTGTTTTTACTACCGCTTGTGCCATAATTTAGTTTAAAGTTTAATGTTTAAAGTTCCTAGTTGTTTCCTTATTTATCTTCGTCTATATCCAATTTTTTATAAGCATCAACTATATTTTTAACCAAATGATGCCTGATAATATCACGTTCATCAAATTCGATAATTGAAATACCTTTTATTCCTTTCAGAATTCTCATGGCCTGAATTAATCCTGAATTATGTTTTGGTCGTAAATCAATCTGAGTAGTATCACCATTAACAATGAATTTTGCATTTTTACCCATTCTGGTAAGAAACATTTTTAACTGGTTAATCGTAGTATTTTGTGCTTCATCTAAAATTACAAAAGCATTATCTAATGTTCTACCTCGCATATATGCCAGTGGAGCAATCTCAATAATTCCATCTTCAATTAACGCAGCCAACTTTCGCGGATGGATCATATCTCTTAAAGCATCGTACAAGGGGCGCAAATACGGATCAAGTTTTTCTTTTAAATCGCCCGGTAAAAAGCCAAGATTTTCGCCAGCCTCAACAGCCGGGCGGGTTAATATAATTCGTTTAACCTCTTTGTTTTTGAATGCCCTGACAGCGAGTGCAATTGCAGTATATGTTTTACCTGAACCTGCAGGGCCTACTGCCAAAAGCAAATCATTTGTATCGTATTTATCAACTAATTTTTGCTGATTAATTGTAAGAGCTCTTATTGGCTTTGCATTATTACCATAAATCAATACATCGTCGGATTCCGCTTTTCTTTTTAATAATGCCGTTCCCTCTCCTTTTATCAAAGATTCAAATTCATTATCTTCTAATTTCTTGAATTTAAGAAAATACTCGATGAGTAACTGTACTTTTTCTTCAAACTCATTAATTAAATGCTCTTCTCCTTTTACTTTTATTTCATCTCCCCGGGCAATTATTTTTAATTTGGGATAAAAACTTTTTAAAATCTCTATCCTGGTATTTTTTACTCCATAAATATTTACCGGTTCAATTCCTTCTAAGTATATAAGCTTTTCAATCATAAATAATGCTTAATTATTTAACCCTGCCTGCTCTTTTATCGTATTTTACTAAATATCAGACAACAAAGGTAAAACATATGATTATAGAATCATCGAAAATAGTAAAAAAATATTTGTATGAGGTCCAATATAAAATCAGAGTTACTACAAAGTTTTAAACAAATTAAAACCTATTTGAAATTCTGTAATAACTTTCTTTAATTTTATCATTAAATCTAGTGATCTAATCATTAAAATCTATAATAAACCTTTAAATTTGTATCTTTAAAAATGAAATCATTTAATATGATTTAATTTTAGTTTATGCCTATAATAACATTAACAACAGATTGGAACAAAGATGATTTTTATCTGGGTGCTGTAAAAGGAGCCATTTACAATAATTGTATCGATGTAACTGTTGTTGATATAACTCATCAGATAAAACCATTTAATATTTACCAGGCTGCGTTTATATTAAAAAACAGCTATAAGTTTTATCCCAAAGGCACTGTACATATTATAGGTGTTAAGACAGAAGTTTTTGCTAATCAACAGTATCTTGCTGCCGAATTTGAAGGACAGTATTTTCTTGGAACAGATAATGGCATTTTCAGTTTGCTTTTTAAAGATGATGATCCTGTAAAAATTATTGCCCTTAAAGATTTTAAGCAATCCAGCTTCCCTGTTTTGGATGTTTACTCGAAAGTAGCTTGTAAACTTATAAAAGGAGATACATTTGATTCGTTGGGTTCTAAACATAAAGATATTACAAGAAGAGTTCCATTACGTGCAACAATCGAGGAATCGGTTATCACGGGAAGTGTAGTCTATATTGATTCGTTTCAGAATGCTATCACAAATGTTTCTTATGACTTGTTTAATCGTATAGGAAACAAAAGATCATTTAAAATATATGTACAAAGCAATCATTACGTGATATCAAAAATTAATAAATCATACCAGGAAACAACTATTGGAGAAATACTGGCTATTTTCAATTCTTTAAATTTATTGGAGATTGCAATAAATGGCGGTAATGCGGCTGAACTTCTGAATTTAGATACAAACTCGTCGATTAGAATAAAATTTAAGTGATTAGCTTTTAGCCCTTAGCTGTTAGCTTTTGGCAATTCAAAATTTAAAGGCCAAGAGCTAAAAGCCAATAGCTACATATACAATAAAGAATATAAAAATCATATATAATACAAGTAGATGAAAAAAGAATTAGAAGCGTTTGATCGTTTATTAGAGATAATGAATGAATTAAGAGAAAAGTGTCCGTGGGATCAAAAACAAACTATTGAAACCTTACGCTCTCTTACCATTGAAGAAACTTATGAACTTGCCGATGCTATCATAAAAAATGATATGAAGGATATTAAAAAAGAATTAGGCGACTTACTTCTTCATATTGTTTTTTATGCCAAAATTGGATCTGAGAAAAACGCATTTGATATAACTGATGTTATCAATGGAATAAACGAAAAACTAATTCATCGTCACCCGCATGTATTTGGAGATGTAAAAGTTAAAGATCATAAAGAAGTTGAAGAAAACTGGGAAGAAATAAAGTTGAGAGAAAAAGACAGGGATAACTCTGTATTATCTGGAGTTCCTGAATCGTTACCTGCATTGGTAAAAGCAAACAGAATTCAGCAGAAAGTTCGTGGTGTAGGTTTCGACTGGGACGAAAGAAATCAGATTTGGGATAAAGTAAAAGAAGAATTAAATGAGTTACAACACGAAGTTGAAACTGAAGATCAGGAAAAAACAGAAGCCGAATTTGGAGATTTATTTTTCTCGTTAATAAATGCAGCCCGACTTTATGATATTGATCCTGAAACCGCGCTGGAAAGAACAAATAAGAAGTTTATAAAACGCTTCAATTACCTCGAAGAGCAAACCATAAAAAAAGGTTTGTCGTTAAAAGAAATGTCCTTAGACAAAATGAATGTTGTTTGGGAAGCTGCAAAAAAATTTGATTAAAAAATCCGCCCTGGGGCGGATTACTTTTATAGTTATTTGGGTCTATTTATTTTTCTGGTTTGACCTCCCAACTGATGATTGCACAGGTTTCTTTTTTGGTGCCGTTTTTGTTTGTTTTGCTTCCGGCTTTTCCTTTTTTACCGGCATTTTCTCCTTTTTAGCTTCTGTTTTATCTGCTTCTTTATTCTCCTTATCTTCGACATCTTCTTCCTCATCAAAATTAAGCATCTCGAATTTAAGAAGAAGGTTATACCAGTTTACCACTTTCTTAATATCAGAAACATATACTCTGTCTCTGTCGTAATCGGGCAACACTTCAGCAAAGTATTTTTTAAGTTCATCTGCCGATGATTTATGACTAATTGCTTCGCCTCCATTTTCTTTTTCTGAAATTGCTTTAAAAACTGCTTTTAAAGGCAAGTCTTCCGTATCAGTAAAAATAGCGATATCTTCCAATGCACTAATTTTAACTGTCGCACTTGCATTCATTCGTTTTTTATCTTCAAACGATTCAACTATAATACCTGTTCTTCCCTGTGAAATAAATTTATATAATCCACCGAACCCCGAAATTGATAAAATATCTTTTAACATAAACTCTGGTTTTCTTTTTTATGAACTGCAAAAATACAATTCAAATTAATAATCAAAAATAGTTTTACAAAAATTTTATCTAAAATTATTATTAATCTATTTTTTAGTTAATATATATTTCCCTTTTTTTATTTCAATAATTTTCCAACCCTTATTTAATGTTAATTTATAATCATCTTCATCCATTATTTCTGAATTTGATGACTTTGGGGCGGAAACAATAAATAATTGCCAATCATTTGACCTGTATATTCCGTCTTTAACTTCCAAA
>JAIORB010000006.1 GCA_021108325.1 Bacteroidales bacterium | reverse complement strand
GTAAAAAGGTGAAGTTTATCGATGAAGATAAAACCATGTACGATGATATTGCCCGCTCGGTTGAGTATTTGCAAGAAGTAGAATTAGATTTGTCGGAAAATTAAGCTAGCAGAAATCAATATTTAAGAAAGCGCCTAACTGTAGGGTGCTTTCTTAGTTTATAACGTAACTTGTTTAGTTTATAGGACATGTAAATTTTTTAGGAACTTTAATTTGCTGTTATTACATTGTGAATTCTATTTTTAAATTGACAGTAATATTAAAATTATTCTTAATTATCATTTAAATGTAAAATATTATGAGAAAACTTAGTTTACTATTAATTGTAGGATTATTAATTATCATTTCTCCTTCAATGTATGCACAAATTAATGTTTCAGGAGCTTTAAACCGAGCATCAAAAGAGGTCAAAAAGTCTTCTGATAAGAAAGAAGCTGATGAAAAAGTACAAGCTGAAGAAACTAAAAAGGATGAACTTGATGAAAAAGATTATCCATTAGTTACACGGGTTGAAGGTTCAGTTATTAAATATCATAAAGAAACTAAATGGGATGAATATAAACTTCCTATTAGTTTTAATGACAGTTATTTGAATTGGGAGGCACCTGCTAAACTTGAAGGAAAGATTATCAGAATACAATATTCTATAAGTCCCGATAATAATCCGGCTTATCTTTTGAAAGTTTATAAATCATCATTAGTAAAAGATGGTTTTGAAATTATTATGGCAAAAAACAAAAGCGATATTGCTATGTCATCTAGTTCATTCTCTGGCAAATACTATAATAGTTTAGGTAATGGGAAATTTGGTTTTGCCTATAAAACGGCAGGTAAGGATCACTGTTTTATTGTAGCCAAGATTAATAAAGACGGTAATGATATTTTTGTTGCTATATACATATCAGGATTTGATAATACCACACTTATAACTCAAGACATTATTGAGGCAGAAACATTTGAACAGGAAAAAGTTATTGCAACTCCATTCCGTGGTAGTTCTGTTGGATATGATGATAAACTTGGGTACGGTGAATTTTATGTTTGTACAGGTAAAACTTTAGAAGAAAAGGCGGAAATTAAAAAAATTGAAGGCTATGTTCGTAATAGATTTTGCAGTGTTCCTGCAGGACGTTCTCCTTTAGAAATAATTAGAAATTATGAAGAAGCAATAACTAACAGTGGTGGACGCGTATTAATGGCAGGTACGTCAAAAGAATGTATCGATGCTTTTATGAAAGTGAATGGACATCCAGACCATGGCTTGACCAATTATAACTATATGATGTTTCCACGCGGTGCTTATCATTACTTTTGTGGAATAATTCCTTCAGAAGATTTAGACTATTATGTAGTTGTTGTGGCAGGCAAGGTAGAACAGTCTGTGTTTTATCATCTGGTAACTATTGAAACTAAAGCTATGGAGATGGATATGGTATCGGCAGAAAACATTAATGAAAGTATGATAGCCGAAGGTCATATTGCTATTTACGATATTCTGTTTGAAACAGGTAAATCTGAAATAAACTTAAGATCAGCAGCAGCTTTGAAAAACATAGCCAAATTCTTAATAGCTAATCCGGAAAAGCAATATTTGATTGTGGGGCATACAGATAATGTTGGAGACTTTGATGCGAATATTAAATTGTCAACTGACAGAGCTAATGCTATAGTGAATGAGCTAGTTGAAAAATATAGTGTCAATAGTGATCAATTGAAACCATACGGAGTTGGTTCTGCTTCACCTGTTGCAACCAATTCAACTGATGAAGGAAAAGCAAAAAACAGACGTGTTGAGATAGTGGAACAATAATATTTGTTATTAAAGAATATTTTAAAAGCGCCTCAAATTTTTGGGGCGCTTTTTATTTAAAACGTAAAATGTTTGAAATTTTAGGAACTTCAATTTGCTTTTCTTAAATTGTGCAATTAATCTTCAAGATTATGAAACATTGGATTCTTGACTTTCTTATAAAAATTAACAGATCCGCGATGTTTTAATCCCAATACTATAGGTGCTTAGCGGATTTTCTAATAAACTGATAAGAAAAGAGCAAACTGCGCACCATTTTATAAAATAAACCGCTTAGCACCTTCTTAGAATTTTTAGCTAACTCTTTTATTTAACAAAATAAATAAATCAAATTTATTATGGACAAATTAATTATTAAAGGTAGTGGATTAACTATCGAAAATGTTGTTGAAGTTGGTCGTAATGGGCGAAAAGTTGAACTTCATCCTGATGCTGTTACAAGAATTAACGTATGTCGTGATATGCTTGAGAAAAAAATCGTGGCAAACGAAATTATGTATGGTGTTAACACAGGTATTGGCGAATTTTCCGAAGTAGTTTTAAATGATGACCAGGTAAAAGATTTCCAAAAATATTTAATATATAATCATGCTGCCGGTATTGGCGACCCTGCTCCATTAGAATATGTTCGTGGTGCAATGTTAGGTCGTATTAATGTTCATGCTCATGGTAATTCTGGTTGTCGTTTGGTTATTACACAAACTCTGGTTGATATGCTTAATAAAGGTGTTACTCCTTTTGTATGTCAAAAAGGTTCGGTTGGTGCCAGTGGCGATTTAGCTCCTATGTCGCAAATAGCTCTTTTATTAATGGGTGAAGGTGAGGCATATTATAATGGAGAGTTACTTGACGGGAAAGAAGCAATGGATAAGGCCGGAATACCAATTCCAGGATTAGAAGCTCGTGATGGTCTGGCAGCTATCAATGGATCAAATCTTTTAACCGCGATGAGTGCAATTTTATTGTATGATACAAACAGATGGTTAAAACAAGCAGAGATTGCTGCTTCTATGTCACTTGAAGCTCTTAAAGCTAATATGAAACCTTATACTGCAAAATTACATGAAGTACGTGGATTTCAGGGTGCTGTTCGCAGTGCTGTTGCAATAAATAAATTGGTTTCCGGTGGTGATCTGAAAGAAGGTAAGGTTAAGTGTAAAGTTCAGGATGCATATTCAATGCGTTCAGCTCCACAAGTTATTGGTGCTGCTCATGATTCAGTGCGTTGGGCTCGTTCTCAGGTCGAAATTGAATTGAACGGAGTAGGAGATAACCCAGTTTTCTTCCCGGAAGAAAACATGCAATTATCAGGAGCAAACTTTCAGGGCTCTCCGGTTTCATTACCAATGGATATGATAGGTGCCGCTATTACAATGATTAGTGTTATGTCGGAACGAAGAATGAACAGATTAAATCACCCTGCATTAAGTGTTGGTTTACCTGCATTCTTGACTAAAGGAGCAGGAATGTTCTCTGGTTTAATGTTAAGTCAGTATACTGCCGATATGCAAATTGTTGAACAAAGAATTCTTTGTACGCCTGCATCAATTCAATCAATTCCTGCTGCTGCCGATCAGGAAGATTTTGTTTCTATGGGTATGAATACAGCGATTAAAAATTTCCAGATTATGGATAATGCTTATGGTATTCTTGGTATAGAGTTTATGGCTGCTGCTCAGGCATTAGATTTCCGTGAGTATGGTTTTGGGAAGGGAGTTACAAAAGCTAAAGAAGTGATTAGGAAATATGTTGATTTCTTAGAGATTGACCGTCCGCTATATCCAGATCACACAGCAATGAAAGAACTGGTTAAGTCGTGCGAAATTCTTGAAGAAGTTGAGAAGGTAGTTGGAAGTTTAGAAGGATAAAGCTAGCAGAGTTGTAAACCTGAAATAGTGCTTGCAAGATATATTAAGTAAAAGCTCCGAATTTTCGGAGCTTTTATTATTTAATCATTATGTTTACCACTTTCCCGAATTTTTTTCAACAGGTAGGTTTTAAATTCGTAGTCGGCAAGATATATTTTCATTACTTTATTGATAGGTAAAATCTCCTTAAATTTTTTGTGATATTCATCCAATAGTTCTGCCAGTTCCATTTCGTAACGAATGTATTGATCGGCATACTTAATCATTTCATCGTTACTCATATTCTCGCTATGATCAGCAAAATATGTCATCTTTTCTTTACGGTTTGCAATAATTTTATTTTTCTTAGCCCAGTAATCATTGTAAACAGGCCAAAAAATCTGGGCTTCTTCCGGTGTAAGGCCAATCTTATCGGTAAAGAATGCAATCTTTTGCGATTTGAATTCTTGTTCTTTATCCGATTTTGATTGTGTTTCCTGGGCATTTAAAGAAATTGTAAATACCATCAACGAAACAAGTAAAATGAATGATCTTAAATATTTCATTTTATTTATTTTTATAATTCATCAATTAAAGTTCCATAATCTATATTTTCATCAACAAGGTAATGAATATAGAAATCCGATTCTTCTTGCTTATGATCATCAATTTTTTTCTCATCTTCAAGCAAAACATCAATAAAGTGTTGCTCAGAAAATTCAGAAGCATCCACCTCAATTATCCTGGTATATAAATCAGAGTCAATACCAGTGTTTGTTCTGTTAGAAAGAATAAAATTAATTGTTGTAATTGCTATAACTGCAAATCCAATAATTATAAAACCCAAAGCAAATTGAGGTTTTATAAACCTGAACAGTTTGATAGCCCATGCATATTCCTTGTTATCGGATACAATTCTTTCCTGTATTTTTGTAGGAAAGTCTTCGAAATATCCTTTAGGAACAGAAAACGGATTATTATTATTTCCCTTCAATCCTTCCACTGTCTTGTTAAATTTTTCCATTATTAAATTCCCCTAATTTGTTTCCCCTGTCTTTTTGACATTTTAATGTTTTAATAGTTTAATCTTCTTTAAAATAATTCTCAATTTTCTTTACAGCATGATGATACGATGCTTTTAATGCTCCTACAGACGTTTTAAGAATTTTGGACATATCATCGTACTTCATTTCATCAAAATACTTCAAGTTAAAAACAATTCTTTGTTTTTCGGGCAAATCTAAAATTGCCTTTTGAAGTTTACGTTGTATTTCGTCCCCGTTAAAATACTCATCACTTTCAAGGGTTTCTTTCAAGTGATTTTCGTAATCAACAATTGGCAATAAGTATTTTGTTTTTTGTTGTTTTAAGAATGTTAGCGATTCATTTGTTGCAATCCTGTAAAGCCATGTATATAATTTTGAATCTTCTCTGAACCCTTCTAGCCCCTTCCACACTTTAATAAATGTATTTTGTAAAATATCATTTGCATCGTCATGTTTAATAACTATTTTACGAATATGCCAATACAGCTTTTGCTGATATTTTCGAACTATCAGGTTAAAAGCATAATTGCGTTTTTCAATATCTTTAAAGAGTGTTAATAACTCCTTATCGCTGTATTCTGACATAATGCAGTGAAAGAGAACTTGATTTACTAATAAGCGATTACAAAGATAATTTTATTTTCTTTGTAGAACTGATTCAACAGCAGAAACTATATTATCAGTATCAATACCATATTTTGTAAGTAGCTCTTCAGGTTTGCCACTTTCACCAAACTTATCGTCAACAGCAACCATTTCGATTGGAGTAGGTAATTTACGGCTTAATAGTTGAGCAATAGAGTCTCCTAAACCACCATTCATCATATGTTCTTCTGCTGTAACTACTGCTTTTGTTTTTGAAACAGATGATAAGACAGCTTCAGCATCTAAAGGTTTAATGGTATGTATGTTAATTATTTCACAGGAAATTCCTTTTTGTTCCAATATCTCGGCAGCTTCAATAGCTTTCCATACTAAATGGCCAGTAGCAAAAATAGTTACATCAGATCCTTCATTTAGTAATATTGCTTTTCCTATTTCGAATTTTTGATCTTCAGGTGTAAAATTAGGTACTTTTGGTCGTCCAAATCGAAGATAAACCGGCCCTACGTAATCAGCTATTGCAATAGTTGCTGCTTTTGTTTGATTATAATCGCAAGGATTAATGACAACCATTCCGGGAAGCATTTTCATTAAACCAATATCTTCCATGATTTGGTGAGTAGCTCCATCTTCACCAAGAGTAAGTCCTGCATGTGAAGCGCATATTTTGACATTTTTTCCTGAATATGCTACCGATTGCCTTATTTGATCGTAAACACGCCCGGTAGCAAAGTTTGCAAATGTTCCTGCAAAAGGAATCTTTCCACCAATGGTTAAGCCTGCTGCTGTTCCAATCATATTTGCTTCGGCAATACCACATTGCAGGAATCTTTCGGGAAACTCATCAACAAACTGATTCATTTTTAATGAGCCGATAAGATCAGCACATAAAGCAACTATATTTTTATTTTTCTTTCCCAGTTCATACAATCCGGCACCAAAACCTGATCGTGTATCTTTCTTGTCTTTATAATCGAATTTTTTCATGTTATATTTAATAAAGCACTATTTTTTTTGATGATCCTGATTTTATTGTAAATCTTTTATTAATTGTATATATTGATTGTTTTGTATTTTTAGGTCTGTACACAACTCTGTAATTTCCCGGTTGCATAATGATATTTTGATGTAATATTTTCTGATCAAGATTATAAACCCATTTTAAGGTATCTGCTGTTTCAATATAGAGACTTCCATATCCGCTCGAAGCAAGTGAGAAATTTGCTATGCCAGGACGTGGTATCTCAATATTTGTAGTTACGCTTTGTTCAATTTTCACATTTTCAACATAAACCCTTGGAATAGATAATATTTCCAAATCATATTTACCTACAAGGTATTTTTCTATTGTACTGTTTTTCTGAATATTTAAGGTTTTAGGTTTTTTATCCCGACGAACAATTATATCTAAATCCTTGTATTGATTACTTCCGGGACATGAAATATTCAAAAATCCCTGAGGAGTATTAACTCCGATCATGTTATGTTTGCCTTCTGCCAGAATTATATTGCTTTTTTTTACAGCAGGCAGAGTATGAACTACAAGATCGTATGTTACTAAAGGATCGATTATTAGTGTATCGGGATTGCCCATGTAATTAATCGTATGAACGAAGTTGTATTTAATTTTACCCGAAATATGATCAAAGAAAGTCATATTTACGTCTGTTTCAGTTGGCATGCCGTTAATATCAAGCAGGTTAACCTGTGCTGTTGTTGAATTTAAAGCTCGGGAAATAACTATTCCTAAAACCTCTTGAAATTTTTCCTCGTCTGGTGTATTGTAAAAGTGTCCTACACATTCAAATGTTTTTTCGAAATTAGGATCTATGCCTATGCCAATTACAAAAGGTTTTAGAATAATTCCTTTCTTTTGTAGATTCAGAGATGCCTGACATGGATCACCATCACATGCTTCAATTCCGTCAGTTATTAGTATTAATATATTCCGACAGTCTTTGCAGGGAGGAAAGTCATTCGCAGCTAACTCCAGAGAATTAGCAATAGGGGTTGTCCCTTTGGGTATAAGAGAACGAAGCTTCTGCCTGATTTCTCCGGCATTTCCTGGTTTAAAAGGAACTTCAAGTTTTGTATCGTTACAATCTTGTGGAGGAACCGGACTTTGATGGCCATATACTCTTAAAGCCATTTGTATATTGTCCATTTGTTCCAGGCTATCAATAATATGAATTAAGTATTTTCGTGCAATGCTAATTTTCCTACCACTTTCCCATGTTCCATACATGCTCTGAGATGCATCGAATACGAATAAAATTCGAGAAGTGGTGGGTTCAGATTTACTTTTTTGAGCCTGCAAATAAATTGTGCTAAACACAAAAAATAATATTGATATGTATTTGATTAATATTTTCAATTTTGATTAGTCTCCCATTGATTTTCTTCGTTCGTAATCTTCCTTTTTTATATGTCCAAGAATCATTAATTCGGCACTGGCATAATTTGTTGCCAGTGGAATGTTATACATGTTACAAGCTTCTAACAATAACTGAATATCTTCATGATGACCTTGTTTAATTAAAGGATCGCGCAAGAATATCACGATATCAATTTCCTTTTGCTTTATTCTATCAGTAATCTCCAAATAGCCTCCGGATTCACCCGGACTATAATGTTCTACTTTTATTCCTTGTGATTCAACATATTCTGCAGTTCTTCCTGTTGCAATTAAATTTACACCAGTAATCCAATCCCTGCGGTCATTTAAAAATTGAACCATCTCGGGCTTCTTAACATCATGAGCAATAATTACAATGTTTTTCATAATCCTAAATTTTTATTTGTTCAACTTTATATAATTTAATAATCTCCTAAAGATTCTTTTAACTGATTAAGTGCTGTTTCTAGTTGTGCATCATTTGGTGCTACGCCATGCCATTTGTGTGTTCCCATCATGAAGTCGACACCCATACCCATTTCAGTTTTCATTAAAATTATAATAGGTTTTCCATTACCAGTAAGTGTTTTTGCCTGATTAACGATTTTAACAACCTCAACTATATCATTACCATTCATTTCTAGTACATGCCAACCAAAACTTTCCCATTTAGCTCTTAGGTTTCCTAAAGAAATAATTTCATCAACAGGTCCGTCAATTTGTTTGCCATTATAATCGACTGTTGCTATTAAATTATCAATCTTGTGTTGTGCCGCAAACATTGCAGCTTCCCAAATTTGGCCTTCTTGTAATTCTCCATCTCCGTGAAGCGAAAAAACCAATTTAGGATCGTTATTCAGCTTTTTGGTAATTGCTGCTCCGCAAGCTACTGATAATCCCTGTCCTAAAGAACCTGAAGCAATCCGTATTCCGGGTAATCCTTCTTTTGTAGTTGGATGTCCCTGTAACCTGGAATTTAATGTTCTAAATGTTGAAAGTTCTTCAAGTTTAAAATACCCGGTACGAGCTAAAACACTGTACCATAAAGCAGAAAGATGTCCGTTTGAAAGAAAGAATATATCCTGATTTTTACCATCCATATCAAAATTTATTGGATTATGATCCATAATTTCGAAATAAAGTGCTGTAATAAAATCTGTACATCCCAATGATCCTCCCGGGTGACCAGAATTCTGTGCATGAACCATTCTTACTATATCTCTGCGTACTTGCGATGCTATTTGTTTTAAGTTTTGAATATCAGACATTTTATAATTAAATATAATTTATAATTGAATTCAGGAAATTAATTAAACAAAGGCGTAAAAATACGGTTTTTCAAAATAATATTCGAATTATGTTTTTAATTTATTATTAACATGTTTTAACCTGAATTATTTTTGTTTTGGGCTAAAGCCCCTTTTATTAATTAGTTAAATAACCCCAGCCTTAAGGCTGGGGTTAAGTAATAATGCAGAATATCAGGACTTTAGTCCAGGATTTTAGAATTTGTGAATTAATCTAGTTAAATATATTAATGATGTTTGATTTTTATCAATAAGGGCTTTTTAGAATGCTGAAAAAGTGTAATTTTGAGCCTTCATTAGTTTGTATTAAAAACTTAATATTATGAGTTTACAGTGTGGTATTATAGGGATAACAAATGTTGGTAAATCAACTCTTTTTAATTGTATGTCGAATGCAAAAGTTGAAACAACAAACTTTGCCTTTAGCACGAATAAATCAAATATTGGAATTGTTAATGTGCCAGATAATAGATTATCTGAACTTGAAAAACTTCAACCTACAGAAAAGCTTATTCCTGCGACTGTTGAGATAGTTGATATTCCAGGCTTAACAAAAGGTGCAAATCAGGGCGAAGGTGTAGGGAATAAATTTTTGGGAGATATCAGAAATACCGATGCTTTAATTCATGTATTAAGATGTTTTGATGATGAAAATCTTTCCCATGTTGATGGATCAATTGATCCTGTTCGTGATATCGAAACCATTGATTTCGAATTACAGATAAAAGATTTGGAATCAGTTGAAAAGAAAATTCAACGATACGAAAAGCTTGTAAAAATTGGAGATAAAGATGCCAAACATGGTGTTGAGGTTTTAAATGGCTTCAAAGGGCATTTAGAGTCAATGCAAAATGTACGCGATTATCAGATTTCAGATACGGATAAAAAACATATCGATGATATATTTCTTTTAACTGCAAAACCTGTAATTTACGTTTGTAATGTTGATGATACTTCGGCAATTTCAGGGAACGCTTATGTTGATAAAGTTAAAGAAGCTTTGAAAAACCGGAATGCTGAAATACTTGTAATTGCAGGTAAGCTGGAAGCAGAAATAGCAGATTTGGAAGATGTTGAAGACAGAAATGAATTTTTAGCTGATGCAGGATTGACAGAACCAGGCGTAAATAGATTAATTTGTGGTGCATATTCATCATTAAATTTAATGTCGTTTTTTACTGTTGGACCAAAGGAAATAAGGGCATGGACAATTAAAAAAGGTATGAATGCGCCACAAGCTGCAGGAGCAATTCATAGCGATTTGGAACGTGGTTTTATTCGTGCAGAGGTTATGAAATACGATGATTTTGTTACAATAGGCTCTGAAACTAAAGTGAAAGAAGCCGGGAAATTTCATGTCGAAGGTAAAAATTATATTGTTGATGATGGCGATATTCTTCATATCAGATTTAATGTTTAAATAGAATTAGATTATGCATACATTATTTGCAATTTTTATTGGTGGTGGATTGGGTAGTGTAATTCGATTTGGAATATCAAAATTTGTTACTTCAGATTTTAAAGAAATTAATCCTGTTGGAACTTTAACAGCGAATATTATAAGTACCTTAATATTAGGAGTTATTTTATACCTGACGACCGAAAAGTTTATTGTATCGCCAACGATTAAAGCACTTTTGATTGTTGGGTTTTGTGGAGGATTTAGTACATTCTCAACATTTAGTTATGAGACTTTTGAATTATTACGATCGGGGAATTATTACTTTGCTACTGCAAATATATTAGTAAGTATCTTCTTAGGTGTTGGAGTTTTGTTTATTTTAGCACGAAGTATTTAAAAATTCCTAAATTTAAGAAATGCACAAAAGAAAATATTCTATAAAATCAATATTACTTAGTCTTTTTATTTTATTTGGGTTTAGTATACTGCAAGCTCAGAATCAACTTAATAAACCACCAAAATTAGTAGTTGGAATTGTAATTGAAGAAATGCGCTATGAGATGCTTCTTCGCTATTGGGATTCGTTTGGAGAAAATGGTTTTAAAAAAATAATAAACCATGGAGCTTTTTGTACTCAAACACATCATAATTATTTAATTACACAGAATGGTGTAGGCCAGGCAAGTATAGTAACAGGAACATATCCTAATTATCACGGAATTATTTCAGATACCTGGTATAATCGATTAACAGGCAATACTATTGGTTGTGCCGACGAATCAAAATTTAATTTAATAAATGGAGAAATTTCAATGGGAAATTATACTCCAAAAAATATAATAAGCTCTACTATTGGAGATGAACTGAAGCTGGCTACCAATGATAGTTCTAAAGTAATTTCTATTTCTTTGAATCCTGTTTCTGCCGTGATTTCAGGAGGAAGGTTAGCAGACTACGCGTTTTGGTTTAATAATCATGATGGTGGATGGATAACAGGGAACTATTATACCGATACTTTGCCAGCCTGGGTAAAGGAGTTTAATGCAAAAGGATTTCAGGAAGTATATATGAGAAGGAACTGGGCAAGTATGTATTCCTTAGAAAATAATTATAAATATAGTTTACCTGACGATAGTGATTTTGAAATAGGTTTTAGAAATTATCGTTATACTTTTCCGTATGATTTATCATATTTAAGAAATCGATCCGGGAACTTTAAATATCTAAAATATACTCCGTTTGGAAATACTTATACAAAGGATTTTGCGGTCTCGACAATAGTTAATGAAAATTTAGGAAAAGATAGTTTTACAGATTTTCTTACAATCAGTTTTTCTGCAACAAATTACAGTGGAGAATTATTTGGCCCTCGATCTGTTGAGATGGAGGATTTGTTTTTACGATTGGATAAAGATTTGGAACACCTTATAAGTTTTCTTGATAATGAAATAGGTTTGGAGAATACTTTGATTTATATAACATCCGATAGAGGAGTTTCTGATGTTCCTGAATATCTTATTTCTAAAAAGCAAAATGCAGGTGTATTTGATGGTGCCAAGGCTGTTACTTTACTTAATAGTTATTTGAGTATTTTATACAAGGAAGGAGAATGGGTAAAGTCATATTATTCAAGACAGATATATTTTAATCAGCAATTAATAGACAATACAGGTGTTGATTTGAATGATGTTCAAAATAAAGTAGCCAATTTTATGGTTCAGTTTACCGGTGTGGCAAATGCACTCCCCGCATCAACAATAAATTCAACGAATTTTGAATCCGGTATTAATCAAAAAATTCAGAACAGCTTCCATCAAAAACGCTCGGGTGATGTGATAATAAACCTTGAACCCGGCTGGATTGAAAAAAATGGATATGTAACAAAATCAGGATCTGGATATGAATACGATACTCATGTTCCTTTGATATGGTATGGTTGGAAAGTTAAAAATATTCGAATAGACAGACCCATAGAAGTAATAGATATTGCACCAACAATTGCATGGATTCTTAAAATAACTTCGCCAAATGCTTCAGTTGGCAATCCGGTTTTTGAAATAACAGAATAAACAAATTTTATTTCGTAGAGTGTTTTATACAGGTTTAAATTAGATATTTGCGTTAAATGTACATTGCTAATTAAATTCCGAATATAAAATTTAAATAAATAAAAAGCATCAAGTAATAACCTGATGCTTTGAGTTTAATAATAAAAATATACAATTACTTTTTAAAGCAAATTAACAATCTGCTATCTCTACTTAATGTTATTGATTTATCATTAATAAAACAAGGAGCTTCCACATTTTCATCATTAGATTTAATGGCTTTTCCTGTAATGAGGATTGCCAATTTATCTTCTATATCAATATTTTTGACTTTCTTAGCCAGGACTAATTCTCCTTTTGATAATAGTCGCTGTAATTCTGCGTGTTGCATTTTGTTATATGGCTCTTGTTCAGAGATTATATTTTCAGCCAAACGTGGAGCAGCAATTTGCCATAATTTGTCTTCTAAAGTATGATTGTCATGAATCACTTGTTGCATACTTACAGATGTAAGTCGAAGTACAGTAACAGGAGATTCTGCCGTTACAGTAGCAGTTCTTGGGACATTTGTAAGAACGGCAATTTCACCAATAACACTTCCTTTTCCTAAAATATCAATAAGCTTTTTATTAATAGTTACTTTTACAGATCCACGAGCAATAACATATAATCCATCAACTTGTCCATGTTCTTTTATAATTTTTTCTCCAACAGCATAATTTCTATGTTGGAACAAGCTCACAACTTTATTAAAAATTGGTTTATCAAGTTCTTTTAGCCATGATATATCTTGTAATAATTTGGCTTTTTCAGGAGGTACTATTTCAGGAGGCGAGTCAATAAGTTTTTTCATTCGTTCTTCAATACTTTCAGTCATTTTATGAGCTTCATCGGAACCTATTTGTCCTTTCTTTTGTAATCTTTCAACAATTTTTAATTCACTATTTAAGTTTGAACGTATTGCCTGACGAGTTGCGATAGCATCATAAATTTCAGGGAAAGTATTTTTAAGGTTTCTTAAGAATGTTAAACCGTGTATTCTGTTCTCGTTAATTTCACTTTCTATAGTTGCAAGATCTTGATCTACCGTTAATTCTTCGGTATCAGAACTTATTGCCATGCCTTCTGCCAGTTTCAATGTATCATATTGAGCTTCAACAAAACCTCTTGCTGCATCGTAACTATTAGTTAATTGCTCAAAAAAGAATCTTTGAGAAATTTTATCCAGAATTGGTATAGATTGAAGTTTGTTAAGAAACTTTGGTGTTTGCCACAGTTGTTCTAAGTCCTTCCTTTCTGAAAGAGAAATTTTACCCTCAGAGTCAATAATTTCATTAATGGCATCGGTTAAATTACGAACTGCAATTGGACCAAGCAAACCTTCTTTAAATTGATTCCAGTAACTACTTTTTTCTTTTTCCAGAATACGCCTTCTGGTTTCATATAAATTGGAATGTTTTCCTTCGTCTATCTTAATTTCAATATTTTCAGGTTCTTCCGGCAAATAGGTTTTAACACTTTCCCAATTTGCTCTGCTTAAGAATCGGTCTGATTTTAGTTTATCCATTGAGTTTTCAGCAGTATTCCTCAGATAATTTTTAGCATTTAAAATCATTTTTTGTTTAGCAGGAGGTATATCAGTTAATCCTAACCAATTAAGAAACACTTTAATAGTTGTAGCATTAATTACTAAAGTAAGAGTTACAATTCCTGCAGTATAGAATAAGAATTGCTCTCTTATTGTTCCATCAATTTTTGATTCACCGACAACAATTAAAGCAAGTGCTAATCCTATTGCTCCGCGTAAAGCTCCCCACCATAAAACATAGGCATCTTTCTTAGGTAATCCATAACCTACTTTTCTCATAACAGGAAAGAAAATTGCAATAACAATGGCTCTAACAATATGAATTCCAATATATAATATTAACAAAATCAAGAAATCATTAGCGGTAAATACAATATTATTTGCAATAACAACACCTACAATTAAGAAAATCAATGTATTTGCGATAAATGCAAATAGTTCCCAGAATTCGTGAAGAAAGTGTTCTACTTCGGGGCTAATCCTGGTTCTTCCAACACTTGCCATAAATAAACCAAATGATACTAAACCAAGAACACCTGATACGTGGAAGAAATGTTCAGCTACAAAGAATGTCATATAAGCAGCAGCAACAATTACTGTTATTTCAACTAATGCATCATTAAACACTTTTTTAACCCACGCTATAACAATATAACCAATAATAATTCCTACTAAAGTACCACCAACAGCTACTCTGAAAAATTCTATTATCGGCGAAGTCTCAGATCCGGCACCTGTAATACCCAAAAGCAGCACCATGAAAATAACAATTGCAGTACCATCATTTAACATCGATTCTCCTTCAATAAGTGTTCCCAGTTTTTTGCTTGCACCAACATCTTTAAGTATTGATACAACTGCTACCGGATCGGTAGCACTGACAACTGCACCAAAAAGCAAGGCCATTGCCCAACTCCATTTATTTAGTCCGATTCCTGCCATTTTTATTCCAACTACTATTGAAGCAGTGAGCACTATAGCAACTATGATTCCAGGAACGGCAAGAATAAATGCATTTGCTGATGTTTTTTTAAATGTATGAACATCCATTGCAAATGCTGCTTCAAAAATTAAAGTAGGTAAAAAGATATATAGTATTAGATGTGGATCAATATTTCCTGCCCAACCAACAGCATTACTAAGAAAAGTGGCATCTAGCTTTAATCCGATTATATTCCATTCGCCAAAATATCCCATTCGGGACAACACTCCTAAAACCAAACCAATCAGCAATAAGGAAACTGTAAAGGGAAGGGGGCTTTTTTTAAGGAAATGACGCGTTCCGGCTCCAATTATTAATGCAATAATAATAAAAAATAACGGACTCATATTCCCGGTATGTCCTGATTCTTCTGCATGAACTTCTTCATGAGTATTTGTCTGATCCTGATGAACTGATACTTCAGTTTCTTCTTTTTCGTGCTCTTGTGCTAATACATTATTTTGTAGTGAAAGACTTAATGTGAAAATTAAAAAAAAGAGCAAATAACGAAATAAATTTTTCATTGATTTTGGATTAAAATTTAAACCCAAGATACGAAAATTATCTTTAAAATTTAAAAAAGCTAATACCAAAAACATTTATAAGATTTCTAATTGTTAATTTCTTTGATGAATCCTAAATTTTCAAAGAAGCTTTGTTAGTGAGATTAGCTGCAAAGGTTGTTGGCAATTTGTTGCTTAAGAATAATTTTAATCAATCTTTACATGACCCCAGTTTTCGCCTTTGCGAATTCTGTTAAGTTGTGTGTGTGTAATTCCAAATTCTTTTGCGAGTTTGTAAAGCTTATTTTTACCTCTTTTTAGTTTTTTCTTTAATCTAATTACATCGGTTTCCGTTAATTTTGAATAATTAATGGTTCCTCGTTTATAATTGGGATTTATTTTTTGATGAGCAAACATGGTTTTTTGTGTAACCCATCTAAGATTATCAACATGATTATTAATTTTATCAAAATCTAAATGAATTACATATTGTTGCAGACTATTATCTTTTGGAATAAAACTTTCGGCTACCAGTTTGTGGATGTATTTTGTTGTGCGTTTTTCGTTTTCGAGTTTAATATTTAAGATTTTGTATCCTTTTAGTGTTGAGCCTTTTATAATTAGTCCTTCTGTTTTATTTACTTTATAACTTTTAATTCGGCCATAATTTGAGATGTCATATTTCTCATTTTCAGCCATTCCATTTATCTTTAATGGCATCCAGATTTCTCCAATCAATTCCTGGTGAACTTTATTTATAATATCATCACTCATCTTTTTAAACTTAAATATCTATAGCTAAATAATTATAAAGTATAGACCTGATTTAATAATCAGGGTTTAATCATAACGGATTAGTTTTAGATATTATTTCTTAAAAAATGTTAAAGTAAACTGACTTATTAAGAAACTTATGAATTTTGGCAGGCTTTTACTAATTCAGGTAATATTTCAGGATTTTGCTCTATTACATTACCAACGACAATTATGTCAGCTCCTGCATTAACAGCACTTTTAACATCATTCGGAGTTTTTATTCCACCCCCTACAATTAAAGGTATGCTGATGTTTTCTTTTACTCCTTTAATTATTCTAATGTTAATAGACGTTTTAGCACCACTTCCTGCTTCAAGGTAAATGTATTTTAACCCGAGCATTTCCCCGGCCATTGCTGTTGCCACGGCTATATCAATTTTTTCGGCAGGTATAGGTTTTGTATTACTCATGTATTCAACCGAGGTTGACTTACCTCCTTCAATTAAGATATATCCTGTTGGTAAAACTTCCAAATTGCTTCTTTTGATGCGAGCCGAAGCAATTACATGATTTCCTATAAGCAGGTCGGGGTTTCTTCCAGAGATTAATGATAATAACAAAATACCATCAGCCTTATTAGTGATTTGAAGTAAACTGCCAGGGAAAAGTAAAGTTGGAATATTAGTATTTTTTTTAATTAGCTCAAATGATTTATCAATATCGTTATTTAACAAACTTCCACCTACAAAAATAAGATCAACCCCCGATTCATCAGCATTTTTACTTAAGTTAATTAATGATTCTGTTGTATGTTGATCGGGATCAATAAGCAGAGTAAAGAGCTTTTTATTGATAGAAATGCTGTGACTTATTAATTGAGAAATCATTGCGTAAAATTATTTTTAAAAAATAAAGATAACAAAAAATGAGTTGTAGACTAGTTTATTTATAGCACCAAACAATTGCATAATTCTTAAGCGTAAAATAATCTAATACGAATTTTTCATTCATATAACTATTGTTAACAGTTCCTGATATTAATCCTTTTACTTTAGGTTTGAATGGTTCAATACTGAGGTTTGTAACAAAGTTAATATCGACTTTATCACAAATTTTATATAATGCTTCTTTAGCACACCAATGGAGGTAAAGGTGATATAATTCCTGGTCTTTTTCAATATTTCCCAGTTCTTCAGGACGTAAAAACTTATCAGCAATTCGTAGTATTTTACTAGTCATAAATTCAAGATCTAATCCTACTCTTCGCTTTTTACCTATTAAAATTGCTGTAAATTTTTTTGAGTGAGATATACTAATGTTATATAAATTATTATGTAAGTATGGTTTTCGTTCCGGTCCGTAAACAATTTTAGAATCTTTACCTAACATCCTTTTTAAAAGAATTCTCACACTAAGCCATTCAAGTTTTCGTCGGTGATTTTTAAAGTTTTCAACCGTAGCAATATCTTCCTTGTCAAGTTTAAGCTCTGATCGAAGGGTATCATAATCTTCTGTAATTTCCCAAAGACCAAATTTTATATCATCTTTAATACGTTCTTTTAATATTAATCCCATCGCTATTCAGATTATCTCCATTCAAACGATTCAATTAAAACGATAATATCTTCTTTAACAAAATCTAACACGGGAGCTAAAGAATCTTTGTTTGGTTCAACATTAAAATATAGAGCACCGCGTAAATAATTATGTGTACTGTCTGTTAAAAAAAATTGCATCGGTGAGGCTGCATTACCTTCAATTTCGTATAAAATGCCATACACCTTTTTTTCAGGTTTAATAAACATTTTTTCATTAATGGCATCGGCTTTAATTGTATGCTTGTAAACAAGCTTTCGGGTGTCTTCCAGAATTTGGCTTAAATTATTATTAATGGCTTTATAACTAATATGTATTTTACCATTCAAATCAGGATATTCAATATTAATCCAGTACTTTTCAGATACAGATGAACTATCTCGTTTAATAATGGCATATTCAGGATATTCAAATTTATATGGATAGAAGGAGTCTAATTTTTGATATTTTTTCTCTGGTAAATCGATTCTGAAATATCCACGAGGTTTTGGAGTGTATTTTCTTTTGCATCCGCTTAAAATAATTAAGCCAATAATTGCAAACACACTTATGTATGTTAAAATACTCCCTTTATGCATTTTTCTTGATTATTTGTTGATCGCAACCTTGATTTGTTTAATCCTTCTTTTATCGACTGATTCGATGGTAAATGTAAGATTTTTAAAGTCAATTTTTTTATTTTTTGCAGGTATTTCGCCGGTAAGTTCCAGAATAATTCCTGCAATTGTATCAGCATCACCCTTTACATCATCGAATAAATCATCATCAATATCAACAATCTTTAAAAAGTCGTTAAGTAAAGTCTTTCCTTTAAAAATATACGTGTTTTCGTTAATCTGTGAATAAAAAATTTCGTCTTTTTCAGATTCGTCAGTTATTTCTCCCACAATCTCTTCTAAAACATCTTCAAGAGTTACTATTCCGCTTGTTCCACCATATTCATCAATAACAATCGCCATGTGAATTTTATTTGCTTGAAATTCTTGAAGTAAATCATTGATTTTTTTATTTTCCGGAACAAAATAAGGATTTCTGATTAATGATTGCCATTTAAAATCATTATCTTTTCCGAAATGCGGTAAAAGATCTTTTATAAACAGGATTCCTTTAATATTATCGAAAGTTTCGGAATACACAGGGATTCTGGAATGGCCAGACTCAATAATAAGTGTAAGTATATTTTTAAACTGTGTTTCTATTTCTAAGGCCAAAACATCCACACGCGATTTCATTATTTCTTTAACATCGATATTTCCAAATTTTACAATTCCTTTTAAGATGTTTTCATCTTCTGTAATTTGATGAGTTGTAATATTTAAAGCTTGTGAAAGATCATCAATTGTAATATTTTGTTTTATGGTTGCCAATTTTTTCCCGATAATTGATGTGGTGTTTATCATAAACATACTAAAAGGATGAAATAGCTTATCGAAAATGATTATTAGTATTGCCGTATGTCTGACAAATTTCTTTGCTTTATGTTTAGCATAAAACTTTGGCAGAAATTCTCCAAAAAGCAAAAGTATAAATGCAATTATGGAAATTTTGATAATAAATCCGATGGAAGGTAATTTTGTAAAATCAAAGGCCAGAGTTAGCATAATCCCCATGACTACAATAAAACAGACATTTATAAATCCATTAGCAATGGTCAGTGTTGCCAGGATTTTTTTTGGATTTTTCAGATGTTTGATGATTAGCCGACTACGAAAGTCAGACTGTTTTTTAATTTCTTTTACCTGGTCTGATTTGAGACTAAAATAAGCAGTTTCGGCTCCTGAAATCAAAGCCGACATTATGAGTAGAAAAAAAGAAGCAATTATGCTAATTATTGTATATAAATCGATTGTTTGAATTACAATTTTTGCGTTAATAATTAAGACTAACGGGAATGGATCTGCAGTTTCCAATGTTGATGGTTTAGGTTTAAGTTTTAGTTAGAATGGCAAATCATCTCCTTCAGCCGGGATATTTTCAATATCTGTAGCTGCGGTATTTTCAGGTGCCGATGAGGCTGCTTCTTCATTACTTTGTTTCGATCCTAACATTTGCATGTTATCGGCTACAATCTCTGTAGTGTATCTTTTATTGCCATCTTTGTCATCCCACGAACGTGTTTTGATTTTTCCCTCGATATATAAGGGGTTTCCTTTTTTTACGTATTTTTCGGCAACTTCTGCTAAACCTCTCCAAATAACGATGTTATGCCATTCAGTATTTGTAACTTTTTGGCCGTCTTTGTTTTTATAAGTTTCACTTGTTGCCAATGGAAAACTTGCTACAGCAACTCCACTGTCTAAATGTCTAACTTCAGGGTCTTTTCCTACATTCCCTATTAAAATAACTTTGTTAATTCCCATAATAATTTTATTTTTTTTGGTTAATAAATGTAAAGGTATAAATTTTTAAAAAATAGGCAAGGAACATAAAATTATTTATTAATAACTTTGATACAATTTTTTGCAAGCCATGACATGACTGGTGTTAACAGCCTCAGGGCAGGTGCTTTCAGATAATTCCCAATAAATAAATAATAATAATTTAGACCTTGATTTATATTGATCGTAATTGCAGAACAAAATAATTTTCAATTAATTGACAAATTTAATCGTTTAGTATTTTATTAATCAAAAGAAAACATATATATTTGCAATTCAAATTAAGTAAGTGATCTAAATTATTGATAATTAAAGTTTTTAAAAAATGACAAAAGCAGATATCGTTAACGAAATTTCAAAGAACACAGGAATTGAGAAAATAACTGTTCAAAAAGCAGTAGAAGCTTTCATGGAAACCATTAAGGATTCTTTAGTAAATGATAAGAATGTATATTTAAGAGGTTTTGGTAGCTTTATCGTAAAGAAGCGCGCTGAAAAAACTGCAAGGAATATTTCTAAAAATACTACTATTATTATTCCTGAGCACTTTATTCCTTCTTTCAAACCTTCAAAAAGATTTGTAAATAAGGTTAAGAATAGCGTTAAGCGTTAATTTAAGTTAGTGAATATTAAATTTTGAGATTATGCCAAGCGGAAAGAAGAGAAAAAGACATAAGATGGCAACTCATAAGCGCAAAAAACGCTTAAGAAAAAATCGTCATAAAAAGAAATAGAATAAGTAGATTATTCTAAACGAATTAATAATTTGAACCTATTGAAGTTTGTCTTCTTTAGGTTTAAATTGTTTTATATAACTATAGTATTACTAAATTAGAAGAAGGACACGTGAGTACCGAACTAGTAATTGATGTAACCCCCTCTGAAATTGCCATAGCCTTATTAGAAAATAAGCAGCTTGTTGAGTTAAATAAAGAAAAAAGAAATTTACAATTCGCGGTTGGAGACATTTACCTGGCTAAGGTAAAACGTATAATGCCCGGACTCAATGCAGCTTTTATCGACGTTGGTTACAGCAAGGATGCATTTTTGCATTATCTCGATTTAGGCCCTCAATTTCGTACACTTAATAAATTTGTTAAAAGTTCGTTGGCTAGAAAAGGGAAAGCTACTTCTATACCTAAAATAAAAATTGAACCGGATATTGACAAAAACGGTAAAATTACCGATGTCCTTAAATCGGGACAATTGGTTCTTGTTCAGATTGCAAAAGAACCCATTTCTACAAAAGGCCCTCGATTAAGTTCTGAAATTTCTATTGCGGGTAGAAACCTCGTTTTAATACCATTTGCAAATAAAGTTTCAATTTCTCAAAAGATTGAATCTCCTGAGGAAAAGAAAAGATTAAAGAAACTTGTAGAAAGTATAAAACCTAAAAATTACGGTGTAATTGTTAGAACTGTTGCTGAAAGTAAAAAAGTTGCTGTTCTGGATTCAGAGCTTCGAAGCTTAGTTGAAAAATGGGAGATAGCTTTTGAAAAGATTACACACGGCAACGTTCCACGATTAGTTATTAGTGAGCTTAATAGAACCTCGGCTGTGTTACGCGATGTTTTGAATGGATCATTTAATAATATTTTTGTTAATGAAGATACCGTTTATCGTGAGTTAAAAGATTACATTAATACTATTGCCCCTGAAAAAGGTAAGATAGTTAAGCATTTCGAAGGAGATCAACCTATTTTTGATCATTATGGTGTTGATAAACAAATAAAATCATCATTCGGGAAAACGATTTCTTTTAAGAGTGGAGCATATTTAATAATTGAACATACCGAAGCATTGCATGTAATTGATGTTAATAGTGGGAATCGTTCAAAATTAGGTGAAAATCAGGAATCAAATGCTCTGGAAGTAAATCTGGCAGCCGCTGATGCAGTTGCACGACAATTGAGACTCCGTGATATGGGTGGAATAATAGTTGTGGATTTTATCGATATGCATAATGCAGATAACAGGCAAAGAGTTTACGATAAAATGAAAGAAGCTATGTCTTCCGACAGAACAAAGCACAATATTCTGCCTTTAAGTAAGTTTGGATTGATGCAAATTACACGACAAAGAGTTAGGCCTGAACTGAACATAGAAATAATGGAAAAATGTCCGACATGTAAAGGCTCAGGAGAAATAACCCCAAGCGTTTTATTTGTCGACGATATTGAAAATTATATTAGCTTCTTAATTAACGAAGCAAATTATAAAAAACTTACCCTAAAAGTACATCCTTATATAGCCGGGTATATTAAACATGGACTTTTCTCAAAGAAATTTAAATGGTTTCTTAAATTCAAGAAAAAAATTAATATTGAGTCAGTTAGTTCATACCAACTTCTTGAGTTCCATTTCTTTGATGAAAATGGAGAAATAATTAAAGACTAATCCATAAATCTTATTACTTTTTTTTAATTAGCAGCTTGTTAAAGTTTGTTAATATCTATATATATAGATATTAAAAGCTTTGTGTATTTTTTTAAATTGATACTTAATTCTTAAATTTGAGACTTTATTAAAAACAAACCTTAATCATGAAAAGAATAGCTCTATTAACAAGTATTTTAATTATTTTTTCTTATGGTGTTTTTGCACAAATAGTTGATCCGGTAAAATGGAAATATAAAAGTAAAAATACCGGAGAAGGAATTGCCGAAATCATATTTGAAGCAAATATTGATATGAATTGGCATCTTTACTCACAATATTTTGATGAGGGAGGACCGGTTCGTACAACATTTTATATTGACGAGTCAGATAAATTTGAACTTATTGGAACACCTTCCGAGAGTCCTGAGCCGGAAGAAGTGATGGATGAAGTATTTAATATGAAAGTTAAATATTTTAGCCATAAGGCAACTTTTGTTCAACAGATTAAAGTATTAACAAATGAGTCCTTTGTTATAACCGGATCAATAGAATTCCAGGTTTGCCAGGATGATAAATGTGTTTACTTTAACCCTGATTTTAAAGTAAAAGTTGAAGGAGCAAAACCAGCACAAACAGTGGCTGTTGATCCTTTAAGTCCGATAGTTGATTTAACTGAAAAAATAAGTTCAGAACCAGTAAGTGAAAGTAAATCCATCTGGGGATTTCTCTTACTGTCTTTTGTTTTGGGTTTAGCTGGCGTTTTAACACCATGTGTTTTTCCTATGATTCCAATGACGGTATCGTTTTTTATGCAAGGAGAATCGTCTAAGTTTAATTCAATTATTAAGGCTTTAATTTTCGGAGTTTCAATTGTTGTTTTATATGCAAGTGTAGGTTTAATTGTTTCGTTAACAAGTGCAGGTGCTGATTTTACAACCGGTTTAAGTACACATTGGATTCCAAATACAATTTTCTTTGTATTGTTTATTGCTTTTGCTGCATCATTTTTTGGAATGTTCGAAATTATATTGCCTTCAGGATTAGCTAATAAAGCCGATAAACAGGTTGATAAAGGAGGATATTTAGCATCGTTCTTTATGGCTTTTACATTAGTAATTGTTTCGTTTAGCTGTACGGGACCAATCGTTGGTGTTTTACTGGTAAAAGCTGCTGCCGGTGCTGTTCTTGAGCCACTAATAGGAATGTTTGCATTTGGTTTGGCATTTGCATTACCATTTACCTTGTTTGCTATTTTTCCAAGGATGTTAAAAGGCTTGCCAAAATCAGGCGGTTGGATGAATTCTGTAAAAGTAGTTTTAGGATTTATTATATTGGCATTCTCACTTAAATTTATTGCTAATATCGACCAAACATATCATTTAAACATTCTTAGCAGAGATGTTTACCTGGCAATATGGATTGTCATATTTATCTTACTGGGAATATACTTGTTAGGGAAATTAAAATTCTCGCACGATAGTGAGATTCCTTTTATTTCAGTTCCAAGATTAGTTATAGCTATGGTTTCATTTACGTTTGCTTTGTATTTGTTGCCAGGTTTGTTTGGTGCTGATTTAAATGCAGTTTCTGCATTAATTCCTCCAAAATCGGCTCAACAGTTTGATATTTCAAAGTCACAGCTTATTAATGTTTCGGGTTCACAAAAAGCCGAACCTACATCATTATGTGAAAATCCAAAATATAGCGATATTTTGCATTTACCTCACGGATTAGAAGGATACTTTGATTATGAACAAGGAATGACTTGTGCAAAGAAATTAAACAAACCTGTTCTTTTGGATTTTAAAGGACATGCTTGTGCAAATTGTAAAGAAATGGAAAATAAAGTTTGGTCTGATCCGAAAGTGTTAAAGCGTTTACAAGATGATTATTTAATAATTGCACTTTATGTTGATGACAGAACTAAATTGCCGGAAGATGAATGGGTAACCTCAGCATACGATGGAAAAGTAAAAAAGACTTTAGGTAAAAAATATGCTGATTTTCAGATAACAAAATATAGTATTAATAGTCAACCATATTATGTTTTGATTGATACAAATGGAGAAACTTTGGTTGAGCCCAAAGGTTACGACCTGAATATTGATAATTTTATTAAGTTTTTAGATTTGGGAGTTGAAGAGTTTAAAAAGAAAAATTAGACATATTATAAAGAGCGGACCAATTTGATCCGCTCTTTCTATTTTTATTCAACTTCTTCAATTAGTTCTTGTATTGCAGGTGTTGCTTTTCCCTGATAGTTACCATTCTCATCACAATAAATAAAATAAGCTTCAATATCTGGTAATTTTTCTACAAGTTTAGAAGCTTTTTCCAAACCCATGACCATAAAAGCTGTTGCGTACGCATCAGCAGTCATGCAATCATTTGCAATTACAGTTGCACTTAATAATGGGTGTGTAACAGGATAACCTGTTTTAGGATTAATAGTGTGAGAATATTTTACTCCGTTACGTTCATAAAACTTACGGTAATTACCAGATGTAGCTAGTGATTTGTTGGTGAGTTTTATAATGGCTTGTAAATTCTCACCTGGTACAAAGTTATTATCAAAAGGTTTATCAATGCCAATCTTCCATGTTTTACCTTTGCTATTTAATCCTTTAGTTTTTACTTCACCACCAATTTCAACTAAATAATTTGTTATTCCTTTTTGTTCAAGAAAATCTGCAATAACATCAACTGAATAACCCTGAGCAATTGCATTCATATCTAACATAATGCGTGGGTCGTGTTTAATTATAATAGAGTCTTTTATACTGATCTTGTCAAATCCAATAAAGTTAAGAATGCTATCAACTTTTGCATCGGACATTTTCTCTTTGTTTTTAAAACCAAATCCCCAGGCATTAACCAAAGGCGCTACGGTAATATCGAATGCACCGTTTGTTGATTTATATACTTCCTCAGCTTTTTGTAAAACCACATTTAAGTACATATCTATTTTATCCAATTCATTTCGATTAATTTTAGATATTACCGATTGAGGATTATAATTTGACAGAGAAGTGTCGAATTCAGTTAGAAGATATTCAATTTCGTCCTTGTAATCTATACTATCTATACTTTCGTAAGTTATGTGGTAAGTTGTTCCCTGAGTAAAACCACCAAACGAAATATATGTTGTCTTTAGCTTTTGATTACAGGACATTAAAATTTGTCCTGCAATTAACAATGCAATTAAATTTCTCATAACCAATATTTTATTCAAAAAGCAAAAAGTATTACGAAGTTAAGGAGATTTTTTACTAAAAATCAATTTTTTCAGTTACTATTTTTAATAAAAATAAAAAACCGGAAAGCAAATGCAATCCGGTTCGGTTCTCTATATAATTAGTTTATCCACCAAAATCGTCGAATGCCAACATTTCATCTGGTATTCCTAAATCATAAATCATTTTCTGAACAGCGTCGTTCATTACTGGTGGTCCACATAAATAATATTCAATTTCCTCAGGTTCTTCATGTTTGCTTAAGTATTCGTTGTAAAGTACCTGATGAATGAATCCGGTTAATCCGGTCCATTTATCTTCTTCTTTAGGTTCCGATAAAGCTATATTAAATTTGAAATTAGGAAATTTCTTTTCAATTTCCATGAATTCCTCTTCGTAAAATACTTCACGCTTAGAACGCGCTCCGTACCAATAAGTAACTTTTCTTCCTGTTTTTAAAGTATGGAACAAATGGAAAATATGTGAACGTAATGGTGCCATACCTGCGCCACCACCTATATACATCATTTCACGATCAGTATCCTTAATAAAAAATTCACCGTATGGACCAGATATCATTACTTTATCACCTGGCTTTCTTGAGAAAATATAAGATGAACAAATTCCGGAGTTAACTTTTTGGAATGCTCCTTTTGATCTGTCCCAAGGAGGAGTTGCAATACGTATATTTAGTTTTACAATATTTCCTTCTTTTGGATAATTAGCCATTGAGTACGCGCGATATGTTTCTTCAGTATTTTTCATTTTTAAGTTCCACATATTGTACTGATCCCACTCATCACGGAACTGCTCTTCAATGACCATATCTTTAAATTCAACTTCAATTTTAGGAACGTCGATTTGAATATATCCACCTGATTGAAAGTTGAGTTCTTCACCTTCAGGTAATTTAACGACAAATTCCTTAATAAAGGTTGCAACGTTTCTATTTGAAATAACTTCGCATTCCCATTTCTTAATTCCCATTATTTCTTTTGGAATGCCAATTTTCATGTCATTTCTTACTTTTACCTGACAACCTAAACGCCAATAGTTTTGAGCTTCTTTACGAGTAAAGAAACCTGTTTCGGTTGGTAATATTGTACCACCACCATCTAAAACCTGGCATTTACACATACCACAAGTACCACCACCACCACAAGCAGATGGTAAGTATATTTCGTTATTGGATAAAGTTGTAAGTAATGTGCTACCCGGATTAACTTCTAATTCTTTTTCATCATTAATGTTTAACTTAACTTCACCTTGTGGAGTAAGTTTTTTTCTTGCATATAAAAGCATCATAACCAATGCAAGAATTATTGTTAAGAATATTGCAATACTTAACAGGATAACTGTAATTTGTGATGTTAATAATATCATTTTTATTTAGCTTTTAGTATTTAGCTATTAGCCTTTAGTTTATTAATAAGGCTATTTACCATTTTTTGTTCTTTATTTAGTAATTCAATTATAGCAACAATTTTTTCTTTTGGGATAAAATTTAATTCTTGTACAATAATAAATACCATTTATCCAAATATTTAATTTTCTGAAATTTCTCATTTTTTGCTAACAGCTAATAGCCAATATCTAATGGCCATTATTACAATTTAATTCCCATAAAACCCATAAAGGCTATTCCCATTAAACCTGTAATTATAAAAGTAATTCCCAGGCCTTTTAGCGGATCAGGCACATTTGAATATCTTATTTTCTCACGAATTGCAGCAATACCAACAATTGCAAGAAACCATCCAACACCGGATCCCAATCCAAATGCAGTTGCTTCTGCAATATTATTGTAAGCACGTTCCTGCATAAATAAAGATCCTCCTAAAATTGCACAGTTAACAGCAATTAGAGGTAGAAATATACCTAATGAATTATATAATGTTGGTGAAAATTTTTCAATAATCATTTCGACCAATTGTACCATAGATGCGATTACTGCAATGAATATAATAAAACTTAAAAAGCTTAAATCAACATCGGCAAATTTTGGGCTCAACCAAACTAAAGCACCTTCTTTTAATAAAAAGTTTTCGATTAAATAGTCGACAGGTACCGTAAATCCTAATACAAATATTACAGCAATTCCTAATCCTGTAGAAGTTTTTACCGTTTTTGATACTGCCAGATACGAACACATTCCAAGGAAGTAGGCAAATATCATATTGTCGATAAATACTGACTTGACAAATATATTAACTAAGTTTTCCATCTATTTAATTTTTTAGTTAGATTCTACAAGTTTCTTATTCTTAGCACGTTGAATCCATATGATTGCTCCAACCACAATAAGTGCCATTGGAGGAAGAATCATTAAGCCATTATTTTCGTAACCAAAATCATAAACACTTTCAGGAATCACTTTGTAACCCCAAATAGTACCTGAGCCTAATAGCTCTCTAAAAAAAGCAACAATTAAAAGAATAACACCATATCCGGCTGCATTTCCTATACCATCAAGAAATGATTGCCATGGTTTATTGCTTAAAGCAAAAGCTTCAAGACGCCCCATGATAATACAGTTTGTAATAATTAATCCAACGAAAACCGATAACTGTTTGCTAATATCAAATAAGAAAGCTTTTAATACCTGATCGACCAAAATAACCATGGCTGCAATTACTACTAATTGAACAATGATTCTAATTCTGGGAGGAACGGTTTTTCGTAACAAAGAAATCACAACATTTGAAACAGCCATTACTACAACAACTGAAAGAGCCATTACAAAGGCCGGTTTAAGTTTTACTGTAACAGCTAATGCCGAACATACACCCAGAACCTGAACAGTAATAGGATTACTGTCATTTAAAGGTTCTGTAAGTAACTTTAAATTTTTGCCTGAAAAAAGAGGTTCTTTTTCTGCACTCATTATATATAGTTTAAATTTTTAACTTATTAATTAATTATTTGAGATTAATTCGAAACAGGTTCCGATACATTCTCAATATCTATTTCAGGCATTGCCTGTTTTATGGTTTTAAAATAAGGTTTGTAACTACTTAAACAATCTTTAAGCATGGCATCAACACCATTACTTGTGATTGTTCCTCCTGAAATTCCATCCACTTCGTATTTAGAGTTTGGATCGGCAGTACCACCTTTCACAATACTTACAGAAACAAACCGGCCCTGCTCATCTAATATTTCTTTACCAAGAAATCTTAATTGAAAATCTTTGGTATCAATTTCTGCACCTAAGCCCGGAGTTTCAGCTTTATGACTAAAATTAGCACCAAAAATGGTTGAAAGGTCGTCTTTTAAAGAAACATATCCCCATATTGGGCCCCAAAGACCTTTGCCATAAACCGGAATTATATATTGTTTTGTTTCTTCCAATGAACTTACAAAAACAGGTAGGTTTCTTTCTTCTATCTGTTTTGCCAATTCTTTTTTCATATCAACTGTAAAAGCATCACCAGCTTTGTTTACCTCGCCTTTATAATTTATTGTATAACTTTCAAGAATATATTCTTCATAAAGAGCTTCAGCATCTTTAGCTGTACTTTCAATATTAATCGAAGTAAGAATATTTTGTTTTTTATTGATTTCTATATTTTTCTTCTGATATGGTTGAAGAGTTATGGCTGCAACAGAAAGTAGAGCTGCAACAATAATTACCATGATAGATGAAAAAATGAATATGTAAGTATTACTATATGATCTCATGTGTTTATAATTATGTAATTTTTTAATGTTTAGTTATCTACTATTTACAATTTGAAATATAATAGTTATATAATTGTCATTCATAGTCATTTTATAGTCATTCAATTATCAGTTGTTATTATGTTATTGGTTTTGTGTTACAAATTACAAACTGTCAAATTTCGAATTTCAAATTTCAAAAATTATGTTTTAGCTCTTTTCAATCGCTTCTTAATATTTCCCTCAATAACATAATGATCAATTAAAGGGGCAAATACATTCATTAAAAGAATTGCTAACATCACACCTTCAGGGTAAGCTGGATTTATTACACGGATTAAAATTGCAAAGAGTCCAATCAAAAATCCATAGATGATTTTTCCTTTTGGAGTTTGAGCTGCAGATACAGGATCTGTTGCCATAAATACAGCTCCAAAAGCAAATCCGCCTAATAAAAGATGATGCCATGCAGGAATTTCCATGAATGGATTTACTGCAAAAACATTAAGCAACAATCCCATGACTAATCCACCAATAAAAGTAGATATCATAATTCTGGCACTTGCCATTCCTGTAAATAAAAGGATTGCAGCACCAATTAATATGGCTAAAGTTGATGTTTCTCCAATTGATCCCGGGATTGTTCCAAAAAACATTTCTATAACACTGGGAAGATTGTCAATTTTTCCGGCTGCAGCTTCTGCCAATGGAGTTGCTCCAGTGTAAGAATCTATGATTCCTTCGCCATTCATCATACCATGTGTCCAAACTGCATTACCCGACATATAAGAAGGATAAGCAAAGAAAAGGAATGCACGAGCTGTTAAAGCAGGATTAAGAATATTCATACCTGTTCCACCAAACACTTCTTTACCGATAATAACAGCAAAAGCAGTTGCGACAGCAACCATCCATAATGGTGTATCCACTGGTAATATCAAAGGAATTAATATCCCTGAAACAAGGAATCCTTCATTTACTTCGTGCCCACGATATTGTGCAAAAGCAAATTCAATACCTAATCCAACAACATAAGAAACAACTATAATTGGAAAGACTTTAAGGAACCCTAACCAAAATAGTTCAAATAATGTACCTTCTTGTCCGGTTGCCATAAAATGCTGATAACCTACATTCCACATTCCAAAAAGGACAGTAGGTACTACAGCTAATACTACGATAGCCATTGTTCTTTTCATATCGTTTGCATCACGAATATGAGTACCTTTTGTTGTAACTTTATCCGGAACAAACATAAACGATTCAAATGCTTCAAATGTAGATTCAAGTTTCTCTAATTTCCCACCTTTCTCGAAGTGGGGTTTTATTTTGTCTAAATATCTTCTTAATGATTTCATTAAAATTATAGCTTTTAGCTCTTAGCCTTTAGCTGTTAGCAAGAAAATCTAATGGCTAACAGCGAATAGCTAATGGCTTATTATTAACTCATTTCTTTTCTCATTAAATCAAGTCCGGTTCGGATAATAGACTGAACTTCGATTTTAGAAGTACAAACATATTCGCATAAAGCAAAATCTTCTTCGTCAACTTCATAAATACCAAGTTGTTCCATTTTGTCAATATCTTCAACCATAATGGCTTTAATTAATTGCACAGGATAAATATCCATTGGGAAAACCTTATTGTACTCACCTGTCATTACATAAGCTCTTTGGCCACCATGTATATTTGTATCCAGACGATATTTTTTACCAGGAATTAACCATGAAAGAAGTGCACGCGATGCAGTATATTTCTTAAATCCCGGTGTAGCCCATCCGAAAAACTCATAATATTTTCCTTCAGGAATTATTGTTACCTGATTATCATAGTATCCAACAAATCCATCATCGGAAATTTTTGAACCTGTTAATACATTACCGCTAATATATCTATGTTCACCATCATTTACATTTCCATCAATAAGATTTTTAATCGATGCACCATTTAAGATTTTATAATATTTTGGATTTTGTACTTCAGAACCGGCTAATGCTATAATTTTAGTAGCATCATATATTCCATTATCGAATAATCGCCCAATAGTTATAATTTCTTGTGGATAGGTGTACCAAACAATTTCGCCTTTATTTATAGGATCAATTTTATTTATCTGAACACCCACGTTGCCCGATGGATGTGGCCCTGTAAATTTATTTATCTGAACACCCTTAGCTTTTGTAAAAGTTTCGGCGGCAGGATAATCAGCATTTATGTTTAGGTGAATCGTTCCTTCTGTTAGCTTTGAAAGAATATCAATTCCTTTTTGAAAATAATCGGTATATTCTTTTGCAACATAATCCATGTCTGGTGCAAGAGGAGCACTGTCAAAAGCAGAAATAAAAATTGCTTTTGGAGTGTCGTCCGGATTTGCAATGGTCGAATATGGTCTTTGTCTTATGGCTGGCCATAATCCGCTTTGTTGCAAAACTGCAACAATTTCTTCTTTTGAAAGATTCGTAGAATCGCCAAGCTGAAATTCTTCATATTCAATTGTAGCATCAGCCTTAACTACAACTTCCAGAATTACCCTTCGCTCACCACGATTGATTGCAGTTACTTCACCACTTACAGGAGAAGTAAATTGCACTTCGGGTTGAAACTTGTCATAAAAAAGTGGTGTTCCGGCTTTAACCTTATCACCTACTTTAACAACCAGTTTAGGGCGAATTCCCTTGAAATCGGTAGGCTTTACTGCATAATATTCCGCCTGATTTGCCTTTTTTATAATCTTTTCGGCAGTACCAAGCATGCTTATGTTTAAGCCTTTTTTTATTTTAATAACTTTCGACATGCTAAAGTTGTTCTATTGATTTTACTTTGGTATTAAACAAAAATATCTATTATTAATCGAGTGTCAGCAAATATAATTTTATTTTTTATAAACATATATAAATTACTATATAAATGACATTTGTCATTATATGATATTCGTCAATAAATATATTGACATGAATCTGTTTGAATAAATATCTTAAAATAAATCAGCACTTTAATTATTTTTTAGACTAATATGTTTTAATTCTTCAGGATTTTTTATTTCTATAAAACCTTTTGTAACGGATCAGTGCTAAAAATACAAAAATATATTCTGTTATTAACAAGTTTCAAACAGTGTCTTGTAGCTTAAATATTTAGAATCAAAAAAACAACCATTATCAACAAAAAACTGATGTTGCTCTTGATAAATAATGCTATAAATATTTGATTTAAAGAATCGTCACCAATTTTTTTGTAAAAAATCGTAGAGGTTGGATAAAGATAAGATCATATTTGAATTAATACAGAAAGTAGAATTTCTCTCAAAAAGAGTTACGAAGGCGCTTATCAAAATATGAAACGCCAAAGAACAGCAACAATAGTTCAATACTACCATCAAAAGATGAGAATTGTTCAAAACGAAATCAAAGTTTACGAAAAAAGACAGGAAGAAACCCGGGGGACAAAAAGGAAGAAAAGGTAATACGCTAAAAATGGTTAAAGAACCTGATTTCATAGAAAAACATATACCTGAATATTGTAGTTGTTGCGGGAAAGACATTCGAAATACTCCGTATGAATTTGTAGGGAAACGTCAAGTTATAGATATTCCTAAAATAAAATTTGAAACAACAGAACATCAAATATACAAACGGATTTGTAGTTGCGGGCATGCAACAAAAAGCAGTTATCCCACTCAAGTCAATGCGCATGTAAGTTACGGTAATAATATAGAGAGTTTAATAGGATATTTTCATACAAGACAATATGTTCCGTTTAAACGTATGCAGGAGATTTTTCATGATGTTTTTCGAGTGCCATTTTTCTTTGTGATTGAACTCCCACAATAAATGCACTTTTTTTATTCATAAGCTTTGATTTAGTGCAAAGGTATAAATATCAATGATTACAGAGGCTTACAGCCTCCTTTTTGTCTATTAAGCCAAAAATACGAAGATTATATTTTCACTTTTCTATATCATCCAAAGGTGCCACCGGATAATAATGCTTCTGAAAGAGCAATAAGAAATATAAAAGTAAAGCAAAAAATATCAGGGCAGTTTAAATCGCTAACTGGAGGATACAACTTTGCTGTTCTGCGTTCTGTTACAGATACTGTTCTTAAAAACAATCAAAATATATTGAATTCTCTCAAAATTATTGCAAATTTACAGTACACTGATTAGTTACGCTAAGTTTAATTTTCCTTTAAAATGAGTGTTTACAAATTTCTTTAAATATGACATTTTGATACTTTAAATTCTGCTTTAACTTCCTTAATTTTCTGCATTTAAAACCAAAATCCATTACTAAAATATACGTTTCTAATTCATTTTGTTCTATTAAGCTTGAAATATGATATTATAAAATGTTATTCAGAAATTTATTATTTTTACGTACCTATCAATCTGTTAAAAATCGGATGTTCTTTTTCATTTTGACATCTTAAGGTGTTAAATGGATTTTACATCAATTGCATTTATGAAAAATAGTTCTGCTAATGTACATGAGCTTTTTGATGATGATTTTGATAAAGCTATTAATCAATTATTCAATAAATATTATGGAGATTTATGCCGTAAAGCTTTTAGGATTATAAACAACAAAGTTATTTCCGAAGATATTGTTCAAGATGTTTTTTTTAAACTGTGGGAGAACAGAAAAAAAATTCAAATTCAAACCTCGCTTAAGGCTTATTTAAATAGAATGGTTTTTAACGAATCCATTAGTTATTTGAGAAAAAATAAGGAATTGATTGATTTTTCCGATGAGATTGAGATTGAAGATGTGAACACTAATATTGCTGATAAGCAGATTGAACAAAAAGAACTTAGAAATATTATTGACAGTGCCATTAATAAACTTCCACCGGCCTGTAAAACAATTTTTTTATTAAGTCGTATTAATGAACTAAGCTACAAACAGATTGCTGAAAAACTGGATATATCAATTAAAACAGTGGAAAATCAAATGGGTAAAGCGTTAAGAATATTAAGGCAATCCATAAAGTATGATTTTGTTCTATTTGCAATTTACTTTTCTGATATTTTAAAATAATTTAGTTAAACGTAGGGGTAATTTCAAAAAATTGCGTCAAGTATATTAAAAGGAGAATATATTTATGCAAAACGAATTTATATTTAATTTGATCGCAAAGAAATTTACTAAAGAAATTTCTGAAGAAGAAAAAGTGGAGCTGGAACAATGGTGTAATGAAAATTCACAAAACAAAAAGCTCTATGAAAAATTAAATTCTATATGGCAAAAATCAAAGGATACGAATATTGATTTTGACCCGGAAATACCAAAAGCAATTGAAATTTTTAAGGAACGTGTAAAGATTTTCGGAAGACAAAAACAAAAGAAAGTAATTCGATTAAGAGTAATGCAGATGGCAGCATCAGTAATAATTTTATTGGGCCTTACTTTTTATTTAACTACACAAAAACAAGTTTTTAGCACCATTGAAGTTGTTACCGACAATATGGGCTCAAAACAAATTATACTACCCGATAGCTCTTACATATACTTAAATAAAAATACCAGCGTAAAATATAAGAAATCCTTTAAAAACAGGATTGTTGAATTAAATGGTGAAGCCTTTTTTGAAGTAAAAAAACAAAATGGAAAACCATTTACAGTAAAATCAAATAATACTTACATAAAAGTTTTGGGAACTTCTTTTAATATAAAATCAAGAAAGGAAATGCAAGGTAGTGTACAAATATTTGTACTAACCGGAAAAGTTGAATTCTCAGGAGAAAATAAAGAAAAAGCAGTCTTGCTTTCGCCAAATCAACATGCTGTTTATAAAAATGAAATATCAGAGATTGAAGTATCAGAATTAGTAGATCAAAATCTTTTAGCATGGAAAACCGGCAAATTAATATTTGAGAATAATTCACTTAAAGAAGTCTTAAAAAATTTACAGAATGTTTACGATATTGAATATAATATTACTTCGGGTAAAGTCCTTGATTTGAAAGTCACATGTGAGTTTAATAATGTTGGTATTGAAAACATTTTAGACGATTTGGAAATAATTCTTCCAATAAAAATAAATTTTGAAAACAATATTGTAAAAATAGAATCTTTAAAATAAATAAACATTCAACATTTTAATTATGAAAAAATTAGCAATACTGTGTGTTATTGCAATTATTATATTTATTCCTAATATACTAAGAGCGCAAAATAATGACCTTAAAAAAGAAATCACAGTTACAAAACAAGTATTATCAGGTCACGAATTATTAGATGAAATATCAGAAATAACGGATTATAAGTTCTTTTATAGTGAAAGTGTTATTAATATCCCTTCAAAAGTTGAACTTTCTAAAACCAAAGGTAGTATACAAAGCTTTCTTGACGAAATATTTGCTGATCAGGATGTGGAATATATGATAAAGGACAAAACGATTTTTATTAAAACTATATTAAAAGAAACAAACAAAAAATCAATCTTTATAACAGGAGGAATAATTATAAAGGGCAAAATAATCGATCAAAAAACAAATAAAATTATCCCATATGCAAATATTGCAATTTGTGATCACCCAATTGGAGTAGCTTCAACTGAATTTGGAGAATTTATTTTGAAAATACCAAGCACATTTAAAAATAATGACTTGTGCATTAATGTAATAGGATATTATAAATACAGTCAAAAAATAAATTCTATTGATATTAATAATTATTTGATAATTAAATTAGAACCAAAAATATATAATATAGAAGCAGTGGAGATAACAGAAAAAAGGAAAAGTAAATTTAAAAATCCTGAGAAAATTGTCCAAATGGCAATAAAAAATATAAAAAATAATTACCCTTTGCAACAATTTAACTTACAAGGTTATTACAGAGAATATATAAAGCATGAGAATACTAACTACCTGAACCTGTTAGAAGCAGCATTGGTTATTAAAGACAACGGTTTTAGCTCTGATTTTTTCCCTTATAATGCAAGAACACTTCAATTAAGATTTAATAATAATTTTAATGTAATCAGTGATTTTAATACATTGTACAATGACAATAAAAATAATATTGAAAAATATAAATATATTCCTAATCACATAATGCCTACTGTGGGAGGAAATGAATTATCCATACTTTTTGCACATGACCCGATTAGAAGGTTCAATGAGTCAACTTGCGCATTTATATATACTTTTAGTAAAGACTTTGTTAATAGTCACGATTTTTATTTGGACAGTATTATAGATTTAGACAATATTCCTTTATACTGTATTAGTTTTAGTTACAAAAATAATCTTGTTGAGGATACAAAAAATAAAGGATATATACGAAAACATAATATTCACGGAAAAATTTTAATTAGAAGCAATTCATGGGCAATTGAAAGATTAGAATACTGTAGCTATTTAAATCATAATAAAAAAGATAAAACTTATGAACTTATAGTTAACTATAAAAACCATAATGGGAAAATGTATTTAAACTATTTAGCCTTTTTAAATAGTTTTAAAGTAAAATTGAATCAACAAAGTGCACATCAGTTAAAAATATCGGAAAATAAACAACCCTTTATAATTGAAGATATATTTATTAAACATGACAGTTTATTTTTATCATTTAATAAAAAAATCAGAAAACTATCATGCAAGAATGGAAATTTTATAATTGAAGGATTTGTTACTGAAAATAACAACTTTCTAACTGATACTATTTATTTATCTAAAAAACCGAAAAATATTGATATAATTAACTCAAACAAAATAAAAATTACTATTAATCACCTTAATCAAGTTATATCTAACTTAAATAATGAAAACAATATTACTTCAGGTGTAAATAATTCTTTCGAAAGTGTCGGTTTATTGCATAATAACCAAATAAATATAGGAAACTTATCGATCAAAATAGATCAACTAAAAGATGCGCACGGAAATAAACTAAATGATTTATTTTTAGTTGACATGTATCAATTCAGGGAATTTTTTGTTAATGATATTCCCAAAGAGTATTCAGACCCTGAATATAGTAGATTCATTTTTTCTGACATACCACTATATAAGCAAATACCTCAGTTTGTAGAAAATTTTTGGGATTTGTTTAATTACCCGTCAACTGAACCTTTATTAAAACCAATCCCGTAAACTCTTTAATTAAAATAAGTTATGAAATTAATACACTACACAAGCATAATAGTTTTTTTTAGTTTGTTATTTTACCAACAACCAAATTTAAAAAAAGATAATCCGTCTTCTAATAATTTAAAATCTCTAATAAATAAATTTGAGTCATATACTGCAAGTGTGCCCATTGAAAAAGTTTTTATACACCTTAACAAACCATATTATTTTACAGGCGAAAACATCTGGTTTAAAGCATATATTGTTAATGGATATGACCATATAATGAAACCTGTTAGTAAAATTTTGTATACTCAAATATACAATTCAAAAAAAGAACTTATAAAGAGTATAAAATTACAAATTACTGATGGTTATGCTGTTGGGGATTTTAAACTGGATCAAGACCTTAAGCAGGGTAAATACCTCATTGTTGCTTATACAAATGGTATGAGAAATTTTGACAAGCAATTTTTATTTCATAAATACATAGACGTTTTTTCTTCTATTGATAATAATTCTGATACAATTGTAAATAAAATAACTCCAATTAGTACTGATCTGCAATTTTTCCCTGAAGGAGGTTCCTTAATTGAAAATATTACTTCACAATTAGCATTTAAGGCAACTGATAAAAATGGTAATTCCATAAACATTGAAGGCGAAATTTATGATCAAAATCATATTCTACATAAGACTTTTAAAACTTCTCATTTAGGAATGGGGAAAATTGATTTCACACCTAAAGAAAATGAAACTTATTACGCAATTATCAAATCAGAAAGAAATAAAAAACATTACGATTTGCCTTCTCCGCTTCAACAGGGATATGTACTCTCTGCATATAACAATGAAATAGACAGAATTAAAATAAAAATTCAAACAAATACTCCTAATAACACTATTTGGTTAATCGGACAATGCAGAGGAAAAGTTTATTATGCAATAGAAGTATTTTTAAATAACAAAAATGTCCAATTTGAAATACCTAAATTAAAATTCCCATCCGGGGTTATTCAATTTACTTTATTTGATCATAATAAAAGACCATTTGCCGAAAGGCTTGTATTTGTTAAAAATGAACCTGATCTTTTAAATATTTCTCTAATTCCAGATAAAGAAAATTATTTACCAAGAGAAAAAGTCGAGTTAGAAATAAAAGCAACTGATAAATTAGGAATTCCACAAAAAGTTAATTTGTCTTTAAGCGTAAATGATTATTTTCAGATTAACCAAAAAGATAATTTTGATAACAACAATATTTATTCATACTTATTATTAACCTCTGAATTAAAAGAAACAATTGAAAATCCTGATTATTATTTTAAAGATAATAATAATGAAAGTCAAAACTCATTAGATATTTTATTAATGACTCAAGGTTGGAGAAGATTTATCTGGCAACAAGTTTTAGAAAATGAGAAAATTCCATGGAAATATCCTTTTGAAAAAGGAATTTCATTAAATGGTAAAATAGATCATTGTCCTAAAAAATACTCTATTGAAGAAAATACGCTAAACGTTATGCTTTTCTCAAACAAAACCTTTTTTGATGTAATTTCACCCAGTACTGACAGTACTTTTACTTTAAACCTGCCAGAATTTAAGGGAGAGGAAGATTTAATAATACAACCACTGGATCGCAAAGGGAAGCCGGTATCTTTAGATTTGCATGTTGATACATCTGCAATGTTGGATGATTTAAATTACTCTTGCCAATTGAATAAAAATGAATTAACAGAACCCCAATTGGACTTACAAAAAGAAAGTGAATATTTAGACAAATCATTTAAAGATTTAAATATAGCATTAGAAGAAGTTACAGTTACTGCAAAAAGAATAGAAAAAAAACCTGAAACTTATATTCTAACAACAAGAGAAGGAGTTAATATAGAAAAAGCTGACGTAAAATATGAAAATGTAGCAATGTATTTTAGTAGATTACCTGGAGTTATATTAGAACCTACCGGAGGACCTAACTTCTTTTCATTTAAATTATTCCGATCTACTAAAACTTTTTCGATTGGACATCCATTAATTGTAATTGATGACTTAGCAAGACCCACTTATGAGGGATTATATATTATTAATAATATAAATCCGGAAAATGTTTTAAGCATCAATATTTTAAGAGGTCCACAAGCATCTCAATTTGGTATGAGAGGAATTAACGGAGTAATTCTTGTCTACACAAAAAAGGGAGTAAATATTTCCAAACGCTTCGAAGATGAATTTAAACATTCATCATTCAAAATCACGGGATTTTATTCAAATAGAGAATACTATTGCCCCAGTTATAGCAAACCAAAGAAAGAACACGAAAAACGAGATATAAGAGCTTCAATTTATTGGAATGCAAATATTCAAACTGATGAAAATGGTTATGCTAAGGTTACTTTTTATAATTCTGACAGGAACACAAGAATAAAAGCCCAAATTCAAGGTATCGGAAGTAATGGAACCCTTGGTTATAAAGAATTATTTTATGATGTAGAAGAAATAAAAGAATAAAAGTTCTTTATTATTGATATTTAAACACAGTTGGTTCTGAAAATTTAATGTCCGTTTACGTCTTATTTCATTTTTTGTAACGGATCAGTGCTAAAAATACAAAAATATATTCTGTTATTAACAAGTTTCAAACAGTGTCTTGTAGCTTAAATATTTAGAATCAAAAAAACAACCATTATCAACAAAAAACTGATGTTGCTCTTGATAAATAATGCTATAAATATTTGATTTAAAGAATCGTCACCAATTTTTTTGTAAAAAATCGTAGAGGTTGGATAAAGATAAGATCATATTTGAATTAATACAGAAAGTAGAATTTCTCTCAAAAAGAGTTACGAAGGCGCTTATCAAAATATGAAACGCCAAAGAACAGCAACAATAGTTCAATACTACCATCAAAAGATGAGAATTGTTCAAAACGAAATCAAAGTTTACGAAAAAAGACAGGAAGAAACCCGGGGGACAAAAAGGAAGAAAAGGTAATACGCTAAAAATGGTTAAAGAACCTGATTTCATAGAAAAACATATACCTGAATATTGTAGTTGTTGCGGGAAAGACATTCGAAATACTCCGTATGAATTTGTAGGGAAACGTCAAGTTATAGATATTCCTAAAATAAAATTTGAAACAACAGAACATCAAATATACAAACGGATTTGTAGTTGCGGGCATGCAACAAAAAGCAGTTATCCCACTCAAGTCAATGCGCATGTAAGTTACGGTAATAATATAGAGAGTTTAATAGGATATTTTCATACAAGACAATATGTTCCGTTTAAACGTATGCAGGAGATTTTTCATGATGTTTTTCGAGTGCCATTTTTCTTTGTGATTGAACTCCCACAATAAATGCACTTTTTTTATTCATAAGCTTTGATTTAGTGCAAAGGTATAAATATCAATGATTACAGAGGCTTACAGCCTCCTTTTTGTCTATTAAGCCAAAAATACGAAGATTATATTTTCACTTTTCTATATCATCCAAAGGTGCCACCGGATAATAATGCTTCTGAAAGAGCAATAAGAAATATAAAAGTAAAGCAAAAAATATCAGGGCAGTTTAAATCGCTAACTGGAGGATACAACTTTGCTGTTCTGCGTTCTGTTACAGATACTGTTCTTAAAAACAATCAAAATATATTGAATTCTCTCAAAATTATTGCAAATTTACAGTACACTGATTAGTTAAAACCTTTTTTATTTTTAATAAGATTTTCATTTTTCTTTTTAAACCAGATATGAATATTATTTTTATTTGTTATGATTAATCCATCTGCATTATAACTACTTAGAACAGAATTGTTTTTCTTTACAGTCGGAACAAGTTTTAGGATCAGACTGATTCGTCATAAAAAAAAAATTAAATTTAAGTGTTTTAATAAACGAAGTGTTGTAGATTTGTCACATAATATTATCTATATATACATATATCTAAAACCTGTTACATGAAAATAAAGAATATTACAGCTATCTTCCTGATATTGTTATCGATATGGATATTGTTAAACAATCAGTTTCAGATAGAAGTGATGATAATAGGAGTGATTTTATCATTTGTTATTTCTATAATTATGGGAAGCAGAATAACTGTTTTTAATGAATTAAAGTTTTCATTAGGATCTGTTTTTTACACAATTTGGTATCTGTTTGTTTTTCTTGCAGAATTGGTAAAATCTAACCTTGATGTGGCGCGCAGGGTGCTAACACCATCTCTTCCTATTAATCCTGGAATTATTAAAACAAAAACAGTTCTAAAATCTAAAATGGGTAGAATGATTCTTGCAAATTCAATTACTCTCACTCCAGGTACGCTTACAGTTGATATAGAAGATGATATTCTTTATATTCACTGTATTGATGTTTGTTGCGAAGATATTGATAAAGCTACAGCAGCTATAGTTGATAAATTTGAAAAAATCTTAGTTAAAATATATGGTTAATACATTACTTTTTATATCGGCGATAATAATATTGTTGGCAATATTGCTGACACTTTATCGGTTTATCAAAGGCCCTACAGCCCCTGATCGTTTAGTTGCATTTGATGTGATGACGGTTAGTTCGCTTGCACTTATTGGATTAATTGCAAAATTTTCATCACGAATTATTTACCTTGATGTTGCTATAGTATATGGATTGCTTAGCTTTCTGGGTGTAATTATTGTTTCACGTTATTTTGAAAGGGGATTGTAGTATGGGAAATATACTTGAAATTATTGGAGCAGTGTTAGTTTTGTTAGGATCAGTCTTTTTATTTCTTGGAGCTTTAGGCCTGGTTCGTATGCCCGATTTATATAATCGTATACAGGCAGGAACAAAAGCATCTACTCTGGGTGCATTTTTAACTTTATTTGGATTATTATTAATTATCCCTGAATGGTGGGGTAAGTTAGTATTACTCATGACATTTATATTAATAACCAATCCGGTTTCGTCTCATGTACTTGCGAGAGCTGCACATTATATTAAAATTCCTTTAACAGATAAAACTGTGGCGGATTTGTTAAATAAAGAAGAGACTACTTATAAAGTAAACGAAGAAATTAAAAACGAATAATATGATTAACCTGATAATTGCAATCGTTATAGGTGTTTTGATTCTGATAATGGCAATCATTGCTGTTCATCATAAAAATATAGTTGTTGGGATAATTGCTGCCGGAGTTGTTAGTTTGTTTGCATCAATATTGTACCTGCTTTTAGCAGCTCCTGATGTTGCAATGACTGAAGCAGCTATTGGTAGTGGATTATCCACTATTATTTTCTTTTATGTTCTAAACAAAATAAAAAGACAAAATGGTTAAAAATTCATTGATATTTATCGTGTTAATTGGGTTTGCTGTTTTATTGGCCGATTTATTTGTTGGTTTTAACGGAAATACTGATTTAAACATTTTAGCAAATCATTATGCTGTATCAGGACCGGAAGAAGTTGGTTCTGCCAACCTTGTAACTGCTGTAGTTGTAACATACCGTGGCTTAGATACTCTTGGCGAAGTAACCATTTTGTTTCTGGCGGCAGCTATTGTAAGTTTTCTCCTTAAGGTTGAAGCAGGAGCAAGCCGAAACCGAAAATTAAGATCAACAAGTGAAATATTAGATACAGCATCAAGAATATTGGTGCCGGTAATATTTTTATTTGGTATATATGTTTTTATTAACGGACACCTGAGTCCTGGTGGAGGTTTTCAGGGTGGAGCAATAATAGCATCTGGTTTAGTGCTAATGTTACTTGCCCAACCTGCAAAAGAAGTTGGTCATAAATTAATCACCCTTGTTGAATCCATTTCAGGAATAAGCTTTGTTTTAATTGGTGTTGCAGGTGTTCTTTTTGCAGCAGGATTTCTCGACAACAAATTATTACCCTTAGGAACATTCGGAACTATTTTTAGTGCAGGTGTAATTCCTGTTATATACATATTTGTCGGATTAAAAGTTGGTGCTGAATTATCAGGAATAATTACTAATCTACATGAAAATCAGAACGAAGCATAATGGAAAATTTAAATCTAGAAATTATAACATTAATTACAGGAGTAATCCTTGTCCTGATTGGCATATGGGGATTGTTAACTCAAAAAAATCTAATTAAGATTGTAATTGGATTTACCTTGTTCGATACAGGTATTCATATTATTATGGTAAGTATTGGGTATGTGAAAAACCGTACTGCTCCAATCATTGATCAATCTGTAAATATAAATGATGTAGGAAATTCTGTTGTTGACCCTGTTCCACAGGCATTGGTTCTTACAGCTATTGTTATCGGACTTGGTGTTACAGCACTTATGCTTACATATGTTTTAAAAATGTATCAGAAAAGGAAATCATTAGAAATCAATAATTATAACGATCTAAAATGGTAGGACCTATATATATAATCGCAATTGCATTAGGAACGGCTTTCTCTCTTGGATTTTTCAAGAAAGCCAATAGTAATTTTTCTTTTGCATTTATGTTATTCGCAATGGCCTTTATGACTTTTATTTCGGGTCAGTGGTTGTATGCTTTTTTAACTCAGCAACAAGAAACAATACAAATTTTTACAGCAGGCTTTAAACCACCATTTTCAATTAGTTTGCAAATGGGGCTTCATGAATCAGTTTTTCTGAGCCTGATAAATATTATAGGATTACTGGCAGCGATTTATTTGTATGATCAGCTCAAGGAAAAAGGCGTTCAGATGATGATGATATTTGTTCTGTTGTTCATGGGATTGAATGTGGTAATAATGACCAGAGATATTTTCAATCTCTTTGTTTTCCTTGAAATTGCCAGTATTGCAACAGCAGGATTAATTATATTAGATAAGAGTATTAATGCTACAAGTGCCGGATTTAAATATATTATTGCAACAGGTATTATTAGCGGGATACTGCTAATAGGAATTATTGCAATTTATTATTTCGCAGGCTCCTTATTTATTAATGATATTATCAAACTAAATTTAATTTATGTTAAGGGCGGTGCAGTTGCCGTATTTTTAGTTTTAATCGCAATTATTCTTGAATTAAAACCTTTTCCTGCAAACGGATGGGCTTTGGATGTTTATGAAGCAGCACATCCCGGAATTGGGGCTGTTATCTCTGCAGCTTCCGCATCAGCAGGAATTTTTGTTCTTGCAAAAATTTTACCAATTGTAGGAGATTCAGGGTATTATATTATTGGACTAATCGGAATCATTACTTTCCTTGGTTCAAATTTATTGGGATTAAAACAGGATAGAGCAAATCGCTTATTAGGTTATTCATCAATTGGGCAAATAGGATTGCTATTAACAATAATTGGTTTAACTCCATATCTTGGCGACAAAACTTTATTTATTGCTTTTGGGGTTTTAATATCTCATGCCCTTGCAAAAGCAGGATTATTTTGGTTAGCAGGAATAGTTAATTCCGAATATATAAAAGGATGGGCGGCTATCAGGAGAAAACCACTTTTATTGGTATTGATGGGAACATTCATTTTTGCTTTAGTTGGCTTCCCTCCATTTCCTTCTTTCTTTGCAAAATGGGAGTTAATAATGCAACTTGCAAATAACGATAAGATTATTTGGTTAGCACTAATTCTTATAGGATCTTTTATCGAAGGAATATATCTGTTTCGTTGGTTCGGATATGCAATAAAAGAGAAGAATGAAGATCTTCCGGAATTTCCAATAAAACTGAACAAGGTAATTCCCGTAAGCATAGTAGCTGCTGGCTTATATCTTATTGGTTATTATACAGGTTTGGCAATTCCTGAAGCAGCAATTATTAATTATATACCATTAATATTTATTGTTATCATATTTGCATTAGATTTTTTGCCTGCTTATGTTAAAAACTCTATTTCAATTCTTGGTTTAGCATATTATTCATATACTATAATTCCAGCCTACTTTGAAAATGATATGTTAAGATTCATTTTTGTTGTTATATTTTTGATTGGAGGTATCTTAACTTTTATTGCAGGATATGCATATAAAGGAAAAAGAAGAGGTTTTTATCCGGTTGCATTGATAATGTATGTTGGTTTGGTACAAATAATACAAGCCGAAAATTTATTGCAATTTTTCTTTGGTTGGGAATTAATGACAGCAGGCTCATACTTTTTGATAATACGTGGGAAAAAATCAATGGCTCACGCATTAAGCTATATGTTGTTTTCTATGGGAGGTGCATATTTAATTCTTGCCGGATTTGCTTTGGCGCAGCAAGGACAAATGTCATTGTCATTAGATGTGTTAAACTCTATTTCCAATAATGCCTTTATTATTATTAGCTTGCTAATGATTGGTTTTCTGACCAAAACCGCCACTCTTGGCTTACACATCTGGTTGCCTGGTGCTCATGGCGAAGCCGAAAGTGATGTTTCTCCAATGGTTTCGGCTATATTACTTAAAGCAGGTGTTTTTGGTTTGATAATATTATTAATCTCAACCATTAAGAATATTGAAACTGTTAGTATTGTTTATATTCTTGGATGGTTAGGTGCAATCACTGCATTAATAGGAAATTTAGGAGCTGCCTTTCAAGAAGATGCTAAACGTTTATTAGCTTATTCTTCAATAGGACAGCTTGGTTATATTGTATTTGGTCTTGCTATGATGACTCATTTGGGTTGGTTAACAGCATTCACTTATACTATCAATCACTTTATGTACAAAGCAATATTGTTCTTGACTATTGGAGCAGTTGTGCTTAGAGTTGGTACACATAATATGTACGAAATGGGAGGTTTGATTAAAAAAATGCCATTTGCTTTTATTGCTGTATTAATTGGTATTATTGCTCTGTCCGGAGTGCCTCCATTGTCGGGTTTTACTGGAAAATGGTTGTTATATAATGCTGTGATATTAAAGGGTTGGTATTTTCAGGGAGCTATTGCATTTTTTGCCGGAATTATAGCATTTTTATATCTGTTTAAATTGATTAGTTCAATATTTTTAGGCCAATTGAAAGATAATCACCGTAATGTGAAAGAAATTTCTATTTGGTTTATAATCCCAATTTATATTTTAATAATAGGTTTAATGATTTTTGCAGCTAAACCTGAATTGATATTACAACCTATGGGAGATATTGTTGCACAGTATTTTCCTGACGGAGGTCTTAATTGGGATGGAGGACTTGCCACAACTCCTATTGGTAATTGGCATGGTACTCACATAATGATTATTGTTGGTGTAATGTTTATGTTACTTCTGACTTGGTTAGTGGTACTTAGCAGAAAAGCTCAGAAAGTAAAACAATTTAATATTGTATATTCCGGAGAGCGTCCATTTACTCCCGAAACAACACATATTTCATATAATATTTTTGCCGGTTATAATAAAGCCTTAGGGTTTCTTGTTATGCCATGGATTACAAACTTCTGGAACTTTATGAGTGATATAATTCATGATACTGCAGGATTTGTTAGGAGAATATATAGTGGAAATGGACAGACATATTTGGCTCACATAATAATATACATAGTGGTAGTTTATTTTGTGTTTTTTAATTAAGCATTTCTGAAAAAAAATATACAAAAATATGAATATAGATTTCAATAAATTGTTTTTCACTTTTCTTGGACTAATGATTGTCCTGAATTGGGGATTGTTAATGAGTGCCTTAATGAGAAAAATAGGTGCGCGTGTTGCTAAACGATATGGTATTCCATGGTTTCAACCATGGGTTGACTTAGTTAAGAATTATGCGATTCGTTCACAAATTACACATGGTGTAATGTTTTATCTAGGACCAGTTTTTAGATTGTCCGGAGGAGTTGGTTTATTTCTTTTTATGCCTATGGTTTTTGGTTCAGATCTTTGGACTAATTTTTCTTTTAAAGGAGATTTAATTCTTATTTTGTATTTCCAGTTTTTTGGAATGCTTGGAATGGCTCTTGGAGCAGGTGAAGGAGGTCAGCCTCACTCTTTTATTGGTATTAGCAGAGGACTATCACAGTTTACTACAATTGAAGTTCCTATGACTTTGGCTGTTATTGCTATAGCTGTTCAGTATCAAACATTATCAATTTCTGATATTGTTGCAGCGCAACAAGGAGGAATAATGAATTGGACAGTATTTACCAATCCTTTTGCTACTGCAGCAGCAATGTTGTCGGTGCTCGGCGCATTTGGGCATTCTCCATTTAACTTAGTTAAAGCACCAAATGAAATTCCAATTGGACCTCCAACAGAATATCATGGTACTTACTTAGGTGTTTTGAGAACCAATGCAGCAATACTTCATGTTGTTGAGGCTGTTTTGTTTATGAATTTGTTTTTTGGAGGAGCAACCACCTGGATTGAATTAATTGTTAAATCCTTTTTAATCTATTTCTGGTCAGTATTTGTTGGAATGGTATTTCCTCGTTTCAGAATAGAACAATCCGTTGCATGGTTTCTGAAGATACCGTTAATATTAGGGATTATTGCAATTATTTTACTTTAATCAATCAGATTAATTTGCATAAAAATGACAGAAGATAATTTTAAGATGAGTAATAAGCAGGAAGAAGAAGTTTCTAAATTTTTTGCACCTGAAAACGAAAAAAGAAAGGTTGAGACTCCTGATGGAGAAATAATAGAGATAAACCCTTTACAGGATTATTTCTCAGATGCCAGACCTAAAGTTCATCATCCAAATACTTCTAAGGTGGTGGAGAAATTTCTAAATTGGGCAAGAGCAGAATCTTTATGGGTATTAGGATTTGGTACCGGCTGTGGGAGTATTGAAATCCCACCCCTATTAACGCCTCGTTTTGATGCGTTTCGTTTTGGAGTTCAAATGAGACCAACACCTCGTCAATCAAATGTTATTATTATTTCAGGCTATTTGGCAGTAAAAACATTAAAACGTGTTATTCGTAGTTACGAGCAAATGCAAAATCCAAAATACGTTTTGGCACTAGGCAGTTGTACTATAAACGGAGGAATGTATTTTGATAGTTATAATACAATAAATCGTCTTGACTATTATATTCCTGTTGATGTATATGTTGCCGGATGTATGCCTCGCCCCGAAGCCCTGTTATCTGGTTTTGGGAAATTGAAAGAGTTGATTAAGGCAGGGAAAGGCGAAAAGGCTAATGAATACGTAGAAAAATTTGACTGGTACAAAGCCAATCAAAAAAAGATTATACAAGATTGGAATATGCCTGACTATAATTGGTAGTATAATAAATTGAAACATAAGAAAGATTTTAAGAATGAAAGATTTATTAGAAAGATTAAATACAAAATATAACTTGACTGATATTAAATATCAGAGAGATAATTTGGTTTTTCTTACCATTGGAAAAGAAAACACTATTGATTTGGTAACTCATCTTCGCGATTATGAGGGTTTTACTCATTTTGTTTTACTTTCTTGCGTTGATTGGATTGAAGAAGGAAAGTTTCAACTTACATATTTTTTAAACCAACCGGAAAGAAAATATGATATAGCAATCCGCACAATGATTGACAGAGACAATGCTGAAATGGTATCTGCACATCATTTATGGCGACAAATTACTACTTATCAACGCGAGTTAAGAGAAATGTATGGAATAAATTTCCCTGGAAGTCCGGGAGTTGATGAAAATTTTATTCTCGAAGGCTGGGACGACATTCCTCCTATGAGAAGGGAATTTGATACTAAACAATATTCTGAAGATACTTTCTTCCCTCGTGAAGGCAGAAAAACTCACGATCCGGCAAGTTATATGAAAGAAAAATTATATCCAACTGAACCTACAACAGATAAAGTAAATAAAACAGATGAATAATTTATTTAATTGGGAACCAGATAGAAGTAAATATCCTACGGTTAAAGATAACGGTGAGTTAGACGTTGATTTATCATCACATAAATTTACGAAACTTTGGGTTGGTCCAAACCATCCTGGGATTACTGGAAACATGGCTGTTGAAATTACAATCAGTGGTGATGAAATTGTTCAGGCAAAAACTCATGTTGGTTATCTTCATCGTGGTTTCGAGAAGTTAATCGAGAGACGATTATTTATTCAAGGTTTTCCGACATGCATCAGAATGTGTGTGGCAGAACCTGATTATAATGAGTATATTTTATCAAAATCAATAGAAGATTTATCGGGAATTGAAATTCCTGAGATGGCAGAGTGGTTGCGTACTTTGGCTTTAGAAATGGCACGATTACAAAGCCTTCTTAGAACTGTCCCCGGTCAGGGTGGTACATTTTCATTAGGATTAGGTGTTCAGTGGGGAATGTATTTGCGGGACTTAATTTCAGACAGATTTGAAGAGCTTACAGGAGCACGTATTTATCATATGTATATCCTGCCTGGAGGTGTGCGTGGATTATTGCCGGATGGATTTAAAGCCAGAATGGAAGAAAATCTTAAATTGATTGATCAGTTTGTTATTAACATCAAAAAATTGATGTTTGATAATGTTATATTTAAAAAGCGTGCAATAGGAGTTGGTGTTATCAAAAAAGAATGGGTTGATCAATTTGGAATTGTTGGCCCGAATGCAAGAGCAGTAGGAATAAGTAGAGATATAAGAAAAGATTATCCTTACTTAAAATACCAAGAGCTTGATTTTGAACCACCAATAGCTAAAAATGGTGATATTTTCGCAAGAAGTACTGTTAGATATCAGGAATTGATTCAAACAGTAGATCTAATAAGACAAATAATGGCAAAAATGCCGGAAAAAGGAGATATCAAATCTCCAACTCCAAATGTCTTACACTGGAAAATTGCAAAAGGAGAAACTTATATTCGTTCCGAAAGTTCACGCGGTGAATACGGAATGTATTATGTAACTGATGGAAGTGATAAACCAAGAAGAATTAATTTGCGTGGTCCAAGTTACAATCATGCCATGTCTTTATTAGAACACATGCTGATAAATGCAAACATCTCTGATGTTCATGCTATTATGGTTTCATTACAAACTTGTCCACCTGAAATTGAACGTTAATTGTTATGGGAAAAATTAAAGATATATTAAGTCCATTTACAGCATGGGGAAATGTTGTAAAAGAACCTGTTACCATTAAAAAACCTATAGGTAGAGAGGCGGCTCCAAGATATAGAGGTTTTCATAAAAATGATATTGATACGTGTATAGGTTGTGGAACTTGTGAGGTAATTTGCGAAAACGAAGCGATAGACTTGGTTCCTGTTGATGGCATTGAAACAAAGGATGGAGATAGTGGCTTGCGCCCTATGATAGATTATGGTCGATGTTGTTGGTGTGCTTTATGTGTGGATGTATGTACTACAGGTTCATTAACTTTATCGAATGAATATACATGGGTTAGCGAAGATCCTGATGAATTTAGATTTATTCCCGGTGTTGATAAAAAATCGTGGGATGATAATGAGAAAGGCTGGAAAAAACCCGAACCAAATTATGAGTTCTACGGAAAGAAAAGAGTTGAAATGCCTGAACTTCATGCTGAAGACAGAGACAAATCATTTATTGAGTTTGTAACAGGATACTCAAAACAGCAGGCAGAAGAAGAAGCTGACAGATGTGTTGAATGTGGAATTTGTACTGCAACATGTCCTGCTCATATGGGAATACCTGAATATATTAAAGCAATTAGAAACGACGATCTGGAAGAAGGTTTACGAATCTTGTATGAAACAAATCCATTACCGGAAATATGCGGGCGAATTTGCACTCACAAATGCGAAGATGTTTGTTCAGTTGGCCATAACGGTGATCCAATATCAATTCGTTGGCTGAAAAGATATATTGCCGATCAAAATCCATCAGAAAAATATAAAGAAATTTTAAATGCAGAGAATATTGAAAATAATGGTAAAAAAGTGGCTATTATTGGTTCAGGACCTTCCGGATTATCGGCTGCTTATTATCTCGCATTAACAGGATATGAATGTACTATTTTTGAAAAGCTGCCTGAAGCAGGTGGGATGATGCGATATGGTATACCTGAGTATCGATTGCCTTATGATCAAATAGATAAGGATATTAATTACATTTTGAGTCTTGGTGTTGATATAAAATACAATGTAAATATTGGAACTGATATTACTTTAGATAAGCTAAAGAAAGACTATGATGCAGTATTTGCAGGTACAGGTTTGCATCTTGGAAGAAGTACAAGAATTCCCGGATCAGATCATGAAAATGTATATTTTGCAACTGATTTATTAAGAGAAATATCACTCGGAAATGAAATACATGTTTCGGAAAAAATTGTTGTTATTGGTGGTGGTAATGTTGCAATGGATATTACCCGTTCGCTTGCTCGTTTGCAAAATAATAAATTCGGAAAAGTTAATGTAACAGCTACTTCATTAGAATCAGAAGATATTATGCCTGCTGACAGAGAAGAGGTTGTTGAGGCAAGAGAAGAAAAAGCAATAATTGATCCGGGTTGGGGACCAACATCAATCGAAATTGAAAATGGTAAGATTAAAGGATTACACGTTCAGAAGTGTTTGTCTGTATTTGATGAAAGTGGACGATTTAATCCAAAGTTTGATGAATCCAATACTAAATTCTTTGAGGCTGATATGATAGTAGAATCAATCGGGCAAGGAATGGATGTTGAGTATATTAGTGAGGAAATTCGTGAGCAGATTGAGTTTGATCAGCGTGGCAGAATTCAGGTTAATGACTATTTCCAGACTGGAGCTAAATGGTTGTTTATTGGTGGAGATATTATTCAGGGACCGGATGTAATTCATGGTATTGCTAATGGACATAAAGCTGCAATCGGAATAGATAAATTTATTAATCAAAACGGATAATATTTAATTATATACATACATTGATTTGTTGTGAATAAATTACTATTTTTATTTTATAAATATTAAATACCAGACGACTATGTTAGTACAGGAAATTCTAAACAAGAAGAAAGAACAAGGTATACATAAAGTTTATACAATTCATGAAGATAATACAGCTTTCGATGCAATTGCCCGATTAGATGAGTTAAAAGTAGGATCTTTATTGGTAATAAATAATGCTGATGAAATTACAGGAATCCTGTCAGAAAGAGATATTCTTTATAAATGTTATAATTCAGGGGTTTCTCTCAAAGAGCAAAAAGTTGAAAATTTGATGACTCCTAAAGATATGTTAATTATAGGAAAAACAGATGATAATACTTCGTATTTAAGAAATGTTATGACAGAAAAAAGAATCAGGCATATACCAATAATTGATGAATCGAATAATTTAGTTGGGATTATTTCTTCTGGAGACATTATAAAAAATGAACTGGAATTAACTGAGAATGAAGCGAAACTAATGCGGGAACATATTAAAAATCCGTTTGGAATTCACCTGTACCAGAAAGAAGAATAAATAGGTATACCTAATCAGTATCTTCAAAACAGTTTGTTTGAAGATGAAAAGCCAGCAAAATTATTGCTGGCTTATTTTTTATCACATTTTAAAACAGTGGGTATTAAATTATACTTATTCAGTAGTTTTTTTAACTATAATCTCATTGTAATTATTTTTATTCCATAAATCCATAAGTGTTTTGAAATTAGCATATTCGCCGGGTAGAATATCCTGACTGTGAATTTTTAGTGCTTTACTTACTTGAATTGTATTATTAGAGTTATTAATAAAAACTTTAGCTGAACCCGTTTCGTTAACAATTTCTTTTTGAACTTCAGGTCCAACAAATTCAAATCCATCTGGTATAACAATTTTAAACTCATAAGATTCATTTACAGGATAAGTTAAATGTAATGGAGTCTTCCTTTCTTTAGAAAGAGTTCTAAGATGAGATGCTTTAATACCAGACGACGAAGATAAAAGATCAATAAAGAAATAATTGCCCTGACATTTCCATATTTCTTTTCCTTCAATATTGGCATGAATTTCACATCCTTTATTGTCAAATTTTATAACCTGATGATCTTTTATCATTTCACCAAAAACTATTGATTCTATTACATCTTTGGCATTTGAATTATCTTCGAGGTAATTTAAATATGGACTTTGAGCACCACTTACCTCTACTTTTAAATTTCCTATAAAATTGCCATCTTTATCGATTTGAAACATTCCTGAAGCAGAAATTGCATTTTTCACATCATTTTTCACTTCATTAACATAATCAGGGAAAATAACATTCTCAGAATCAATACTGATAATAACATTATCGTTAATATCAAAAATAAGATTGTTATTTTGATTTGGGTTGATTGACAAAATAAGTTCTTCTCCTTCAATTTGTGCAGATACATAAGGATGCCCAACTTTCATAAGGTTTCCAACTTCTTTATCATATGTATTAGGATGTATTGCTAGTATTATTTTACTCTCAAATCCAATATACTTGATTAACTCATTAAAAAGCAGAGTCTTTTCCAAATTAGTTCCTCCATTTGAATTCCACACATCAGATAAAGGTCTGATAGAGTATGCAGAATGTTCAATTGGGATATTAAAATCGTTTATTTCTTTTCCTGCAATTTGTTGTAATTCTCTTATGATATTAATTTCATTCTTTTTCCCAAAAATTCTTTTTCTAACTTTGTTTTTAATATCATCAGAAAGAATCAAATCATTTTCTGTGTAAAGATTTTTAAGAGCATCAATCATATTAACAGAGCTAAATATTAACCTTGGTAAGAACGATTGATCATGTGATTGATTTGGCTCATGCGATAAGGTTTCTATATTATTAAATTCCCAGTTGTAAACTACAAATTCTTCTTTTTCCTTAATTACAGGTTTTATTTCAGAGTTGATTAGTTTAAAATTAAAATTTGTTCCATGTGGTACTCTAACTATAATATTCATCTTTTCAATTGGCGCATTTTGCTGAATAATAACATTATCGTTAAGATAAGGCAAGTAACCTTTTTCGGAATAAACTTCGTAATCAAAATCAACAATACATTCGGGTTCTAGCCCTGTATGAGTAACAACCATTTCGCGCAAATGGTTAAATGCAGGAGCTCCTGCGGCAAAGCGGGGTAGTACTTCATTGAACGCATTTTCCGGTGATGGAACAATTTTCCCGTTAGCCATTGTTGTTTCCGCCTTGTTAATTTTTAGTTTTTGTTTTTTCGGATTATAAACGATGAATGATTCTCCATAGGCTCTGTTAAATGAGTAATGTGTAATATACTTTAACTTATGTTGGTACTGATAATTTACCGATCCATCTGAATTTAACGTATATGTTTTTTTTATCGATTTAAATACAGCATCGTTTTCCTGTTCAAAATTATTAGTTTGGCAAGAACTTATAATAAATGAAATGATTATTAGGCTGATTATATTGATGTATTTCATAATATCTTTTTTTAAACTATTTATCTTGATAAAATAACTTTTTCATTAGCAAATTTATTCTGTGCTTCGATTACAGATTTATAATTACTCCACTCTTCGGGTTCAAATAATCTTTTTTTAATCTTAATCTTTTCAGATATTTTTATTTCGTTTTCACCTATTTCGTATCCTCCGGTAAAGGAAGCTGCTGAGCCATCTTTATCATCCTCTTCAGGTAAATAAACAACATTGTTGAAAGGAGGTAAACTAATAGTCTCATTTAACTCAACTAAACGGCTACAACGATCTCTGAAAGGATATTCTTTTTCTTCACTGCCGGTATTAGCATAAAGATGTGCCTGAGCCCTCATAAAAATATTGGAAGCAACCACAGGAGTAAAAATGATTTCATCTTTTGTAACAATTGCATATTGTGGAATTCTATATTGAAATGATATTTCAATAGGACCTTCCATGTGTCCATAAGGATTGCTATAATTCATATCAATTATTTCAATATCTTCTGAAATATTTCTTAGTTCATTTTCCAGTGCTCTGTTCCAGTTGCTTTTATAATTTCGGGTAAACATACCTCTTAACGAAGCATCTGATTGGCCGTCTGCTTTAATTATTATTGTTCCCTCCAAAGTTCCATCATCGAGTATTTGGCTTGTACCTGAAATATTAAGTGGATGATTTTCTGGTGGAGAAATTGGGGTTATCATCAGATCTGCTCCTTCAGGAACACCCATCAAATAATTCTGTTGTTGTTCACGACTCGACCATTCTTCACGCACAAAAGGCACCCAGGTAGGATCAAGTAATTTATATTCTCCATTGGAAAGTTTAACAATGGTAACACTATGATTAAATTGATCGGCAGGAATATCTTCAATACGTGATCCTGCCATAGTCATTGCCGGATACGATTCAAAACCTGCTGCCCGCAACATAGTAATTAACATTCCTGCTTTATCTTTACAAACTCCACAACGATCGGTAAAATTCATTTCTCCTGTATGAAGCGTATAACCTTCACCTTCGCCCATCGATATTCCGGAATATCGAATATTGTCGGCTACCCAGTGATTTAATCGTGATATACTATCCATTTCATTTTTTGCACCTTTAAGAATTTCTTTTACTTTTTTATCAATATCCGGTGTCGATTCAAAACTTCCAAAATCTTCATTAACACCACGAAACCAAAGAGATTTTGCTTCCCAGTCAGCAGTTGTTGTTAATAATAGCTTGGGCGCTATATCAGATAAAGCGACCATTCCGGGTTTACGATCTATAGGCATCATATTCTTTTTGGTAAATCGATATAAGGTTTTATCACCTGTATTTTTTGTTTCAATATCAACATCACCGTGGAAAAATTTATAATGAAGTTCTTTAGTATTAGGTATTTTTACTTCGTAAATCTTTTTTAATACAGGTTGATGATACCAATATTCAATTATATCATAAAATTGTCCACGCATTGGTGGAATATATCTTGAGTTATCAGGCTCATTATCATTGCAGAGTAAGGCATACGTAAAACCTTTTTTGAAAAAACTTACTTCTATTCCATCACCGGGTTCTAATTTCCCAATATCTATCATTTTTTGGCGAGCACCCCAGTAAATCATTCTTGCCGGTGCAGGATAATCATATATTTTATTTGATTCCAATATTTCAACTAATCCATTTTTACGATAAATTTTAACTTCTTTAATGTCGATAAAAGCAGAAAGCGGGTCGTAATCAAAGGTGAGATGATTTAATTGTTTAGCTCCCTGATAAGTTAAAACTTTGTAAATTTTGTGAACGTTGTTGTAACTTAATCCTGTTTCCTGAACATCAACAGAAGTTTCGTCCAAAACAACGAGGTAATCGGCTTGTGGGTAATCTTTAGATGTCCCGGCATTTTTTATCAATTCGCCCGGACCTGCAAGACAACTTAATTGCACTATAAATAATGTAATTAAGCTAAGACTTAGTTTTTTCATAGGTTTATTTTTGATTAATATGTTTTTAATATAAAGACTTTAAAGATAATAAATGAAAGTTAAGAATTGTAACTCAAGGTTCTCATTATTTTTATTAGAGTATCTTTATATATATTTAAAATATAAAGTGATGTTTAGATGAGAAAAATTGCGATAATTCCCTTTCTGTTTTTTTGTTTGATACAAGCTACTGCTTACTCTCAATCTGAGCAAAAAATTGACAGTTTGCAAAAAAGTCTATCTATTCATATTGAAGAAAATGATACTATTGAAATTTTTAAAACATATTATTCTATCGGAAATATCTTTTATAATACAAGTAGGTATTTTGAATCCAATATTTATTATAAAGAAGCATTAAAATATGCTAATTCAGGACAAAAACTAAAAATCTACAATAAACAAGGTGTAATATTCTGGTTTAATGGAGAGTATGATAATGCAATAAGTCAATACAGAATGGTATTGAGAATAAGTGAAAATACAGGAAATAAAAAATATCAGGCGATGTCATTGAATAATATAGGATTTATTTATGCCGAATATGATAAATATGAAAAAACACTTGACTATTACAAGCAAGCACTTGAAATTCGCATGGAGATGCAGGATAAAAAGGGTATTGGGCTTTCTTATAATAGTATTGGTCGTGTATATTATGGATTAGATAGCCTTGATAAATCTTTGGAATATTTTACTAAAGCTCTGGAGATATTCAGGGAAATTAAATACCCATTAGGTGAATCAAATGCTCTGAATTCTATGGGTAATGTTTATCTGGGGAAAAAACAATTTAAGTTTGCCATGCAACTTTTCTATGAATCTTTAGAAATTCGCAAAAAGATACAACACTCACACCTTATTGCAGAATCGTATAAAAATATCGCAAATATTTATATTCAAAAATCTGATTATAAAAATGCAGAATTAGTAATTGAAGAAGGTATTAGAATTTCAAATGAAATTCAATCAATAAAAATGTTGAAACAATTTTATTATCTATTGTATGAATTGAATCAACAAAGAAGGAATTATGAAGAAGCACTTACCGGGTATTTAAAATTTACAGAAATAAAAGACAGCTTGCTTTCTATTGAAAGTGAAAATAGAATTGCAGAATTGGAAATTCAATATCAAACTGAGAAAAAAGAACAGCAAATAGAAATTCTTGATAAAGAAAATCAGCTTAAACAACAACAGCTGGACACTCAGAAATACCTTCTTGTTGTTGCAATAATATCTATTATTTTGATTGTGGCTGTATCTATGCTCTTATTCCGACAAAACAAACTGAAATCTCGGTTAAACATTGAGCAAAACAAACAAAAACTGTTGCGTTCGCAAATGAATCCGCATTTCATTTACAATTCTTTATCGGCAATACAGAATTTTATTCTTTCCAATAATTCTATGGAATCAGTAACTTATATTTCTGAGTTTTCAGGTTTAATGCGATTGGTACTTGAGAATTCCAGAAAAGATTTGATAACTCTAAAAGAAGATATTGATTTTGTAAATCATTATTTGAAGTTGCAAAAATTAAGATTTAGTGATAAATTTAATTATTCTGTTTTTATAGATGATAATATTAACACTGAGATTGTGAAAATTCCGCCAATGTTAATACAGCCATGTATCGAGAATGCTGTTGAACACGGTATGCGACAAATCGAAAAGGATGGGATTATTAATATCAATTATAAGCTTTTAAAATCAGATTTAAAGATTTCAATTATTGATAATGGAGTGGGTTATGCAAAAACGGAAGAAAATAGAAGTAAACATAAATCGCTGGCAACCGTAATAACCAAAGAACGAATAGATAATGTAGCCAAATTATTTAATATTAATATTAAAATGGATATATCGGAAGCTTTTCCTGAGAAAGAAAATAAAGGAGTTAGAGTTGATTTTATTATACCACAAAAAAAATAATTATGATTAAAGCAATTATAGTTGATGACGAAATTCATGCTCAAAATGCAATAGAAAGTATATTAAAAAGTCAGTTTTCCGAAATTGAAATTGTTGCTAAAGCAGGAACGGTAAAAAGTGCAGTGGAGTCAATTCTTAAAAATGAACCCGAACTATTATTCCTGGATATTGATTTGCCCGATGGTAAAGGCTTTGATATTCTTAAGCAAATAGACCACAAACAATATAAAGTGATTTTTATAACTGCTTATCAGGAGTATGCAATACAAGCTTTTAAATTTAGTGCCTTTGATTATATTCTTAAACCATTAAATCCTGTTGAGTTAATAAATTCTGTGAATAATGTATTGGAAGAAAAGTTGGATGATCAGTATAAGTTGAAGCTTGATACTTTTTTTTCCAATTTTAATAATTCAGTTACGGGTGTTAAAAAATTAGTTTTAAAAACATCCGACAAAATTCATATTTTAGATATGAAAGATATTATTCGATGTGAATCTGATAATACTTATACTACTTTTTACACAAATACAGGTAATAAAATTGTAATTTCCAAAGCAATAAAAAAGTATGATGAAATGTTATCTCCCCTTGGTTTTATGCGTACTCATCAATCACATTTAATTAATTTAAATTACATTTCATATTTCGATAAACAATCGGGTGGTGCAATTGTAATGTCCGATAATTCAAACATTCCGGTTTCGCAACAAAAACGTGCTGTTCTAATGGAATATTTAGATTCTTTATAGTCACATTTGATTACATATTTCTAGTGTCTTTTTTTAAATTCTGTTTTGGCTTCTTGGAATTCAAAGTATTGTTGTTTGAATTCAAATTTGCTCAAACAATAATGAATAATGCTTATATCTTAGTTTTTGAGTTTAACACATTAATTTAATAACAATAAAACTTTACAACTATGAAAAAAACATTATTGATTTTAACAGTTTTAACTATTTCTGTATTTAGTTTTACAGCTTGTAGTGATGATGATGATTCTAATCCGGAACAATATGTCGAGTTTACGTTCGATGGTAGTACTTATAAAGGTACAGGAATAATTGCTATTGAAGCTTATTATGATGGATCCTCAACTACTGTAGCTTGCCAACAGTCCGGCTATTATTTTTGGATTGAAATTACAGGGAATACTACTGGAACTTACACAAAAAGTAGCACTGATGCTGCAATGACAGTAGAAGCATCCGAAGGTAATTATGATGCATATAATGGAGATGGCATGAGCACAAGTTTTGAAATTAAAGTTACCCAATATAATGATTACATTAAAGGAACCTTTACTGGCACTCTGGAAGGTGGAGCATCAGGCGATGTGGTAAAAAATGTGAGTGGTAGTTTCTATGTGAAAGTTGTTGATGAATCTTATTAATGATTGATTAATTTCCAAATTAAAGTAACTTTAATAAGAGAAAAAATAGTGTAGTTATTAATTTAACCCAATTATTATGAAAAAGCTCCTAATCATAGCAATGGCTTTTGTATTCAGTTTTTATTCAAAAGCCCAAAAAGTAAACCCTGATTTAGATAATATTCAGGTTAAGAATAAATCAAGCATTGTATATAAAACGGATAAAGTTATCAATTTCAAACACGTAAAGCTTGCTATTGATAGTAAAGGAAACCTATCTACTGTTTTTCATGACCCATACAATGGAAATGCATATTTTGCAACGAATAAATCGGGAGAATGGAAAACAGAAGTATTAATTACAAAAGATAAAAATGGATACGATGCTGCTTATCCGGCAATTGCCATAGATAAAAATGATAAAATCCATGTGGTTTTTACAAGACATCCCTCTGCATTGATTTACGGCACAAAGAAAGTGTCTGATAGCAAATGGACTTTCTCAGAGATTAATAATGATAATACCCCGAAATTATTCAAGTTTTATGTGTGGGAAGATTATATAGATATGTGTACAGATAACAAAGGAGGGGTGCATTTAATTATATCCGGTGATGGGCGCGATTTACAAGAGAAGATTTTTGATATGGCGGCAATGTATTTTTATAAATCTGCAAATGGAAAATGGGAAAATGAAATTATTAAAAGGGGTATTACAGACACTTACAAAGGATATGGTACTGACCCTTCAATAGTCACTTATAATAACAATGTCATGGTAAGTTTTGGTGGGAAAAATTCAATAAATTTTGCTCAGAAAACTATAAATGGGAATAAATGGAACATTAAGCAAATTAAAATTGATAATGACATGAATGGAGGAAAGCAAAATACATCTTTATGTTTATCTCCTGATGGAACTCCGGCATTTGCTTATCGAGATTTATTTGGAGGAGATGATTATCAAGGTTTAAATGTTGTAACAAGGAATCCTTGTAATGGAAACTGGTATATTGATAAGATTGGGAATATGAAAAAACCGGCAATGGGGGTAGATAAAAATGGGGTAATGTATTTAGCTTATGGAAATGGTTGGGGCTTATCTTTTGCTTATCGTACATGTAATTGTGAGCAAGCATGGAAAAAAGTTTACGATGACAGGAAATATTTTGTAAGATATACTGATATGGTAATAGATAATAAGAACCATGTTCATGTTTTGTATGCTTCAGAGAAAGAAATAGTACATACAAAATTTTGGTTTGAGGGAAATCCCGAAATTGATTGTAATTATAGACCCAATATCTATTTCAAAGGGAAAACTAATGTAAAACCTGGCGAAGAATGGTCTGCTAAAATATATGCTAATGATCCGGAGTGCGATCCAGTAGAAATTTACTCGATAATTTTACCCAATGGATACAAATTAATTGATCATGGAAACGGTTCTGCTACATTAAAAGGTACTGTAGGTTTGGGCGAAGGTGAAATGCAAATGCTTGTGTTATGTAATGATAATAAGCATCCAGGGAGTAATGGACAGCATAGTACTGTTACAATTACATTAAGAGTAACAAATGCAGGAGAAGAAAAAGGTAGTGTCAAGTACAAGAATAATTGTAAGCCTGTTAAAAGTCAAATTTTAAAAACAGGAAAATCTGAAATAACCAGCAGTTCTAAAAGTGAAGAAGTTGTTGGTGAATCAACAAAGCAAGACACATACGAAACAAAAGCTAAAGATGATGAGGGTATTGAAACAGATAGTAAGTTAGATCCGGTAAAATCGAAAACCTGTGAAGATTATCTGAACAGATATGAAGTTTGGGCAGATAAATATGTGCCACTTAAGAAAAGAGTAAATGAAAATCCGATGGATATGGATGCAGTTATGAAAATTGCAAATATGGCAGCGGAGATTGGAAATTTTGCCCTTGAATGGTCTCAATTACATGAATGTGGAAACGATGAAGGTTTTCAGGCAAGATACGAAAGTATTACAGATAGAATTGATGAAGTTAATAAATGATTTGATTAGGGGCTGATTTTAAAAATCAAGCTGTAAAGTCATCACCTGTTTATGGGTGGTGGCTTTTTTATTTTTATCTTTGCTTCAAACCTGTTCATCATGAAAAAGATTTTGTTTTTAATAGTGGTAAGCTTTTTATTTTATTCGGGCTTTTGTCAGGATGTTTTATACAATAAGATTTACAATAAAAACATTAAAACTGTATTGATGTATGCCGAAGGGGATGATTTGTCATTACCTATATGGGACTTGGGTAGCAGTAAATATTTAACACTCAGGTTTGATGATTTAAGTGCAGATACAAAAGATTACAATTATAAAATTATTCATTGCAATTCAGATTGGACTCCGTCTGATTTAGACGAAAGTGAATACATTGATGGTTATTTCGAGGATCAAATATCTGAATATCAATCATCTTTTAATACTACTATTAATTACACACATTATTCATTAAAACTACCAAACGAATATATGCGACCAATGATTTCAGGCAACTATGTATTACAGGTGTATGAAAACTCAAATACTGATGAGATTGTTTTTAATAAAAGGTTTATGGTAGTTGAACGGAAAACAAATATTGAAGGAATCGTGAGGAATATGAACCAGACAGCGTATTTCTATAACGATCAGGAGTTGGAAATAGTGGTTGATTATTTTGAAAATGAATTTTATGATATAAACCAAAACTTAAAAGTTCAGATATTAAAAAATTATAACTGGATTAATTATTTGGAATTGACTCAGCCTGATTTAATAAAAGATAATGAGTTTACGTTTAACAATTTTAGTGTTTTGAAATTTAAAGGAGGAAATGAATTTCACCATTTCAACACAAAAAATATTCACTATACGGCTGAAAATATAAAGAATATAAATTTTGTCGATAATATGTATCATTTTTTACTGGCAGAAAACAGGGATAGAACTTTTGAAGATTACCAATACAAACCGGATATTAACGGACTGTTTAAGATAGATGTTACGCAAAGTGATTTCCCGGAAACTGAAGCAGATTATTCTTTTGTTTACTTTACACTTAACATGAGTGCTCCAATGCAACAAGGTGAAATTTACATCTGGGGTGCATTAACAAATTATGATTTTACAGAAGAAAATAAAATGCGATATAATTTTGAGCAAAAAGCTTATGAAGGCCGATTGCAACTAAAACAGGGATATTATAACTACCAGTATGTTTTAATGGAAAATAGTAAACCGGACTTTACTTATATTGAAGGTAATCATGCTCAAACCGAAAATTCTTATACTATATTAGTTTATTACCACGATTTTCGCCGTAATTATGATCGACTAATAGGGGTAAAAGAAATTAATTCTGTAATTAAATAAAAAACATCCTGTCAGGGTTTTTAAACCCTGACAGGATTTGTTAAATATCTCACAAATTCTTCTTAGGATACATATCATTCCATTGTTGTGGCTGATCTTTTAATTTTTTATCAAACCACGACATGATAGTATAATGCCATTTAATTCGTTTTTTGTAATCTAATATCCAGTGATTTTGTCCATCAACTAATACCATTTCAACATCTTTTCCTAAAAGTTTTAATGCTGCATAGTATTGCAAACTCTCACCAACAGGAACATTCGTGTCAGTAGTTCCATGTAATAAGAGAATTGAATTCTGGAATTTATCAGCATTATAAACAGGGCTGTTATTAACATAAATGTCTTTTCTGTTCCACGGATAACTGAATTTTGTTGCACCTGTGCTATACGAATATCCCCAATATCCCTCGCCCCAGTAACTTGTTAAGGAACTAATTCCTGCATGCGAAATAGCCGTCTTAAAAATATCGGTTCTGGTTTGAATTAGCATAGTTGTGTATCCTCCGTATGATGCCCCGATACATCCAACATTTTCTGCATCAGTACTTGGGTGTGTTTCCAGAAACTTTTTAGTTCCATCAATAATATCATCTATGGCATCGAATCCCCAGCCATTAACATGTAAAGCCGAAAAATCCTGGCCAAATCCGGTAGCTCCGCTTGGTTGTAAAACGTAAACAATGTATCCTTCGGCAGCCCAGTTGTTTATCGGGTAACGTCCTCCAAAAGATCTTTTAATTGGAGATGTGCCTCCATAAAAGTTTACAATGACAGGATATTTTTTTGTAGCATCATAATTTGGTGGATAGTAAACCCTGCCATAAATAGTTGTTCCATTTTTATTTTCAAAATTCCAGGGCTCGGTTTTTCCAAATTGAATATCAGTAAATCTTCCTTTTTCAGGAAAAGAGAGCAAAGTGCTTGTTTCTTTTTTCAAATCGAGTGTATAAAGTTTTTTAGGAGTAGAAATGCTTGTGCCGGTATAAACTGCTGTTGGTTTATTGTAAGCGAAATCAATATTTTTTAAAACTTCTACCAATAAATTAATCTTCTCAAATGATTTTGATTTTAAGTTGTACCGGTAAAGATTTCCATAGTCTTTATCAGTTACTGATACATAAATTTGATTATCCTTACTCCAGTATGCATCGCCAATTGCAGGATCAAAATTCTTTGTTATAGGTTCAACCTGTTTTGTTGCTAAATCAAAAATATACAACTGACTATCATAGCTGTTTGGAATCCTCCCTTCGCTTACATTTATTCCTAAATCTCCGAAACATTCCGGTCCACCCTGAACTAAAAGTTTAGCACCATCCGGAGAATATTTAGCATATCCGGAATAAATCTTATTTTCCCAGATACTTGTTAATTCGTTAGTTTTAATATCCATTTCGTAAAGATTTTGTTTATGGAATGGCACTTCAGAATAATCTATTTTAGAAATAGAAAATAAAATCTTCGATCCATCAGGTTTAATGTCATGTAAACTTGAAGAAAGATTTCCTGAAGTTATTTGAACAATATTTCCGGATTTGACATCAATTTTATGTAAAAATGAGCGATTACGGAAATAGGGTAGTCTGTCTTCATTTCCGTAAATCCGTTTTAAATCACCCGGTTTTTCAGCTTTTATATATTCAGAATAAATAATATAATCTTCGTTTGGTGACCATGAATAATCTGATAAATCGGAAATTTCTTTGGCAACAGATTTTTCTTTTCCGGTTAAGATATCGTAAACAAAAATTTCTGATTTGTCTTCAAATACAGAAACATAAGATAATTTATCTGTTCGTGGCAACCATTTAACATTCGAAATGTTTTTGTTTCTTAAAACAGTGATATTCTTTTGTTTTTCAAGGTCATAAATTTCAGAATATTTTTTGCTTTTCCCGCTGTCATGAACAACTTCTGAATAATTAATCAAAACATATTTCCCTGTTGATGAAATTTGTGCCGATGAAACATTTTTCCCTTCCAATACATCATTAATGGTAAAATACCTTTTTGGGTTTAAACTAACAGTTGCATTGCAATCCGAAAACTCTTCACCATATGTGAATTCAGACTGAAGTTTTAAAACTTTATCGCTTGTTAAAAGCTTAATTACTATTTGATGATTTCCACGGTCGAGTTTTACATCTATTATATTGGAACTTAGGTCGGCATTCTTTTTTGTTTTAATAAGTTCGCCATCTAAATAAACTTCATAAATCGCATTTAAAGTTATATACAATGAACCTTTAGTCCATCGATTAACAGATAAATAACTTGATAATAGTAGAAGATTGTTTTCGTCAGCTTGATTTAAAATAATACTATCTGTACCTACTTCAATATTTTTCCAGATTAATGATTTATTATTTAAATCAACTTTAGTTTCTCTTAATAAATCGGATGTTTTAAATGTGTCTCCATTAATATTTTCAATATCAGAAAATGCAGGTAAATTTATTTTTTCGGGATTTGTTATTTTCCATTTATTTAATTCAAGGGAGTTTTGTGCCCACGAAAACTGCATTAATATTGAAAACAAAAAGATAAGATTAATTTTTTTCATGATATTATTTAATAAAGTTTAATTTTAGACTATTCAAATTACAAGATGTTTAACAAAGCTAAACAAGATTCTTTAAAATATAAATTGAAAGATATTAAAAAGATACATAAACAACTCATTATTGCTCACAGGGGAGAATCATTTAATGCCCCGGAAAACACTCTATCTTCTATTAATCTTGCATGGAAAAATGAAGCAGATGCAGTTGAAGTGGACATACGTTTAACCAAAGATAATAAGGTAGTTGTAATTCACGATGCACATACCCGAAGAGTTTCCCGAAAATTAAGATGGATTAGTAATACAGAATTGAAGGAGCTTAAAAGGCTGGATGTAGGTAAATATAAAAACAGAATGTATAAAGGGGAGAGAATTCCAACATTACAAGAAGTTTTAAGTACTGTTCCCAAGGCTAAGAAAATACTTATCGAAATTAAAAGTGGTGTTAAGACTATTTCGTTTCTTAAAGATGTGATTGATAAATCGGAATTGAAACCAAATCAGATTGAAATTATTAGTTTTAAATTGGAAGATTTAATTGAAATAAGAAAGCAACTTCCGGCATTAGCTGTATATTGGATTTTAGTACACGATGTAGCCTGGTATAAGAAAATCTTTCGTCTGCCGTTAAATAAAATTATTTCAAAAGCCGTTAACTTACAATTAACCGGATTAGATTTAGGAATAAAGCAAACGTTAAATACAGAAACAATAAGAAAAATTAAATCTGCGGAATTAAAATTATATACATGGACAGTAAATAATCCTGAAAAAGCCAAAAGTCTGTTTGATATGGGTGTTGACGGAATTACTACCGACAGGGCAGGATGGCTTAAAAATGCACTTTAGGTGCTTAGCGCCTGCCTGCGGCAGGCAGGGATTTGCTAACAAGCTGATTAAACGTTATCCTGAGCTTGTCGAAGGATAAAAGTAGCCGCTTAGCACCTTTTAAATTAAACTTATAAATTAATGGCAAAAGTAATTATTGGTATTCACGGATTAGGAAACAAACCATCTAAAGAAACACTTCAAAATTGGTGGAAAGAGTCTATGCTCGAAGGTTTAAAAAACACTAACCATGATTTTAAATTCCCCAAATTTGAGCTTATCTATTGGGCTGATATATTAAATGAAAAACCATTAGACGAAACAATAACTAACGAAAAACATCCATTATACCTTAAAGATAAATATATACCTGGAAAACATAACAACAATTTTGTCGAGCATCCGACACGAAAAAAAATATTGGATTGGTTTGATGAAGCGGCCGATAAAATATTCTTAAACGATGATATGACGATTAATTATTCCTTTATTCCTGATGCAATAATAAGTAATTATTTTAAAGACCTTGAAGCGTATTATGAAAATGAAAAAATCACTTTAAATGGTTTTACTTATTTTGCCCGCGAACAAATTAGGAATAATGTTATTAAAGCATTAATGAAATATAAGAATGATGATATTTTTCTTATTGCTCATAGCATGGGATCTATAATTGCATTTGACATCCTTACATTTAATTTGCCTAAGCTAAAGATAAATACCTTTGCAACCATTGGTTCGCCACTTGGGCTACCTTTTGTTAGAAGCAAAATTGCTCAAGAAAAAAAAGTCGCATTAAACAATAGTCATAAATTGAAAACACCACACGGTGTTCGAAAAAATTGGTTTAATTTTTCAGATCTTGAAGATTTGGTTGCTATTAATTACAGCCTTAAAAATGATTTTGATGAAAATAAACTCGGTGTAAAAGCAGTTGATTTTATTGTGAATAACAACTATGAAATTGATCATGAGAAAAATCCTCATAAAGCTTATGGATATTTAAGAACACCAGAATTCTCAAATATTTTGTTAGAGTTTATCCAACAAAAAGAAAAAGGATTTATACAAAAAGTAAAAGATATTTTTGGCTTACTCAAACGAACCAAAGAATAAAACAGATATTTTATCTAACACTTAAGGCTTGATTAAAATGCAAAGCCTAATATTTATTTTCTAACCTCTGTAATACTGCATTTTTATAACTTCGACTAATTGGTATTTCACTTCCATTAATCTCAATGTATTCATTTGTAAATGATTCAATACTGGCAAGCGATACTATAAATGAACGATGAGTCCGAATAAAGTCTTTTTGAGGTAGCATAACTTCAATATTCGATATGGTTTCTCGTGTAATAATTGTTTTATCAGTTAAATGTATTTTTATATAATCACTTAAACTTTCAATATAGTTTATATCGCAAAAATTAATTTTAATCATTTTTCTATCGGAACGTACAAAAATAAAATTGCTTTGTTCGGAAGTAATTCCCTCAGTATAGTCTTCTTTTATAGGTGGATTTTCATTAAGGTATTTATTTATTGCCTGAAGTAAACGTTCAAAAGATATTGGCTTTAGCAAATAGTCAACAGCTTGTAAATCGAAACCATCAACTGCATATTCTCTATAAGCGGTAGTGAAAATAATTTTAATGTTTTTGTTTATTGATTTTGCAAAAGATAAACCTGAAATTTCGGGCATATTAATATCCAGGAAAATTAAATCCACTTTTTCTGAGTTAATATGATTAAATGCTTCCAGAGCACTTTTACAACTGCCGACTACATGAATAGTTTGAATTTTTGCCAGATGGTTTTCCAGAATTTCACGGGCAACCGGTTCATCATCTACAATTAAACATTGAATAGTTTCAAGCATTCTTAATAGTATTTAAATTGAATATTGATAAGTTCACAGAATACCAATTATCTTTATTTTTAATCTTTAATTGATAAGTATTGCTGTAATGTAAATCAAGTCTCTTCCTGATGTTTTCAAGACCTATTCCGTGATTTTTAGTTTTTGTATTATCATTTAAAACCGTATTACGAATTGAAAATTCCAGCTGGTTTTCAATTACGGTTACATTAATTTCTATGGTTAAAAAACCATCTATTATGTTACCATGTTTAAAAGCGTTTTCAATAAATGGAATCAACAACATGGGCGCAATTTCTATTTCTTCATCAATTTGGTTAGCGGAAAATAAAACTTTTAAAGTGTCCTGAAATCGTATTTTTTCTAATTCGATATATTCTTTTATATGTAAAACTTCTTCTTTAAGACTAACTTTGGGTTTATTAATTTGGTATAAAATATAATCCAATAAGTTAGAAAGCATTAAGATAATTTCAGGAGTTTGTTTCGACTGTTTTAAAGCAAAACCATAAATAGTATTTAGCGTATTGAATAAAAAATGAGGATGTATTTGCATTTTTAAATAGTGCAATTCCTGTTCCTTAAGTTGTAACTGAGTTGCCAGAATTTTATTTTGAAGTTCTTTATTTCTCGAACTTGTTTTGAAATTTTGATTTAGCAGACTTATAAAACTTACAATCCCAACAACTAAATACACCAGAATGAGCACAAACACAAAATTTTTACTCATTGGTGGCATAATAGAAATATTGAAACTCAGTAAAAAAATTAAACATCCATAAATTATCAACACAATCAAATAGGAAGAAAAAACTAATGTATAAAAACTATATAGAGCAAATTGAAAGTAATTTTTTGTCAATAAATATTTGGGAATTAAAAAATAAACAACAAAATAAGTCACCATTATTGTTAGCGGTAATAATAAACTCGACAGCCATTTAATATATGTTGTATCATCAGTGTTAAAACTAAAAAAATATACAAAGAAAAACCATACTGCTATCCAAAACAGAATATGCGGTAGTATTAGCTTAATTTTACTATTTTGCAAAAAACTCATAAGAACAATATTACATAAATTCTTTTAATCGACATTTTTTTATAGACTAATTACCAATTTAGAATCCTTTATTACTTATCAGAATGTTAAATTTCATTTTGTATCTTTATATCTGTAGAAAAGCGAAGCTAATTATTCATCCATCGCAAATAAAATTATTTAATAAAAATCCTTCTTAGATTTGATTCAGTATTAACTAAAAACAAAAACATTATGAATCTCTGGACACAAATTATTGACAAGTTTAATGAAGGCGGACCTTTCTTTATGTATGCTATTTTAGTTTTATTAATTATTATCCTGGCTTTATTTGTTAAAGGCTTAATGGATAAAAAAGATTATGGTAAAACGATTGCTCTAATTAAATCATTAAGTTGGTTTACCGTTGCATGGGGTTTTTTAGGGCGCACTATCGGATTGATAGTAGCATTTGACAATGTATCAGCGCATGGTGAATTGACACCTAGCCTTTTAGGAGAAGGGTTAAAAATGGCATTATTAAATCCTCTTTTTGCAATTATGGTATTTTTGGTGGCCCGTTTAGGAATTATAATTCTTATTATGACGCAGAAGGAAAAAGAAAAAGCAGATAATAATTAACGTGAGTTCGACGTAAGAAAATCATCATTTTATTATGAAAGAATAGGGAGAATTAGTATATTTAAATAATTGACAATTAAATATTTAACTAATCTTTCTCCCTATGCTTAATATTGATAAAATTACGGAAATTTACTGTATAGTAGATGATTTTTGCAAAGAATTTGAAAAGGTTAAGGCCGGCCACATATTACTAGAAGATAATGGCAAAAAAAGGAGGAATCGTTCTTTTAATTTATCTGATAGTGAAGTAATTACTATCTTAATTTTCTTTCATGCAGGTCAGTTTCGCAATCTGAAACACTATTATACAAAGTATGTCCAGATCCATCTTAAAAAGGAATTTCCTCAAACTGTCTCATATAATCGTTTTGTAGAGTTACAGCAAAAAGTTTCAATGCCCATGGCTATATTCTTAAAAACATGCTGTTTAGGTACGTGTACTGGTGTTTCCTTTATTGACTCTACACCACTCAGAGCATGCCATATTCGTAGGGAACACTCAAATAAGGTTTTTAAAGGTCTTGCAACTAAGGGACAATGCTCAATCGGTTGGTTTTTCGGGTTCAAACTTCATTTAATTATCAATGACAGAGGAGAGATTCTTGATTTCATGCTAACGCAAGGTAATGTAGATGACAGAAAACCACTTAAGTATGAATCTTTTCATGATAAAATATTCGGGAAATTGTTTGGTGACAAAGGATATATCAGCAAAACACTATTCGAACAGCTTTTTATAAATGGGATACACCTAATTACAAAACTTCGTAAAAATATGAAAAACTCCCTAATGCATATTCAGGACAAAATAATACTCAAGAAAAGGGCCCTCATTGAAACGGTAAATGATGAATTAAAGAATATTTGTCAAGTAGAACATACCAGGCACAGAAGCTTTGAAAATTTTCTAACAAATCTACTGTCAGGTCTTATCGCATACTCTTTCTTTCCTAAAAAACCTTCATTAAATATTGAAATTATTGATAATAAGGCTTTAATGAAATAAGCTTAGATCGAACTCACGTTAATTAGTATAATAATGTAAATTAAGGTTTAATCATCTGAATAAGCACAGGCATTTATTGCTTGTGTTTTTTTAATCTACTTTATATTAATTACATCAAAAGAGTTAGATAATAAGTCTATTACGAGTATTTTTCCGTATAGTAGATTTTTAAAATCACCGGTTAAATATTTTATCCCTTCTGAAACCTGAAGCGAGGCCATGGTTGTTACAACCGGCGGAAATATTTTTTTATTAATTTTCTCGTCAAATCTGGCTGCCTCCACGGAGATGACTTTTCTTAAACATTCTGTTTCCCCCGGGATTATTACTGTAAGCTGCCCAAAATAAGAACTAACACCGGCGTGAACCATTGGTATTCCTTTTGGGTAAATCAAATCATCAAGAATATATCTTGAGGTAAAATTGTCGAGACAATCAAAAACCAAATCAACTTCCGGAATTTCTGTTTTTTCGATGATCTTTTCGCAATGAGCAATAATTTCAACTTCAGGGTTTATCTTTTTTAAATTCTCGAAAGCAATCCTGCACTTGGGCTTGCCAATATTTTCTGAATTATATAATACCTGACGGTTAAGATCGGGCAAGTCTATTTCGGCAAATTCGAAGAAATGAATTGTGCCAATACCCAAACGAACAAGTAGGTTGAGAACCGTACTGCCTAAGCCGCCGGCACCAGCCACCATAACAGATGCCTTTTTTATTTTCGCAAATTTTATTTCGCCCAAAAGGTCAATATGTCTTGAGTATATTTCCAAAATCAACCTCCTCCTGAAGGTGGAAAAACCGAAACTTCACATTCTTTGGTTATCACAGTTTCAAGCTTGTCGGCATGAAAAATATTTTCCCCGTTTATTAATAATATAGTTCCGACCTTAATTTCCCCATCTTCAATTAATTCGGGAATGATATCAGTATTCAGTTTTTGCGAAACCAATTTCAGAAGCTGCATTATTGTAACAGGCTTGTCTGTTTCGATTTCGAGTCCGGCTACTCCCAGTTTTAGTCGTAAAGTTGCAAATAGTTTTACATTAATTTTCATCTATATATATTTACTGATCGTATGCTGTTACGTTGTCTTGAAATTAAGAGAACTATGTTTTTAGACAAAATTGTTTATTTAAAAAACAATACCAATCACTTCAATATTGTCTGAAACGATCGGTATTGTCTTTAGGAAATCTCAAAAAATTAGAAATTAAAATATTTCATCATTCTTAAAGTCCTAGTTCTTTCAACTTTTCTTCAGTCGGAATTCCATCTTCTGTCCATCCCCTGAGTTTGTAATAATCGGGAAGCATTTCTCCCAAACGATGTACATGTCCTTTGTTTGGTCCTGCCGGAATCGGCTCTTCAAGCAAACGTTTAGGCAGCGTATCGTCTTTTGTAGTTAAACCGGATTTCAGGTTAAACAGTTTTTCCATATTCCAAATTCTTTCGCCTGCCTGCATCATTTCATCAACAGAATAATTAAATCCTGTGGCTTTGTTTAATAATTCGGCATAATCTGGTGCGCCAAGTGCAAAAGAAGTAAACAAACATAAGCCGGATGAATCAATAACAGCAGTTAAATCCTGAAAAATTTTCACCCATTCAGGTTTGCCTTTTATTTCCTGAGGATCAAGCTTTTCGGGTGCT